>JAGBTY010000018.1 GCA_017631085.1 Clostridia bacterium
CGTCGTCCCCTACAAAAATTCGTTTTCTTTTTGTAGGGGCGTGCATTGCACGTCCACCCAAAAATGAGATAAAACGGACGACCGATGGTCGCCCCTACGGTGATGGGGGGGATTTCATGCAAACCTCTCGCCGTGAACGAGGGGTTATCCATTATTTTTTGCAGGTTTTCCTTATTTGATTGTAGGGGACGACGTCCTCGGCGTCCCGCGCACAGAGAAAGAATAAATTTTACGCAATGCGGTTGACGCGGGAGGGTGGATTTTTACGCGTTTTGGAAAAATTATCAGAATTTTTCGCGAAATAAGGTTGTCATAAGACAAATATTGTGGTACAATATCACTCGGATAAAAAACTTTTCGGAGGACAATATGAACGTTTTTTATGAAAATAAACCAAACGAGCTTGAATTCAGGGATTCTCGCTTTTTTCCATGCCCTCTCGACTGTCTTCCTCACCTTCATTATCATATAGAAATGGCTGTCATATTTAAGGGATATGCAACAGCGGTCATTGACAGCGTAAAATACACCGCCCAGGAGGGAGATATAATAATCTCATTTCCGAATCAGGTACACATATTCGAGGATTCAAAGGACTTGGAGTACGCTCTCTTTATCGTAAACCCCGATATGTTAGGCGAGCTCGCACCGCTATTCGCATCAAAGCTTCCCGTATCAAATCTTATAAAGTCGTCACCGTCAAACAAGGAGATCGTCGAGATAACAGACAGGATAGCCGATACCTATTACAAGCAATTTCCATACCGTTCTCTTGTGCTTAAGGGGTATCTTATTGCTCTGTTTTCACTTGTCGTCAATCGGCTCGAGCTTAAAGATGCGAAATTGGGCGACGGACGGGTATTCGGTACTATACTTAAATACTGCATAAACAATTCAAGCGAAAATCTCTCGCTATCGCTTCTTGAGCGTGAGCTTCATATCAGCAAATATTACATATCTCACATAATAAGTCAGGAGCTTAAGATGGGCTTTAACGATTACATAAACTCCCTTCGGGTATCAAATGCCTGTACTTATCTTTCAAGATCTACCCTTTCAATAACCGAGATAAGCGGAGCGGTTGGGTTCAACACCATAAGGACCTTTAACCGAGCCTTCCGTAAGCAGATGGGCATGTCTCCCGCCGATTACAGAAGAACGGTCAAATCGGGAAGCATTCCTCTCCCATCGCAAATGGCTCAAAAAATACCCGGAGGTATCATTGATGACAACACGAACTAAACGGCAATGGTTTCTTATGGGCATGAGGGTCGGTATCCCCATATCAGCGGGGTATTTTGCCGTCTCAATGGCTCTTGGCATTGCAGCAAAAAACGCGAATATCGCCTCGTGGCAGGCGGCGCTGACAAGTCTTTTGATAAACGCGTCGGCAGGTGAGCATATAGGATTTACACTTATTTCGCTGAATGCCGCATATCTTGAGGTGATCCTTATGGAAGCCATAGCAAACGCGAGATATCTTCTCATGTCTGCCTCTTTAAGTCAGAAGCTTGAGCCAAGGACTACCTTCGGTGAGAGACTGCTTCTCGGATTTACGGTCACAGACGAGATATTCGGGGCATCGGTGGCGGTAAACGGAAGGCTGTCTCCTTATTTTACATACGGCGCGTTCATTGTGGCAACGGCAGGCTGGACCTCGGGTACTTTCGTAGGAGCTGTCCTTGGAGATATACTTCCTACAAGGCTTCTCGGCGCTCTCGGTGTGGGACTTTACGGAATGTTTATTTCGGTATTCGTGCCAAAGGCAAGAGAGGACAAGATAGTTGCGGCTCTTGTGGTAATCTCCTTTATTTTCAGCTTTGCGGCTGAAAAGCTACCCTACGTCAGAGATATATCAGGTGGAGTGCGGATAATCATTCTCACCGTGCTCATATCTCTTGCCGCAGCCCTTATCTTTCCCGTAAAGGAGGAGAATGGCGATGGAGCATAATATTTATATCTACATAGCCTGCATGGCGGGTATCACCTATCTCATAAGAGTCCTGCCTCTTACACTTATAAGACGGGATATAAAGAACAAGACGGTGCGTTCCTTCCTTTTCTATGTTCCTTACGTGACTCTTGCGGTAATGACCTTTCCCGCCATACTTACAGCCACAAATTCCATGATATCGGCTCTGGCGGCGCTGGTCGTTGCCATAGTACTTGCCTTTCTCGGCAAGAAGCTCTTTACGGTCGCCGTGTCGGCGTGCGCGGTGGTATTTATAACAGAGCTTATCTTGTATCCCCCCGAGTTTATTACAAATATTTTATAAAAATCCTTTTTTACTTGACAAATCGGGTAAATAGGTCTATACTATAAATGTAGACCAAAAATACTTTTTGAGGTGAAGAAAATGAAAAAACTTTTAGCATTACTTCTCATTCTTTGTATGTGTACCGCAATGCTCGCTTCTTGCGACATGGGTGATATCTTTGGCGTCGAGGACGGAAGCTCGGATAAGGGCGACGGCAACGGTGGCGACGACAGTGAAAGCGACGGTAGTTCGGGAACGAACGATGACAAGATGCCCGATATTTCCGATATGGAAAAGGTCAAGGGCGAGGAGATAACCGAGAGCGATTTCCAGCAGATGAACGAGGGCTTTACCAATTTCACCGTTGTTTTGGAAATGGAGGGTATGTACGATGGCGAAGCAAACATGCCCAATAAGCTTGTTGTTAAGGTAGCAGGCGACTCTTACGAGGAGTACACCTACTGTGGAGACACCTTGTTTTCAGCCGATGCATTATTTAACATAGACGGAAGCGAAGTATACTGTATCTATGATATGGTTACAAAAAAATGGATAAAGAATACCGACGGATATTCTTCTGCTATGACCTATCCTCTTATGGATATGCCTATTGAGCTTGACGACTTTACCTATGACAATGAAAGCGGAAGCTATATTATAGAGAACTTTGAAGCTGATGGAGAAAAGCTTAATATTGAAATGAAGTTCAAGGACGGAAAGTGCGTCTACTGTCGTGTAGAGCAGGACCTTATGGGACATAATGTCACCATGAAGTATGCATTCTCCAATTACGGCACGACCAAGGTAACCACACCCGATGCAAAGGATATTATCATGGATGAGGATAAGGAAGAAAGCATGGGTCCGGGTACCGAAATGATCCCTGACGTAAACGATGGTCCGGGCGCCGCAATGAAGCCTGACATGAACGACAGTGATAATAAGGGCGATGACAGTGTCAGCAGCGATTCGACGAGCGAATCTGTCGATCCGGGATACGACGAATTCCACCCGGCAATTAAAGATAATAACAGCGATGACAGTGTCAGCAGCGATTCGAAGAGCGAATCTGTCGATCTGGGATACGGCGGATCCCACCCGGCAGGTAATTATTGATAATAATATAAGACCGCTCATACCGAAGGATAGCACGAGCGGAAAATGATAAAAAAGAGAGCAGGGCGATATGCCTTGTTCTCTTTTTTTTTTTTCGGACAGGCGAGGTAACATACGGGACGCCCAATTTACGATAAAAGAAAACGAATTTTTGTAGGGGACGACGTCCTCGGCGTCCCGTCACAAAAGGCAAAAATTTTTCCATCGCCGTAGGGGCGACCATCGGTCGTCCGAAAAAAATCGCATACCCCCTCGTTTACGGCGCGAGGTATGCGAAAAATTTATCCCATCACCGTAGGGGACGACGTCCTCGGCGTCCCGCAAAAAACAGTGGATAACGCCTCGTTCACAGCGGAAGGTATGCGAAAATTTTATTTATAAATTTGAGATTGAGTGAGACTGTATGAGACGGTGTTCTTTCTTTTTTATGGTAGAATTAAGATGACTGTAAAAAGCAAACCGAAAGAAAGGAAGAATAATAAGATATATGACCCCAAAAAATGATAGCAAACGTAAGAGCTTTGTTTTATATACATCATACGCAAATCAGATAGAAAGACTGTCGCTTGAAGAAAAGGGGGAGCTGCTTGAGGCTATATTCGACTATCAAATAA
>JAGBTY010000019.1 GCA_017631085.1 Clostridia bacterium
CTCCCGTGTCATTCTGAGCGGAGCAAACGATCCTGTGGATCGTTTGCGTAGTCGAACCTGACGAAAGGTAGGCGACACGGAGTGTCGGAATCTACTATGCCACTATGATATTATATATTCTTTCTATTTATAAAGCCTTCGGTAAGGCTTTGGAGATCCCTGCGAGCCGTGCCCATTCGGGCATCGTCTCTTGGTTTTGGCTCGGCACAGCCTCCCCCAAACTTCGACTTCGCTCAGGATGACACAAAGCCGCATTGTTTGAAAATCATTCCGTCCCCCCCGCACCGTAGGGGACGACGTCCTCGGCGTCCCGAAAAAAACAATGGTTTTCACGAAACACACATAATATTTTTTATGCGTTGACAAATAACTCCAAACATGGTATAATAATTATGCCAAACTAGTCGAATATTGCAAGGTAGGTATAAATTTCCTTCAAGGGATAGGTATATCTTTTTTCGTATTGGATAAGGTTAGAATTTGATAAAATGCAAATTCCGCCTTGTTCAATGGGTTATACCTATTTTGCAATGATTAGTTTGGCGACTATTGGAGTTTGCGTTTTTGTGCGCTTGCTTCGGTAGGCGCACTTTTTTATTTTTTGGGGGGCGGTATGGAGATATGCAGGATAGCATTTATCGGTCACAGAGAGATATATAACGCAAAACCCATTTGTGAAAAGCTCGACGAAATAATAAAAGATAGATTGAGACACGAGGAATACGTTGAATTTTTAATGGGCAGAAACGGTGACTTCGATATTTTTGCTGCATCTGCCGTCAAAAAAGCTCAAAAGGCTCTCGGACATGAAAACAACTGCCTTATCCTTGTAGAGCCTTATCCTATGAAAGATGATGAGTATTACAAAAAATATTACGACGAGATACTATATCCCCTCGACCGAAGCACACACCCGAAATCCGCTATAACCAAACGTAACAGGTGGTTAGTCGAAAACGCCGATATGCTTATCGCTTATGTGGAAGAAGGCAAAAACGGAGGTGCTATGACCGTCCTCAAATACGCCGAGAGGCTTGATGTGAAGATAATAAATCTGGCAGAAGAAGATTAAACTGAAAGCCTCCGCTTTAAGCGGAGGCTTTCCTCTACATATTTGAGTTTTTTATAATCGAAAAATCGATCAATATCCGACCTTTTCCCAGCACTCAAACGGAGCAGCAAGCTCTTCGGAGATGTAGACCTGTGTCTTCTTGGTCTGGAGCATAGTGCTTGGGAGGTAAGGTGTGATAGGTCCGTGTGTGCAAAGACGAGAGGTCATTCTCTGCCAAGAGGAGAATGTTCCGCAGGTAGCGAGTGCGTGAACCTCAATTCTTTCTTTAGCGCGCATTACGTCGAGAGGACCAATAGTTGCAGCGCAAGGAGGAACGTTTGCGATATCACCCGACTGACCAAACGTACCGTTGAGGGAGTTCTGCATAATGGTCATTGGGTGAAGCTTTACGATCTGTGCGGGCTGGTTGAGCCACTCCTCGATGTCACCGGAACCGATGAATTCGGGAATAGGATCAACAAATGCCATGTGTCCTGCCCATCCGGGAGAGGTAGATGCAATATCAGCACCTGTTCCCTCGGTAATATCGTCAATTATCTTGGAGTAATCCTTGATGTTTGCGTTTGTGGGGAAATGAACGTTTTCCATAGGCATACGAAGCTTCTCGTCGATCTGATAGTAAAGATACTTGATCATGGAGTGAGCAAAGCCTGCCTCGTAGGTGATAGGAGCGATATTGCCGTCCTGATCAGCCCACTCGTCCTCTGCTACAAGGTGTACCTTTGAGCAGTCAACCTTGAAGTAGTTGATAAGCTGTGCGAGAGGAATGTAAGTATCGGGTTCGGGGTTTCCGAGGATCATTGTAAATGACTTTCCTGCTTCGGAAGCAGCCTTAAGACGCGTGAAGAGTGTAGAAATGAGAACAGGATGGGGGTTCATCATAACCTTTACTTCAAATTCGGGATGCCACCAATCCTCACGCTTTTCAAGATCCTTGCCGCTGAGGCTACGAACGTATTCGCATACTTTTTTGTCCTTAAAGGGAACAAAATCAGCAGGGGCGAAATCAAATTTGGTTGCGGGATCTGTAATGAAATTCTTCATTTTTCTTTCTCCTTTTTAATTTTATTTTAAATTTAATTTTCAATCAGAAAACGTCATCTCACCGAAGCATTCGGGACGGTGAAATCTAAAGGGCTCGTCGACTATAGGGTTCCATGCCAGGTAGTTCGACGGAACGGTAAGGTCGGAGCATTTGTAGCAATTTGCGCGTATCTTCTTGCCGCCATAAATCTCGAAATCCTTAAAGAAACGTTTGATAAACTCAAAAGGAATGGAATAGAACAATTCCCACCCCTTGTCGTTCTTCTTGGCCTCGGTATTGAAAAGATCGTTAAAATTTTCCTCTTCAGCCGCAGTAAGTCTCACAAGATCCTTAATACCGCTTCCGAAACCGAAGAAAAGACAACCGTTAAGATTATATTCAAGGTTGAAATATCTGTTGTCATTTTCCATGGGGCAGAAGAAAAACTCAAGACAACTGTCTTCGCAAGGCATACCAAGCACACTTGTTTCAACCGCTCTCGTTGAAGGCTCTTCGGCTATAAGATGGACATAAAGCCTTTCGCTGTCATAGCAAAGCTGCGCGAAAGCGTTTACATCCTCGGGAGTATCAAAATATTTGTTTCCGATAGTGAGAGTCTCGATCTCACTCCAATCCGGAGCAGTATTGATCTTTTTGATCGAATAATTCATCATTTTACAATATTACCTCCCATAATGACACGGCTTACAGACATCTTGTGGTCAACGAACACAAGGTCTGCTCTCTTTCCGTGGGCTATCTCGCCTCTGTCGCAAAAACCGGTGGCTTTTGCGGGATTATACGAAGCAAACTTGAATACGTCAACGAGAGATGCACCCGTATGCTTTATCATATTCCGGCAGGAAATGTCGAGCGTCATCTTTGAGCCCGCTATCTCGCCCATGTGGTCGAAGTTTATATCGTCCACATCCTCATATCCATCGGGGATAGGTCCGTCGCAAGCGTATGCGTCGGATATAAGTATGATCCTGTCATCTCCCTTTATCTTTCTTGTCAGACGAAGAAGATAAGGATCAACGTGTATTCCGCGGCTGTCACAGATAAGCTCTGCATATATTTCATGGTTAAAGTAAACCGTCTCGTCAACACATGGAGTTCTGCATTCGGGATATTTTTGAAGCGTTCCCGTTGCATTGAGGTGGTGAGTGCCTATTCTGAGTCCGTAAGGCATAAGCGCCTCTATCTCCGCGGGCTCGGCTTCACTGTGAGCCACCGAGAAGAATACCGAAGGATTTGCCTTCTTTGCATCGAGAACGAATTCCAAAACATTCTCGCGCTCGGGAGCTACCGCCCAGACTCTTACGAGGTCGCCTGCCGCCTCAATTATGGGCATATGCTTTGACTTGTCTACCCCGCCCTTCCAAGGATTCGATTCTCGGTCGCAACCGAACTTGGGATTGAGGTATGGTCCTTCCATGTAAAATCCCGCAATATTCGCACATTCCGGCTTCTTCATAGCTTCCTTAAGGTCAGCTATCGCCTTAAGGTAGCCTGCCGTGTCCATACTGTAATAAAGAGCGGGAAGAAGAGTAGTCGTTCCATGCTTTAAGTGGTGCTGCGCCGCTCTTTCAGGCTCGTCCTGGAAGAACACGTATCCGTCGGAGTGAGTATGTATATCAACGAATCCGGGACCAACGTAAAGTCCATCGGCATCTATTATCTCGCAATCATCGGGAAGCGTCATTTTTCTCGCTTCACCAAACTTCTTTATCTTTCCGTCTTCAATAATGAGAGCAGCATCGGGAATAAAGTGATCTCTCATAATAAGAGTTGCATTTATAATAGCCTTGATCATTTTTTCATCTCCAGCATGAACTTTCTGCCTTCAGCGATTATGTTCTCGGCAACGCCTGCCTTAAATTCGGAGCTTCTTGACTCATATCCGCCTTCGTCGTATGCCGACTGCATGGGGAAATATCCCTCGTCCCCGTTTGCGTTACAAATAGGACATACGAAATCAAATCCCTCGGTTGCCTTAAGACCTACGCCGATGCCCGTAAAGGGCTCACCTGCAATACCGATAAGAGATATGTTACCGATCCTCATACACATAAGAGGCATGGGGAATGAATCGGGAGCATTCTCAAGTCTTACCATTCTTTCAGCCTCGGCAACTACCGTTGTCAGCATCATTCCCTTATAGGGAAGCTCGCTGTCTTTGCCCGCTGCGTGAAGCTCGTGGATACGGTAAGCCTCTGGAAGCTGATCTGCAGTGGGTTTGTTCGATGCAAGAGATATGACCTTTTCGCGACAGTCGATGGAATCTACGTCAACGTATTTTACCTTGTCATAGCACTGAAGGACTGCTCCCGCAACGACACGTCCGAGGTGTATTGCATGAGTGTAACCGCGTGATACGTCGTCGAAGTCCATGAACATTCCGTTCAGGTCTCCACCCGTAGGGAATACGTTTACATGGTTTACGTCCCCCTGTGCTCCGTTGATAAATATCGACTTTACTCCGTCAAGCGACTTTTCTATCTGATGACGGAAGAGTGTGGGCCAGTCGCCCGAGATCTTATTGCCTCCGACTGTGTCGGGATGGTTCCCGAAATTTGCGAGAATTATGGTGTCAGCCCCCTCTCTGTCAAAGCGGAGAACGTGTACCGTTTCGTCCACATCTCCGAGAGGATGATCGATATTCGGGTTGTTTACACCGGGATTTGTCTCGACCGAGCCGTCTTTCATGCGGAAACGGCGAACGAATGCAACGTGAGGAGCGATCCCCTTTCCAAATCCCAGCTTTGCGGGGAGAAGATCGGAAAGAGCCAGAATAGACACGTCAACCAACTTTCTGCCAAGGAAATCAACGTAGATGTCAACAAGCTCGTTGCCCGTGTTGAGTCTTGCCTCAGGGCCCGTATGAGTATGAGTTGTTGTGACGATTATCTTATCGGTAGGTATTCCTACAGCGGCAGATATCTTCTCTCTGTAAATGTCACAAAGAACCTTTTTGAGTCCGCAATGGTCTATCGAAATAAGAAGAGCCTTAACTCCGTCGCACTCGAATGCGATAGCATTAGCCTCGATCTCGTCAAGAACACCGTCGGCATAACGGTCTTTGTAGTAACCTGCTACGGGAGTACCCATGGCAGGAGTAATATTAGTTCTACCAAAACCAACCTGCAATTTGTTCATACTAACCTCCAAAGTGTTTTATTATAACTTATATTTCAAATCTGTATTCGCTCTTGCCCGTCGCCTCGTCGTAGGAGACCATGGTGAAGTTCACACCGCCAAGCTCCGCGAGAGTTGCCATGACTATCTCCGTGGTATAGCGGAAGAAGGGCGATACCTCTCTGCCCGTCTTGTGAAGATGTGTGACTGCAGGACAGCTCTCTACCTTTACCGTAAGAGCCGCACCGTCGTTCTCCACTGTCAAAAGCCCCTCTGCCTTTTCAAGCTTGTAGGTCTCACGTATCTTATTCTCGATAGCCGACAGCGCACCGACCTTCTTCATGTTCTCGACAACAGGCTTGTATACTCTCTCGGTGTAAAGCGCGAGGTACTTTTCAAGGTGGTCAAAACCGTGAACACGTCCTATGTAATCTATGCCCATATTCAAGCTGCTATGAAAATCGGGGTGGAAGTATTCAGCCTCCTTGGGATCTACCACAAGAGTTTCGGTAGCATCGTTTATCTTCATAATCCCCTTGAACACCTTGGGATCGTAAAGGATACTGCGGCACTGCGCCTTGTCGGTGTCGATGTGGTCACGTATCCAGCAAAGACCTACCTGCTCGATAGCGGCACGGTAGTAATCGCAATGTCCGCAATAGTCGTAATAAGGCTCGATGCCTATCTCTTTCTGAAGCTCAAGGAGACGGCCTTTCGAGGGACAGTAGCGCATATGACTGTATATCCAGCCTTCTTCCTCGTTCATATATTTAACTACGTCGGCAGCTTCCTCTGTAAGAGTTCCCTTCCAGTAATCCCACGCACCGCGAAGACCGTCCTTTTTAAGAAAGTTTATGAGTGGAATCCCCTTGCCTGTGGGAGCAAAAAGGTACGTCCAAAAAGTCTCGACTTCGGGGCGTCCGAAATTTTCGTCAAGATATTTGAAAAGCTCGTTATAAGCGGGAATAAATTCGGTACATGAAATCATAACTGCCTCCATAAATAGTATTTTATACTTACAATAATTATATAGTATTTACATATATTTGTCAATAGACAAACAACAAAACGGACATGCCGTTACAAAAAAAGTCCGAAAAGTTAAACGAGTGCGAAAATACGAACAAAAGTATAAAAAACGCTGCATTTCTGCAGCGTTTTTTATACGCAGTTTATTTATTTCTTTTTTGAAGCATCAACCGTAACGATATAACCGCCAACATTGTCTCCGCTGATCTCATAAGAATAATTCTGCGGAACATAAAGATCTGCACCCTTCTCCGAATAATATACGTAATAGGTCTTGCCGTCACCGCCAACTACCTGCAAAGGCTCTGTGTAGGTCTTTGATTTTATGATGTCTATGTACTCGGAAAGCGTCTTACCCTCATTCTTCATTTTTGCCGCGTGTGCCACACCGACGTAACGGAAAACACTTGCGTCTTCGGCATCGGTAGATTTAGGATAATACCTTACAAAACCGTATTTATGAGCGTTTTCGTATATCCACTTGTATCTCTCTACTCCATACAGCGGTTTCTCATTTTTATCTGCCTCATCCTTTGTTTCTCCTTTTTCATATCCAAGCTCAAGCACAAGTCCTGATGCGTATATAGCATCTTTCGATAGTCCTTTTGCTTTTCTCACCAGCAGACATTCGGGAATTTCAGGAGTGCTTGAAACATTTTTATAAAAATCTGCTATCATCTTATTCAAAGCATCCGAAACTTCTTTTGTTGCTGAGGCATTGGGGTAACATAAGTAACCATGATCACGGTAAGGATGCGTAATAACAGGGCGGTTCGAGGCTTTTAGAGATACGGTGTCGCTCTCCGCTTTTGAATTAAGTTTATGCCCTTCGTCAACGATAATAAGGTCACCTGAATAAAGCTGGTTGTCAGAAATGCTATCCAATACGGTGTACTGTGATGGATCTATCTTGATAGTTCCGTCTCCGTTCGTCGCATCTCCGCTTGGCTTGTCGTCAGATGTCACGTCAAGAATGACCGATACGAGAAATACACAAAGCGATATAACAAGTGCCACAGCGGTAATAAAAATAAGCTTCACGATAAACAGATCAGCTAAATTCCCTTTTTTATTTCCAATGCCCGTATTATTTTTCATAGGGTTACCTCCTTATCAAATATGCTTTTTCAAAATCGGGGGGCAATATGAAATTGCATCCCCCGAAACAGATTATCAGTTAGCGTCCTTGATAGAGAAGTCCATTCTTCCCTTCTTATCAAGTCCCATATATTTAACCTTTACAGTGTCTCCAACAGCGAGAACGTCCTCGACCTTGTCTATTCTCTGAGGTGCTACCTTGGAGATGTGTACCATTCCCTCTTTACCGGGAGCGTACTCAACGAAGCAACCGAACTCCTTGATGCTGGTTACCTTGCCTGTATATACTGCGCCTACTTCAGGCTCAAATACGATAGCATCGATCATAGACTTTGCGATAGCAGCAGACTCTGCGTTGATAGCTGCGATACAGATAGTTCCGTTATCGTCAATATCTACCTTTGCGCCCGAATCAGCACAGATCTTCTGAATTACAGATCCGCCCTTACCAATGACCTCACGGATCTTGTCGGGATCGATCTTGAAGCTTGTCATCTTGGGAGCATACTTTGACACCTCTGCTCTGGGAGCAGGAATAGCCTTGAGTATTACCTCGTCAATGATATAATCACGTCCTACGTGTGTCTGTGCGAGAGCTGCCTTGATTATTTCGGGAGTAAGACCGTCGATCTTAAGGTCCATCTGAATGGAAGTAATACCCTTGTGAGTACCCGCAACCTTAAAGTCCATATCTCCGTAGAAGTCCTCAAGTCCCTGAATATCAAGCATTGTATCCCAGCTTCCGTCCTCTGCAGTGATAAGTCCGCAGGAAATACCTGCAACGGGAGCCTTTATCGGAACACCTGCATCCATAAGAGCAAGGGTTGATCCGCAAACAGAGCCCTGAGAGGTAGAACCGTTAGAAGAAACAACGTCGGAAACAAGACGGATAGCATAGGGGAATTCCTCAGCTGAGGGGAGAACGGGAACGAGTGAACGCTCTGCCAGCGCACCGTGGCCTATCTCACGTCTGCCGGGGCTTCTGGTGGACTTTGCCTCACCTGTAGAGAATCCGGGCATATTGTAGTGGTGCATATATCTCTTTTCTGTCTCATTGTCGATACCGTCAAGCATCTGAGCCTCGGAAAGTGTTCCGAGGGTAGCAACTGTGAGGACCTGAGTCTGTCCTCTTGTAAAGAGTCCCGAACCGTGAGTTCTGGGAAGGATACCAACCTCGCTTCCGAGAGGTCTGATCTCGTCCATTCTTCTTCCGTCAACACGCTTTTTGTCGCGGAGGAGCCAACGGCGAACGATCTTCTTCTGGATCTTATAGATAAGCTCGTCCATGATATCGCCGATCTCGGGATATTCCTCGCTGAACTGCGCTATTATAGCATCGGCGATCGGAACGACCTTCTCGTCACGGATATTCTTATCGTCTGTGTCGAGAGCTTCCATCATGTCCTTCTCGCAGAATGCGAATACTTTATCGAACATATCGTGGTCAAGCTCGCAAGAGGGATAATCAAACTTGGGTTTGCCTATCTCGTCAACTATCGCGTTGATAAATCCGAGAAGGTCCTTGATCTCCTCATGAGCCATCATGATAGCCTCGAACATGGTGTCGTCGTCTACCTCATTAGCTCCTGCCTCGATCATAACGACCTTTTCCATAGAAGCGGCAACAGTGAGCTGAAGATCGCTCTTCTTCTGCTGCTCTTCTGTGGGGTTAACGACGAGCTTGCCGTCAACAAGTCCCATAAATACGCCGCCTATCGGTCCGTTCCACGGAATATCCGAAATAGAAAGAGCGAGAGACGCACCGATCATAGCGGTGATCTCGGGTGAGCAGTCGTTGTCTACCGACATAACGGTAAGAGTAAGAGCTACGTCGTTACGAAGGTCCTTGGGGAAAAGAGGACGGATAGGACGGTCGATAACACGAGAGGTAAGTATTGCCTTCTCGGAGGGCTTACCCTCTCTCTTAAGGTAACCGCCGGGGATCTTTCCCGCTGCATACATTCTCTCGTCGTAGTCAACAGACAGGGGCAAAAAGTCAATGCCGTCTCTGGGCTTTGCGGATGCGGTAGCGCAGCAAAGTATCGCTGTATCACCGTATCTTACAAGGGCTGAACCGTTTGCAAGACCTGCAAGCTTTCCCGTTTCGATAACGAGAGGACGACCTGCCAAGGTGTAGTTAAATACCTTGTAGTTCTTAAATTCCATAGGTGTGCTGATGGATTGTGACATAATAATTCCTCCAAATAAATTTATTTTTATTATCCCACACCGTTTAGCACTTAATTACCCGTCAAACACTCTACTTTTTGGCAGATAATTAACTGCTAATCCGCTGTGAGAAATTTTTGTTTTATTTTTTATTTTCTCAGAACTCTTTTGAAAAAGAGTTCTGAACCTCAGAAAACTTACATGAAAAATATAAGTATCAGAGGCACTGTTTTTCTTTGTTTGATACAGTAGGCAAAAGCCTTGCAAACCCATGCAATTTTTAAAAAAGCTTATAATTTCGAAAAATATGAATAATGGAGTGAGGAGTCGAGAAATCCCCCACTCTTCACTCCATCTTCCTCAATTACTTTCTGAGGTTGAGCTTTTCAATAATTGCACGGTAACGCTCGATGTCGGTCTTCTGGAGATAGCCGAGAAGGTTTCTTCTGTGACCAACCATCTTCTGAAGTCCGCGACGGCTATGATGGTCCTTGTGGTTGGACTTGAGGTGCTCGGTAAGATTCTTTATTCTGTAAGTAAGAATAGCGATCTGTACCTCGGGCGAACCTGTGTCTCCCTCGTGGATAGCATACTGCTCAATAATAGCCTGCTTTTCGTCTTTCATCAACATGATCTTTTCACCTTTCATTAATTTTATTTATCATTAACACAGCGGACGGCTGGTGAAATCGACGTATCACGCCGTTTATCCGACTACCGTGTTAAGGACTTTTGATATTATACCACATTCTTTTCCGTTTGTAAAGAGGTTTTTAAAAATTTCTCAAAAAAGGTCTACCAAGGGGGGTGCCTTGATAGACCTTACGATTATTTATCAGCCTGCTGCTTGGTCGTTTCCTGACTGATTGTTGTCCTTCTCGGGATCGAACTCACCAACGGGTTCATCAGAAAGGTACTTTACGTTCATGTAATATACTTTATTGTTATACTTGATCTTCGCGATCGTTCCACTGGTGCTGAGACCTATCTGCTGAACAGCAGTATCTCTTTCAATGATACCGTCAACGTTTTCGTCAATATCATAGTTAGGTGTCACACGAAGTCTTATCGTCTCTTCAACGTCAATATATACAGTCTTTATCTCGCTTTCTTCGAAATCGTCATAGGTCATGATCCCTGCATCTGTCGAAAAATATTTTGCGACAACGTAGCAAGTATCCTCACCATGCTTTACCTTGTACCATCTTTCATCATCGGAGATCTCAAGAAGCTCTACTACATCAAATTTATTTACTACACCGAGAGATGTTGATGCTCTGGAAGGCTCAACTCTCTTGTTTACGTTCCATACTGCATACGCTTTACCGGTCAATTCACTGAAAGAAGAGTCGTCATACTCAATTTCGTCATACTCGTCATCGTCGTCTTCGTCATCTGTATCTTCACCGTCTGTAGAGTTATTATTTGCAACAAGTCCGTCGTCAAGTCCTGCATCATTGTTCTCTTTTTTATCACCGCAAGAAACAAGAGCTACGGAAAGTATAGTAATAAGGGCAAGTAAAAGGGCAATTGTCTTCTTCATTTTTTTCTCCTTCATTTTCACAACATATATTTTTATTTCTTAAAATTTGAGCCAATTTGACACAATATCATGTGTATTTAATTATACCACACAACTCCACAAAATGTCAATAACAAAATAAACTTTTTTCACACTTTTTTTTACTTTGGATAAATTGTATATTAATTCTAAAAATATTTGTGAAATGTATATAATCTCCAAATGAGAGGATAATAAATTCAAGAAAAAAAGAGAAAAAAACGGAGGAAAATACAATGGAAAGCAGAATAATGTCCTTTCGCGAAGGAGCGACCTTTTTGGGCTCTGCGAGTGTGGTTGGCAAACGGGAATACGAAGGGGCACTCGGAGAACTTTTTGACCTTCACGACTCCACAGACAAATTTGGAATGAATACTTGGGAAAAAGCAGAAAGTGAGATGCAAAGACTTGCCCTCAACACCGCACTTGCCAAGGTAAGCGCCACAGAGCGTGACGTGGGCGCTCTGTTTGCGGGCGATCTTCTCAATCAGTGCGTCGGCTCGTCCTACGGACTTCTTGGCTTTGATATACCCTATTTCGGTTTGTACGGAGCCTGCTCCACAGCAGCAGAATCAATAATACTTGCCGCGGCAATGGTTGATAGCGGATATTTTTCCTCTGCCGCCGCAGTAACCTCATCACACAACTGCACAGCAGAGCGACAGTTCAGAACACCCATCGAATACGGCGGTCAACGCTCCCCTACGTCACAATGGACGGTAACGGGGGCAGGAGCTTTTATCATCGGAAAAGGCGGAAGTGTCAGAATAAAAGAAGCTCTTTGCGGAATAGTCGTCGAAAAAGGTATCAAGGATCTATCAAACATGGGAGCTGCCATGGCGCCTGCAGCGGCAGATACTATCATGAGATATTTCAAAAGCTCTACACTCTCACCCGACGATTTCGACGCAATAGTTACGGGCGATCTTGGTATTGAGGGAGGTAAAATACTCTGTGAGCTTCTTCTTGCGGAGGGACTTGATATCCGTCGTGTTTTTCTTGATTGCGGTATTATGATATACGGTGGCGGAGATCCCGAGATTTATCCCGAAAGTGCTGTCTTTTCTGCTCCCTCAAAACGAAAGAAAAGAGATTTTGACTTAAACGCGGGAGGTTCAGGCTGCGGCTGCTCTGCTACCGTCCTTTCAGCTTATTTTTTGCCAAAGCTCAAGTCGGGAGAGCTTAAAAATATACTTTTTCTTGGAACGGGGGCTATGATGAGTCCCGCATCTGTTCAGCAAGGTGAGTCGATACCTGCCATTGCGCACCTTTTGAGACTCACACATGAAGAATGATAAAAAGGAGCTTTAAAATGATTACCGAAATTTTTTTCGCATTTGTAGTTGGAGGAGCATTTTGCGTTATTGCCCAGATATTGATAGATAAAACCGCTCTCACTCCCGCAAGGATCCTTGTCGGATACGTTGTGGCAGGAGTTTTCTTAAGTGCCATTGGAGTCTACGGAATGCTCGTTGACTTTGCAGGTGCGGGAGCTACCATTCCCCTTACGGGATTCGGTCACGTACTTGCCAAGGGAGTCAGAGAAGCGGTGGACGAAAAAGGACTTTTCGGAGCTCTTTCGGGCGGTCTTGGCGCTGCAGCAGCCACTACAACAGCAGTTCTTGTTTTAAGCTTTATCGTCAGCCTCTTTTCAAAGGGACGACCCAAATAATATGAAAGCTTCAAAAAAAAAGATAGGAGATATTTTTCTTCTCCTCGTAACACTTTCAATATTCCTCTTCTTTTCTATAGGGATATGGTTTAATACGTCTCCTCGCTTTTCCGAAAATGACAACCGCCATCTCGCCGAGCCTCCCCTCATATCCTCTACACCGTATTTTTTTGCTTCTCTATGGAACGGCACCCTTCCCTCCGGCATCAGCTCGTTTTACAACGACAGACTTCCTCTTCGCTCTCAGCTTCTCACCCTGCGAAGCCGATGTGAGCTACTCCTGGGCAAAAGAGAGGTAAACGGTATTATTCAGGATTCGTCGGGTGTACTTTATCAGATCCCCGCCGCCGACACCTCACTTCTCGATAAAAATCTTAACTATATTACAGATTTTTCAAAAAAAATGGACTCCGTATCGCTCCCGACCACACTTTTATGTATTCCCGACCGCCTGACTATTACCGATGACGACAGCCTTTCAATCATAACCTATAAAGAAAGGGCACAAGCCGCAAGGACTTTACTAAATTCTGCCGAAGACCTTCCTTTGATCGACCTATACAGCAGCCTAAAGACCGCACACGACGTTGGCGAATACGTATATTTTTCCACCGACCATCATCTGACCTCTTACGGCGCTTATCTCGCCTACAAAGAATATGTCCTGGGAATCGGTCTTTCTCCAATACCCGAGAGCAACCTATCCCCCATAGTTATGTCTGACTGCTTTTTGGGAAGCTCTCATTCGAGATTTTGCACCTCTCATGGAGTAGTTCCCGACACTTTGACGCTTCTCCGTTACCACGGTGACGAGAACTACGAGCTGACCTTCTGCGATACAGGGGAGACAAATAGCTCATTTTACGACCTCTCCGCCATTGACAAGAAGGACAAATATTCTGTATTTCTCGGAGGAAACTACGGTCGCATAACAGTATCCCGCGGAAGCGGCCGACAGAAGCTTTTAGTCATAAAGGACAGCTACGCCAACGCCATGCTTCCGTTTCTTGCTCTCCACTTCGACCTTGACGTTATAGACTTAAGATATTATCCCGGGGAGCTTTCGGCACTCATTGAAAAAGGAGGATATGACAGAGTCCTTATGGTGTACGGTATAAACACCTTGTCCACCGACCTCTCACCGAGACGGCTATCGCCGGCGAAGGTTTCTTCTTGACAAAAACAGAAATTTCATGTATAATGATCGGGTAAAGAAAATTCACCTCGGAGGCAGACATGTCAGAAACCAAACTTACCGAAAATATAAATCGCATAACCAGCTTTTGCGTTGACCATGACCTTATAACCGAAGGAATGTATATCTCTCGTATTGACGGAGATACCGTCACCTATGACCTGCGCACAAGACGTCCGAACTTAGGTGATTATATGGACAATCTTACAATGCACTCCCTTGAGCATATGTTTGCGACATACGTGAGAAATTCTCCGATAGGTGACAGAGTAATATACTTTGGACCTATGGGCTGTCGCACGGGATTTTATCTTCTTTTGCGTGACGTTCCCCGTGAACTCGCAATAGAAACGGTAAAGGCGACTCTCGAACGAATCGCCTATAATTCCGACGTTATGTTCGGTGCGTCGAGAAAAGAGTGCGGAAACTACCTTGAGCTTTCGCTTGATGCCGCAAAGACCGAAGCAAAACGTTATCTTGATATTTTAAACAAAGCAAATATTACACTTGCTTATCCCGAAGCCTGAATTTCGGGAATTATATTTCCAAGGCTTTTTGCGCGTATACGAGCCATATTCAGCGCCCTTCGTCTTAATCTGAACGCCGTGCTTCTCGATATTCCGAGAAGCTCGGCACATTTTTCCATGTTCTCTCCTCTTACGTAGTGAAAATACAGAAACAGCTTTTCCTCTCCGTTGTCCATTTCGGTAACGAAGTCATGAACTCTATCCATTCTCTCCCTCGCCTTTTGCGGCTCACTATACCACACCTCGTCCACTCCCTTTGCCCGTCCGAAATATACCGCTTCGTATTTTTCAAGCTTCAGCTGTCTTTTATTATTTACGTAGCCCTTCAAAAAATTTTCAACCATCTTGGTTTCTTTTACTATAACTTCACGAGCCTCGTCGCTCGTTTTTTTTATTACTTTTTCATTTTTTTCAGATCCTTTTTTCTTTTCAGTCATTAACTCTCCTTTCCTTTAGCATTGCACGTCTTGCATTATACAATATCTTATATCTTATCGCTTTAAGCTCACATATCAGTTCGCCGCAGCTATCACACACTGCTCTGCCGCCATGGAGCTTTACTGTTTCTTCATTGTTTATAATGGCATCACATATTGGGCATCTCCCCCAAGACCGCCCTCCGCCGAAGCTTCCTTGTCCGTTATAATTAGGACACGCCCCCGCACAGATGCTTCTGCCACATTCGTTACACATTCTTTTCCTATCACCTCCTTGCTTGTATTTATTATATCGCATTTCCGAATGTTTGTCAATAATTTATTTCGGATTTCCGAATGTTTATGCAAGTGACCAAATTTTCGTTTGCAATATTGGAAATTATGCACATAATGCCACATGCCGTTCTGATCAAATTTAATATTTCCTCCGTAAAAACTCTTGAAAAACATCGAAAAATATGATAAAATAAACGTAATAAATCTTCAAGGAGAAACAAACATGGCTATACGCTTTGACAAGGAAAAAAATATATTTTTACTGACCACAAAAAACACCGCTTATGCGTTTGAAATTTACGGTGAAAGATATCTTCGCCATCTTTATTACGGCAAAAAGACACGCAATATCGAGTCGAACCCTCAAAAATATTTTTCATTCTCACCATATCCCGAAGATCTTGGTGTGTCCTATTCGCCCGACCTGTTTTCTTCCGAATACGCTTTTTGGGGAATGGGTGACTTCCGTACTCCCGCCCTTCGTCTTAAGGGCGCTGACGGAACAGGAGTCTGCGATTTTACATATTCCTCCTACCGCATCTTCCGCGGCAGACACGATCTTGACGGTATTCCATCGGCAAGAGCTGACGAAAAGACCAAAACTCTTGAGATAACTATGAAGGACTCGGTAACGTCCTGTACTCTCAAGCTCTGCTATACGGTGTTTTCAGATTCGGACGTGATAAGCAGATATATGATACTTACCAACAAGGGTAAAAATGAGCTAGAGATCGAGAAGTGTATGTCATTCACTCTGGATCTTGACCGCTCCGATCTTGATATGGTCTCATTCTGGGGTTCACACCTGCACGAATGTACCTATGAGCGCGCTCCTCTTACTCACGGACTTCGCTCAATAACCTCAAGACGCGGATCAACTTCTCATCAGTTCAATCCTTTCTTTGCCCTCTGCTCTCACAAGGCATCCGAAGGCTTTGGAGACGTTTACGGATTCAATTTCGTATATTCCGGCTCTTTTCTTTGTGAGGTCGAGGTAGACCAAAGATCACAAACGAGAGTTTCGGTAGGTCTTGGCAGCGAGAACTTCGGATATACACTGGCAAAAGGCGAGAGCTTCACCTCCCCCGAAGCGATCATGACTTATTCAAATACAGGCTTTGATAAAATGACACTCAATCTTCACGATTTTACAAGACGTCATATTCTTCCCGAAAAGGCTGTCTTAGCTCCCCACCCCATCGTTCTCAATACGTGGGAGGGTTGCGTTTTCAATATTGAAAGAAAGCTTCTCGTTGATTTTGCCGACGAGGCGGTCAAGCTGGGATTTGACATGATCGTTATGGACGACGGCTGGTTTGGCAAAAGACTTAATGACAATGCAGGTCTTGGAGACTGGTTTGAGAACCGTGACCGATTCCCCAACGGTCTCGGCGAGCTTGTACGCACGGTCAAAGACAAGGGTATAAAATTCGGTATATGGGTAGAGCCCGAAATGGTAAATCCCGACTCGGATCTTTACAGAGCTCATCCTGATTGGTGCCTCCACGTCCCCGAAAGAGCTCCCGCGCTTTCAAGAAATCAGCTCGTTCTCGACATGTCACGTCCGGAGGTCATTGAATATCTCAAGGATAGCTTCCGCAAGACTTTCCATGACGTTCCTCTCGACTACTTCAAGTGGGACATGAACCGTCATCTTTCCGATGTGGGATCTGCGGCTCTTCCTCCCGAAAAGCAGAAGGAAGTATACTTCCGCTACATGAAGGGGGTTTATTCCCTCCTTGATTGGTTCGTCAGCGAATATCCCGATGCAGTTATTGAGACCTGCTCGGGCGGAGGCGGAAGATATGACCTCGCCATGATGACCTACGGTATACAGATATGGACAAGCGACAACACGAACCCATATGACAGAACAGACATTCAGGCATCTGCTCTCATGGCTTATCCCGCCGCTACCATGTCCTGCCACGTATCCGATCCTCGCGGCAGTCTCGCTTCTCTCGATTATCGCTATAAGGTCGCAGTCGGCGGTATGTTGGGATACGAATTTGACATTCGTAAAATGAGCGATGAGATAAAGAAGATAATCGCAAAGCAGATAAAGGAATACAAACGTTTCGAACGTCTAATGAGACGAGGAAACTATCACATGATCGCATCTCCCGTCAAAAATGACTATTCCGCATACTATTACGTAAACGGAGACAGAAACGAGATACTCCTCACCCTTATCGAAAAGAAAGGCTGTAAAAAGGGAGAAACTCGCCGTTTGAAGATAAAGGACGCCATTCCGGGCGTTACATATACCGATAAGTATTCGGGTGTGTCCTTCTCGGGCGACGACCTTCGTCGAGGCATCACTCTCCCACTTTCAGGAGAGCCCGACTCGGCTTACCTGTTTTATTTGAAATGATATTATTATAATAAATTAAGGGGAAACTTTTTTAAAAAGTTTCCCCTTAAAATCCTCTTCAAAAACTTCCCAAAGATTTATTATCGTCAGGTTTTGCAAAACCACATACTAAACCTAATAACAATAAAAATACATCTGAAAGTTTTGAAGGGTTATAGGGGGACTTTTTCAAAAGTCCCCCTATGTACGTATTACGCGTTTGCCTTCTTATAATTTTCGATTATCTTTGCAGCAATATTTGAAGGAACGGTATCATAACCGGTAACCGCAAAATCAAACTTACCTCTGCCCTGTGTCATTGCACGAAGAGCGATAGGATAATCGCCAAGCTCTGACTTGGGAGCGACAGCATGAACCGTAGTATATCCTCTCTTATTCTCACAAGGATCCATACCCATAACTGCGCCTCTTCTCTTATTGAGGTCACCCATAACGTCTCCAACCTGATAATCGGGAACTGTAATATCAAGGTCTCCGATAGGCTCAAGTATAACGGGAGAACCGTATTCAAGGCACTTCTTATACGCAATGGAAGCAGCAGTCTTAAAGGAGATTTCGTCAGAGTCAACATCGTGGTACGAGCCGTCGTAAAGGTCAGCGGCAAGACCTACAAGCGGGAAGCCTGCAGCACCCTTAGCCATTGCGTCCTGAAGTCCCTTTTCAACTGCAGGATAGAAGTTCTTCGGAACTGTTCCGCCAACTACAGATACTGTAAATGTAAGCCCTTCCTCGTCGGTAGGAGCAAATCTTATCTTGACGTGTCCATACTGTCCGGATCCGCCGTTCTGCTTCTTATGCTTTCCTTCAACATCAACGAACTTGGTTATCTTTTCTCTGTAAGCGATCTTCGGCTTATCATAGTTTACATTTACTCCGAATCTGTTCTTAAGCTTTGCCGCAAGAACAGCAAGGTGCATATCGCCAAGACCGTATATAAGCATCTGCTTGGTCTCTGCGTCATTTTCATATTTGAGAGTCAGGTCCTCCTCTATCATCTTTACGATACTCTGAGATATCTTACCCTCGTCCTTTTCAGATGCAGGTATCATTGCCTGACACATATAAGGAGCAGGATATACGATAGGAGAATATGCAACTCCGCTTCCTGCAACGAGCGTGTCGTTGGTGTTGGTCGCGGAAAGCTTTGCTGTCATACCAATGTCTCCACAAGCAAGCTCGTCGACCTCGACCTGATTCTTACCCTTGATAAGATAGATATGAGCCATCTTTTCGGATGCACCCGACGCAAGATTCTTAAGTGTCATATCCTTCTTGAGCGAACCGTTCATTACCTTAAAGTAGGACATCTTTCCAACAAACGGATCGGCAACCGTCTTGAATACGAAGAGAGAGGTCTCGCCCGCAGGCTCGATGGCAACGTCTTTACCGTCAGCGCTCTTCTCAAGCTTCTTTGCCGTGTGTCTCGGGAAGGACTCGTGGATTGCGTCAAGCATTGCGATAACTCCCCACATATAAGAAGCAGATCCGCAATATACAGGAACGATACTACCCTCGATAATTCCGTTGTGAAGTGCTTCGATGGCTTCTGCTCTCGTTATTTCTTCACCCTCAAAATACTTATTGAGAAGGTCCTCGTTAGTCTCGGCGATCGCCTCGTTGAGAGCTTCCTTATACTGAACAGCAATGTTACCGAAATCAACATTCATGGTGATCTCGCTTCTCTTTCCCTTACCGTCGTATTTGTATGCCTTCATTTCGAGAAGGTCGATCATCGTAGCTTCCTTGCCCTGTCCGATCGGAACGAAAACGGGACAAATGTTCTTTCCGAATTTTTCGTGAAGCTCATTAAATACTCTACCGAACTGAGCCTCCTGCTCGTCGCACTTGTTTATAAATATCGCCTTGGGAAGTCCGGCTGCAGTTGCGCTCTCCCATGCAAGCTCTGTTCCGACCTCAACGCCTGCCTTACCGTCAACGCAGATTATCGCGCTGTCGGCAACTCGGAGCGCCTGATTTACCTCACCCGAAAAATCAAGATAACCGGGAGTATCGATTATGTTTACTCGGCAATCCTTCCACATAATACTCGCAACCGAGGACGAGAGAGAAAATCCCCTCTTTATCTCTTCGGCATCATAGTCGCAAACAGTATTTCCGTCAGCGACCTTTCCGAGTCTGTCGCTTCCTCCGCTGATATATATCAGTGCTTCTGCAAGAGAAGTCTTTCCGCTTCCTCCGTGTCCAAGCAAAGCAATATTTCTGATTTGTTTTGTGTCTACAACGCCCATTGGTAGTTCCTCCTTCTTCCACACCTACGGAAGTATTCTAAAAAATGTATTTAAATAATTAAAAATCGGTTTCGAGTCAATTTCAATAAATTACCTCGGGTAACGCTATAAATAATTATTCATTATCACTATTATACAATATTTTTCTTGGAATTTCAAGAGCGTTGATTGTATTTTTTCAATGCAAGATATAGAAATTAAAGGACACTTTTTGTACAATATCAACAATTCGCTGATATCATACTCCAAAAAGTGTCCTTGTGTTTTCTCTTATGATTTTTTTAGCTTCATCAGGGGAAATTTTTCTTTCATCGGCTATCGCCTCAACCGTATGAAGCATAAGCGACGATGAATTTCTCTTTCCTCTGTAAGGAACAGGGGCAAGATATGGTGCATCTGTTTCAGAAAGTATCCTGTCGGCAGGAACGGTAGCCGCCACCTCCTTGACCTTCGGTGCGTTCTTGAAGGTCACAACCCCCGAAAATGAGATATACCAGCCACGTCTTGTCAGCTCCTTTGCCATTTCAGCGCTTCCGCTGTAGCTGTGAAATACACCTCTTACACGAGGGTATTTAAGAGCCATTTCAAAGCAGTCACCGTGAGCTTCTCTGTCGTGTATGATAACCGGAAGACAGAGCTCTTCGGCAAGAGACATCTGACGCTCAAAGTATTCCCTCTGAAGCTGTTTTCCCGCCTCGTCAAGTCCCTCAACATGATAGTCAAAGCCTATCTCACCGAGAGCAACTATTTTGTTTTTTCTTCTCTCCTCTTCAGAACCAACGAGTGCGCGAAGCCTTGCGACCTCTTCCTTGGGACTTCCCGAAAGATAGAGACAATCCTCGGGGTGAATACCCACGGCACAATACATTTTCTCGTACTTTTTAGCTTGTTCAATACAAACGAGAGAATTTTCGTTATTCGTTCCGACGTTTATAACTCCCTCTCCACCAGACGAAAAAAATTCGTCAAGAAGCTCGCTCCACTCCTCGCCTATCCATTCGTCGAAATAATGAGCGTGAGAGTCAAAAAGTCCTCTGTATTTTTGTGATATGTTCATTTTTTTACTCTGTATATTGAATTAAAAGAATTTATTTTGCTTAAATATATTCGCCACGAGATCCAAACGGCAAGCCGTTTGCCCTATGGGTTTCGACTGCGTTCTCCCCGTGTCATTCTGAGCGTAGTGTAACGTAGCCGAACTGCGAAGCAGCACTGAGCGAAGCGATAGTGGAATCTCGGGGAGAACTTCGCTCAAGATGACACGTGGCGTTGTCAATCCTTGTTCCGAATTCACTTCCACAACCGTCTTGAGCTTTGCGTTAAAGCATTTTCCGTTTCCGTCTTAAACTCCGCTTAAACCTTGATTTTTCTAACCGTCTTGAGCTTTGCGTTAAATTAAAAAAGCTTTGCGTTTATTAAAATTCGGACTTCAGACTGCGGGCAAAAAGACCAGAAAGGGTTTCATAGGGAGGCTTTCCTTCGTAAAGCACATCGTATACCGCACGGCATATGGGAAGCTCCACTCCGTGCTTTTCCGACAGCTCAATAAGTGCTTTTACGGTATAGTAGCCCTCCGCAAGTTGCCCGAAGCTCTCGCCCCTTATTACAGATTCGCCGAATTGCCTATTGTGGCTGTATTTTGAAAAGACGGTAGCTTCGTAATCACCGAGATGGCAAAGCCCGTACGCCGATATCTCATTCCCACCAAGAGCCGCAATAAGTCTGCCTATCTCTCTAGTTCCTCTTGACATCAGAGCGCCCTTCAATGTTGAAAGTCCAAATCCGTCAAGCATCCCCGCAGCAATGCCGATAACATTTTTCGATGCTCCGCCTATCTCATTTCCTATAAGATCTGTGCCATAGTAGAATCTGATAAGCTCACTTGAAAATTCGTCCACGAGACGTCTCTTGATTGCCTCGCTCTTTCCGTCTATGACCATACAGTTGGGTATTCCCGCATAAAACTCCTGAACGTGACCTGGACCGAGCCATACCGAAACTGCGTTCGATGGAAGTAAAAGCTCCTCGGCTATCTCCGAAAGACGCTTGCAGCTTCCTATCTCGATACCCTTCATGCAAAGCACGAAATTCTTGTTTTCAACGTTCAGCTCCGCAAGCTCGCCAAAAAGTCCCCTGAGTCCTTGAGAGGCGATCGAGATTATGACCGTCTCACTGTCCCTTATGTCCGCAATATTCGTAGTAAGTCCTACGCTTTCGGGTAGTGAGAGAAGATCGTTTCGCCGCTCTGCGAGAAATCTTTCCATGTTCTTTGAGCCGCGTCTTCCGTAAAGAGTCACGTCGTGACCGATACTGTCAAGATACCACGTAATAAGCGACCCCCAACGTCCGCAGCCTATAACGAATACCTTCATTTCTTCTCTCCTTTCTGTTTAAATAAACATTAGATCTTTATCAAACCAAATGCATTAAGCATTCAAAGCCTCCCTTGTTCAAAGGGAGCCTTTAGTTTGCACGCACCTATCAATATAAACAGGGACATACATAGTGCCCAACACTATTATTTTTATCTTACTCTCTCTCCGAGAGGTGTGTCTTCGTGAAGGAATACAACTCTTACCTCTTCCTCACCGCTTGCAAGTATCATTCCCTGGGATTCGATTCCACAAAGGGTTGCGGGTTTGAGGTTAGCAACGATAATGAGCTTCTTTCCTATCATATCCTCGGGCGCATAGAACTTCGCAATTCCCGATACTACCTGTCTCTGCTCGTATCCGAGATCGACCGTAAGCTTTAAAAGCTTCTTTGCCTTGGGAACTCGCTCACAGGCAACTACCTGAGCAGTTCTTAATTCAACAGCCATAAAGTCCTCAATACCGATAAGTGCGCAACCTTCGGGCTTTTCGGGAACAGACTTTGCTTCCTCTGCCTTTTTAGCTTCCGCTATCATTTTTTCTCTCTCGGCTTCAAATTCCGCGAGAAGCTTTTCTTCGTCAAGACGGGCAAAGAGTACCTTTGAGTCACCTACAACACTTCCTGCCTCAATGCCACCGAAAAGCTCTGTCTTACCTACCGTGTCATAGGTTACCTTACCTGTGGAAAGAGATGTGAGAATATCCTCCGCGGTCGCAGGGATAAATGGCGTCAGAAGAACTGCTGCCTGACGTATCACTTCAAGAAGATTATAAAGAACAGTACCGAGTCGCTCTCTCTGCGTCTCGTCCTTGGCAAGCGACCAGGGAGTAGTTTCGTCAATATATTTGTTAGCGCGGCTTAAAAGCTCGAATATACACTCAAGCGCATCGGCTACACGGAAGGCATCCATACCCGCGATAACGCCCTCGTAAGCCTTGACCGTAGCAGCTACAAGCTCGTCGTCGAGCTCGGTCTTTGCGGTGGGCGCCATTACTACCTTATCAAAATACTTCTTCTGCATATCAAGAGTTCTCTTGACAAGGTTACCGAGATTGTTTACAAGGTCGGTATTGAAGCGCTTGATAACAGATTCATAGGTAATGCTTCCGTCGGACGCAAAGGGCATCTCAGCAAGTGCGTAATATCTTACTCCGTCAACTCCTACCTTATCCGCAAGCTCGTCGGCATATATAACGTTGCCCTTCGATTTCGACATCTTGTCAACTCCGAAATTGAACCAAGGATGACCGAATATCTGCTTAGGAAGAGGAATGTCAAGCGCCATGAGGAATATGGGCCAATATATCGTATGGAAACGGAGAACATCCTTACCTATAACGTGAACGTCGCAGGGCCAATATTTCTTGAACTTCTCGTTCTGCTCCTCAAAGCTCTTGTCGGGATCGTAACCGAGGGCGGTTATATAGTTTGAAAGCGCGTCGAGCCACACGTAGATAACGTGCTCGGGATCAAAGGTGTGAACGCCCCACTTTGTATTTGTTCTTGTAACGCAAAGATCCTGAAGACCTCCATCGACCTTGAGGAAGTTGTTTACCATTTCCTTCTTTCTGGATTCGGGCTGAATAAACTCGGGATTCTCTTCAATATGCTTCATAAGTCTGTCGGCATACTTGCTCATTTTGAAGAAATATGCCTCCTCGCGTCCCTTTTCCAGAGGTCTTCCGCAGTCGGGGCACTTGCCGTCGGTCACCTGGGACTCTGTAAAGAAGGACTCGCAGGGGGTACAGTACCAACCCTCGTAATATCCCTTGTATATATCGCCCTGGTCGTAAAATCTCTTGAACATCTTCTCAACGGCTGCTACGTGATAGTCGTCGGTGGTATGAATAAACCAATCATAAGTGGTATTCATTTTATCCCAAATGCTCTGTATGATATTCGATACTCCCGTTGCGTACTCCTGAGGGCTTATTCCCTTTGCAGCCGCGAGATTTTCTATCTTCTGACCGTGCTCATCAGTTCCCGTACAGAAGAAAACGTCGTATCCTCTCGCTCTCTTGTATCTTGCCATTGCATCGGTGGCAATTACTTCGTACGTATTTCCAAAATGAGGCTTACCGGATGCGTAGGGTATCGCTGTTGTTATATAATACTTCTCTTTCATTTTATTTTATTTCCTTTCGTTTTTAGATAAATTCTCCTCTGACCATTACTCTCTCAATACAGAGTCTTTCAGTTCCTCTGCAAAAGAGCATATCGGCTCTCTTTCCAACCTCTATTGATCCGCATTCGTCAAATACGCCCACCTGTCTTGCGGGATTTTCGGTTGCGGTGATAATTGCATCACCAAGAGGAATATTACAAAATTCAATAAGATTATTTACTTCCTCGTCAAGACTTGCAGTGCTTCCTGCAATAGCTCCGCTACTGTATGTGTAGGCATGACCGTCTTTGACGTAATAGGGATCTGTGGGGCTGTCGTAATCTCCATCGGGGCAGCCTGCCGCAGCAATAGAGTCGGATATGAGAGTCATTCGTCCTATTCCCTTTAGCCTGTGTGTCAATCTTATCATTTCGGGGGAGATGTGAAACCCGTCGCAAATTATCTCTGCAAAACGATCTCCCTCAAATGCCGCGCATACAGCACCTCCGTCACGGTGGTGAAGCGGTGTCATAGCATTAAAAAGGTGAGTATAGGATATTATTCCTCTCTCCTCGGCTGTCTTTGCTTCTCCGTAGGTCGCCGTGGTGTGTGCAAGGCCCATGGTAGCTCCGATCTCCTTTACTTTTGCCATAAAGCTTCCATCGGTATCAAGCTCATAGGCTGCGCTTATATGAAGACGGCGGCACATTCGGAAGACCTCGTCTTCAAGCTCGTAAGCATCAAGAGGAGCTAAAAGCGACTCGGCATGAGCACCGCGCTTCTTGGGGTTTAAGTACCTTCCCTCGAAATGAACTCCGCAAAAGTTTGCTTCCTCGTCGTTTGGAACAAATTCAGAAATATTCTTAACGGCACACCTCATATTTTCAAAAGGAGCAGAAGCAAGAGACGGCATGACCGTAGTGACGCCTTTTTGTGCATAAGAACGTGCCACATCATGAAGCTCCTCGGGCGAGCAGTCGGTAAAATCTATTCCTATTCGTCCGTGAGTGTGGACGTCAACGAGTCCCGGTATCAGCACGTAATCGGTCGCGTCTACCCGTTCGTCGTCATCTCCATTGTATCTTCCGACAAAGTCGATGACTCCGTCCATGATCCTGACATCGCATCTCTCAAAGGTTCTTTTTTTATTTATATAGACCAAAGCATTCTCAATTACCACAAAAACACCTCCGTGTCTCATAACGCATATATCATCATTATATCATTATATCAAATATTTTCCTTTTTTACAAGAGGAAAACAAAATTTATTTTATTTTATAATACGGCGACCGAAGTATATAAAATTCGGTTCTCGTACTATTATTCGCACAAAAAAGGGCTGTCCTAAGCTTTAGCCTAAGACAGCCAACTGTATTTTATTTTTCCTCAAGAAGCTCCATAAAGGAGTCTATGATAACGTCTGCTACTATCTTGTAACCCTCTGCGTTGGGGTGTGCAGAATAGAGCTGATTTACGGGTGGCTCGGGATCGTTGAAGTACTTTTCTCTGTCCTCTACCGTATCAAACTTGACCTCGTTGTAAAGGTCACATACGGGAAGACCGTAAAGCTCCGCGATCTCTTTCATTGCGTCTGCCCACTTTTCAGGAATACGTCCGTCAACCTTTGGCTGATTTTCCTTATCGTAATCGTAAGCATATCCCTCCTGACCTACACCGTCAGCGTATATCCATGCGTTTGTTGTTGTCAGAAGCATTATGGTTATATCGGGATTTTTCTCAAGAAGGTATTCAACACCTGCCTGGATCGAGCCGATAAAGGTGTTAGTGTCAAAAGTGCTTCCCTTGGGCATGAGGGTTCCCATAGGCGTGTTGCGGCGTTCCTCATTTATACCGCCCTTGATGGTAACATAGTCAACGCCTGTCCAAAGATTAGCATATGCGGGATTCATAACATGATTCCTTATCGTATCGGGCATCGTTATACCGGATACTCCCTTGTTATGAACGGTCATGCCAAGTTCCTCTCGCATATAATGCTGATAGCCCACAGCTATCTCTCCTTTTGCTTTGCCCCAGGTGTACGCATTTCCGTCGTACCATGTGTTTGAAGCACCAAATGTCACGCACACCTTACCCGCGAAAGGTCTGGTGTCTTCAGGCTCGGTGTTTTCGTCACCATTGTTTTCGTCGCCGGTGTTCTCGTCACCAGCGTTTTCACCGCCGTTGTTCTCGTCGCCGGTGTTCTCACCGCCATTGTTTTCGTCACCGGCATTTTCGCCGCCGTTGTTTTTGTCACCGGCATTTTCGTCTTTTTTGTCGCCGTCACCTGTGTTGGTGGACTGATTTCCGTCTGTCTCCGTATCTTTGTCATCTGTTTCGACGTTATCACACGCAACGAAACAAGTAACTATCATGAGA
>JAGBTY010000020.1 GCA_017631085.1 Clostridia bacterium
GAATAAAAAATGAAAACAGAGCCGAAAATGGCTCTGTTTTCTACATTATGATTGTCTAATTTGTGTTTTTTGCTATTTGTGGGACAGCTTATTACTTTGTTTTTCGGACTTTTCGGTCTCGTCAAATATGACAGCCCCTTTTTATTTATCGTTTATTTCTTTTTGTACTTTACGTCGCCGATCTTAATGTAATCGTCGCCCTTTTCGAAATCATGCTCACCGTTGAGGAGCTCGAAAATATCGGATATGTCAGCATTGTCTTCATCTTCATCCTGGAACTCGATCGTGATCTTGTCGCCCTTTACAGAATACTTTGCTTCAGCCTCAATACCACCCATGTTTACGTACATTTTGCTTCCCTTGAACTCAATCTCGGTAGCACCGAATCCAAAAAGTCCATCGTTCTTGTATGTACCCGAGAGTGTTCCACAAGATGCGAGAGCCATGCAAAGAATTACCGCAACAACACCGAGTGCCAAAATTCTTACAGATCTTTTCATGTTAAATTCCTCCTTAATCAAATAATCTGTACTTATATGATATCATTTTAGTTCATTTTTGTCAACAATTTACCGTTAATTTATTTCTTCTTTTTAACTATCTTTTTGACAGTGTCGAAAATCAGAATGTATGAGAAAATTGATATAAGAGCATATATAAAGCTATTACCTATAACGTTATAAACCGTCCTTCCCTCACGCAAACCAACCTCGCCTATAACGTATCCGTCACTCAAAGGCGGAATGTCTTTTTCTACTTCTCCTTTTGGGGATATAATACATGAAATACCCGTGTTCGCTGCTCTCAATAGGTATCTGTCATTTTCTATTGCACGCAATTTTGCTTGAGCATTGTGCATATTAAGCGCTCTCGAATCGGTAAACCACGAGTCGTTTGTTGACAGACATATAAGCTCTGCACCGTCTCTGACGCTTTCCATAGCAAGAGTTTCATATATTGAGTCAAAGCATATAAGTGAACCGATATTTCCCTCCCGAAGATCAAATATCTCCGTGCCATTCCCTTGAGAAAGGTCGTCAGCGGTCATGGATATTTCTGAAAGAGGGGGTATAAGTGCCGTCACAAGTGCTCTTAGCGGAACGTATTCACCAAATGGAACAAGATGCCTTTTGGAATAAACGGTATCACTCATTTTTCCGTCGGGAGTAAAGCAAACAATGGAATTATATTCATCTCTGTTCTCGCCTCTTGTAAATCCGCCGTTAAGTATAGTAACGTTTGCAGCCTTTGCAAGCTCCGATGTAAAATAATAGGCTTCCGTGCCCTTTTTTATAGTATACGGGAATGCCGTTTCGGGAAATACAATGATATCAGCCCCTGCCTCTACCGCCTCCATGGTAAGTCTCCCATAGGTCTCATATGTTATGCCCTCACTTTCACTATCCCATTTTTCGCTTGAGCTTACATTTCCCTGAATAGCCGCCACCGTAACCGTTCTCTCGCTTTCATTGTCGGTAAAATAAATAGCAGCTCCAACACCGTACTGAAAAACAAATGCACCTATTCCTATACAAGCTACCGTTTTTATTCTATCGCCATATAGCAATATATAAGCTATCAGCATATTAACAAGAACCAATACAAAGCTGATAAAATAAGTGCCAAATAAAGATGCAGTCTGAACACCAATGACATATTCGGTCTGACCTATAGCAAGTCTGCCCCAAGGCACTCCTATCCAGCCAAGCGTCTGTGTCCATTCATATACAGCCCAAAGTCCTGCTATGATAAAGGGACGACTCAATTTATATTTTTCCGCAAATTCCGTTCTGAATAAAAGACCTGCTAAAACAAACAAAAGTCCTCCGAAAGCTGCCTGAAGCAACGACAGTCCAACGCAACCCGCAAGTACTACGGAAATGGCTGCCCCCCAAGACATTTCAGGAATAAATTCAAGCGGATACAGATTTACGAACCAATGAAATATGGTACAGCCAAAGCACAAGAAAAAGAAAACACCGTAACCGTATAGACTTCTCATGCGGTATCTTCTGTCTGAAGCGATCTTTAAAAGGAATACTCCCGCGGGGATAAGCGTTACCCACTCAACAAACCCTATCTCAGGGAAAACAAGAGTAAGCCCTGTAAGAACTCCGCTCAAAAAAAGAGACACAAATCTTATATATTTTTTTTCATATACAGAATTAAAAAATTCCTTCAAATTACCATTCTCCTAAAAACCATATTTCTTCACGCGGAAGTTCAAAGCTTTTACCTTCAAGATATGACAGAGAGTCTTTGTTCTCCGAGCTGTCAAATTCAAGCTTATACGCGTAAAGCGCCTGATATTTGTACCCATGGCGTTTCTCTTCTCTGTTTATTCCGTATTTTCCGTCGCCAACAAGAGGGTGACCGATATGAGCCATGTGCGCTCTTATCTGATGTGTGCGCCCTGTATAAAGCCTCACCTCCAAAAGAGATATGTCACCCCTTTTATCCAAGACCTTATAGCCCGTTATTATCTCTTTCGCGCCGTCAAAATATTTATCTCTCACCCTGACCATGTTATCTGCACTGTTCTTCTTAAGGAAGGCATAGAGCTTTGCTTCCTTCTTCGCAGGACAACCGTGAACGAGACACAGATAATATTTATTCATATTGCCGTTTTTGATACGCTCGTTCATGTTTCTGAGCGCTTCCGCGTTCTTTGCCGCAATAACGATACCGCCCGTATTTCTGTCTATTCTGTTGCAAAGCGCGGGAGAAAAAGAATTTTCATTTTCGGGATCGTATTCACCCCTGCGGAAAAGATAAGCCTTTACGTGCATTATAAGCGTATTGTCTGCCCCATCGTCATCCTCATGAACAAGGATACCCGGACGCTTATTGAGAAGCATTATATTTTCGTCCTCATAAAGTATTGAGAGTTTTGGCGTTATCCTTGCGAGTGCTCCCGTGTCGTTTTCGGGAGAATCAAAAAATTCATCGCGGATATAGAGAGTTATCTCGTCGCCTTCGAGAAGCATCTGATTCTGCTCTGCTCTCTTGCCGTTGATCTTTATCTTTTTCGTTCTTATGTATTTATACATAAGCGACTTGGGCAGTCCCTTGACAGCTTTAGTCAGAAACTTATCAAGTCTCTGTCCCGCATCGTTTTTCATTATTTTTATATTTCTCATGTTTTCCGTCCCAGATCAAGATTTAACTATACAGTATCATTATAATATAAATTACGCTTTTTTTCAAGTCTTTTTTACAAACGTGAGAAAGAGGTCGAGCAATTGTTTGCTCGACCTCTCTTTTTTAATTCAAAATATGGGAAAAATTATTTCTAACGTAATCGGCAGCCTTCTTGATATCCGCTGCGGGATCGTCTCCAACCTCGCGTTCTATGGTCAGATATCCGTTGTATCCGATATCCGAAAGAGCCCCAAAATATTCGGCAAAATTTACGTTGCCCTCTCCTACGGGGGTCTCCATAATATAATCTCCCCATCTCACCTCAACACCGTCGGGGGCGCTGTAGAGAACCTCGGGAGAAAATTCACAAAGCTTTTTTCCGTCCTTCAAGTGAGTATGCACTATATAGTCTTTCAAGAGATACACAGCCTCGGCGGGATCCTGTCCCGTGACCATTACGAAGTTTGCGGGGTCAAGATTTACACCAACTCCGCCCGATGTCTTTTTTACAAAATCAAGCAGAATGGGAGCGATCTCAGGACCCGTCTCAATGGCAAGGGTCACTCCCCTCGATGCGGCATATATTCCGCATTCGCCTATTCCGTCAAGCATTATCCTATATTTTTCTTTCGTCTCGTCATCGGGAATAAGCCCTATATGAGTAGTCACCACATTTGTTTCAAATTCACAGGCAAGATCGATTATCCTCTTTGTCTTCTCTATCTTCCATACATTGTCATCCGCTCTCTCAAAGCCGTGACCGCCAAGATCTCCGCAAAGTGCGCTGACAGTCATGAAATTGTCGCGAAGGATCTTTTTATATCGGTTAAGTTTTTCCTTGTCACCGAGAAGAGAGTCGGGGCAGATCTCACCGCCAACGGCATACATCTGAATACCAGAAAGTCCGATAGACGCAGCGATCTCTATGCTTTCTTTCATCGGTCTGCGAAAGCTGTCGCTAATAACACCAAGTTTCATTTTTATTTCTCCTTTTTAGTCAAGCGTAACTTCTGCCTTGCGCTCCGATGAAACATAAAGAGCGTCAAGAAGCTTTGCTGTCTCAATAACATTTTCGATGTTGTTTCTGTTCTTTACACCCGTAAGTACCGATTCTATGAATCCCTCGTCCTCGCGCTCAAACATATTGCACATGTCGTATTCGGGAGCTTCGGTCTCAAGCGTCTCACCGTTACATACAATAAACTTTCCGCCATAGGTAAGTCTTGCGCCCTTTTTATCACCGAGGAAATCGATGTAACAGTCATTAATATCAAGATTCTGTGCCCATGCACCGTTGAAAGAGATACTTGCCTTTTCCGTACGAATGTGTCCCGAAATAAAGTCGTCAACGTCGTTGACACCGTTTTCAACGTCTTTTGTGTCTTCAGACCACATATCTCTGTATTTATAAGCCTTCATATCCTTTGCCATTTCGCAATACGCATCGCAGGTCACGTTCTTCAATTTCGGAACACCGAGAATATACATTATAAGGTCGAGATAATGAACACCCCAGTCAATGAGAACTCCGCCGCCTGACTGTGATTTGTCGGTAAACGCGCCGCCAAGTCCGGGGATAGAACGAAAGGCGCGGAAGGAACAGTATACGTGGTATATGTTTCCGAATTTACCCTCGTCATTCATCTGCTTGAGAAGCTCAATAGATCGGTTATAACGGTTGCAAACTCCGATATTGAGTATTTTTCCACGTTTTTCGGCTTCGTCCGCCATCTCCTTCGAGAGCTTATAATTTACGGTTATCGGCTTTTCACACATAACGTGTTTACCTGCTTTTAAGGCATCCATTGTCACCGTATAGTGAGCAAAATTGGGTGTGAGAACGTATACGGCATCAACCTCGCTATCAGCAAGAGCTACCTTATAGTCTGTTATGACCTGTTCTGTTTTCGGGAAATCCTCTTTTGCCTTTTCCGCTTTCTCTATAATAAGATCGCAAGCGTATTTTATACGTACGTTTTCGAGTTTTGAAAGAGCGGGAAAATGCACTGCATTTGCAATTCTTCCGCAACCGATAATTGCGACTGTTACTGTTTTCATAAAAAATTTTCTCCTTATTATTTTTACCATTTGCGATAGTTTTCTCTACGGTTTAATTATACCGCCAACCCTCCCCGATGTAAATGACTGATATTTGCTTTAAATTTAACATTATTTTGTTTTTTTGAGTTATTTGAGTTTTTTTTACAAAAATATTTATTATTTCTTGACAATCGTATAAGATTTGAGTATAATCGAATCAAAGAGGTGAATGTCTATGAACGAAATTACGTTACCCGTTATACACGAAAAAAAATATCATATAGATAAAAACTTTATCAATTCTCCAAAGAAATACGATAAATGCCTTCTTTTCCAGATAGGAAGACTTTTTTGCAACGAAGGCGCATCTGTTCCGATACACGCGCATATAAACTGCTTTGAGCTTACTATAATAACTAACGGTAAAGGCTCTATATATACCAACGGCATTAACGTCCCCGTAAAAAGAGGAGATATTTTTCTGTCCTTCCCGGGAGATTTTCATGGAATAAAATCGGACAATGAAGAAGCTCTTAAATATGACTTTTACGCTTTTAATACGACCCACGCCCCCTACTCAGAAGCACTTGAACGCATAATGGAGCGTTTCACTTCACCTTATATGAGAATTTTCAAGGACGAAACGATATATGTTCTGATTGGCGAAGCAATTGCAGAGGTTGAAAGCACTAATGCTTATTCAAATGAGCTTCTTTCTTCTGTGTTTGAGCAAGTGCTTATAAAGATAATAAGGAGCTTCCTCGGTGGTGCACATGCTCCAAGACCCCGCTCTGCAATAAGCAATGCAGAGACACTGTGCTTCTCTCTTATGAATTATATAGACACCCACATTTATTCTATATCGTCTCTTGAGGAGCTTTCAAGCATAACGAACTATAATTACAGCTATCTTTCCGCACTTTTCAAAAGGCTAACGGGAGGTACACTCTCGGACTATTACCGAAACAGACGTCTTGAAACGTCAAGGCTTCTTCTTTCAGAGCCCGATCTGTCTGTCACCGCCATTGCGGAGCTTTTGGGATATTCCTCAATATATTCCTTTAGCCGTTCATTCAAGGATAAATACGGAGTTTCTCCAGAAAAATATAAAAAGGACAACACTCTGCGGTAGAAAATATTCTTTTTTATCATAAAGTTATTTACAAAAAAACAAGTTTATGATAAAATAAAAAGGACTCAGACGATCCTGAAGAGAGGAGACAAAATGGCAGAAGAAAGAGCAAAGGTAGGAATATATACCCTTGGATGCAAGGTAAATCAATATGAATCCGAAGCTATGGCTGAATTTCTCCAGTCGCATGGCATAGACGTGGTCTCCCCCTCGGAGCTTTGTGATGCATATATCATAAACACCTGCACTGTCACCGCAGAATCGGATAGAAAAGCCCGTCAATTTATCAGAAGAGCTATAAACCGCAACCCTTCGGCACTGATCGCGGTAACGGGTTGTCTTGCCGAATCCTCTCCTCAAGAGCTAAAAAAAATAGCGGGAATAGACATAATAGTCGGAAATGCAAAAAAGCTTCTGACTGTCGAAAAGCTTCTGGAGCTTTTAGGCGATAAACAAAAGCTTCCTTCCCCAATGATATTTTCAGAGGACATCGACTCCTCTCCCTTTGAGGAAATGAGCATCAAGCATTTCGACAGAACACGTGCCTACATAAAAATTGAAGACGGATGCGAAAACCGTTGCACTTATTGCATAATTCCTTCCGCAAGAGGAAAGGTACGCTCAAAGCTTCCCTGCAAGGTAATTGAGGAGGTAAGGACTCTCACCGAGGGTGGATGCCGTGAGATAGTACTTACAGGTATCGAGACTGCTTCGTACGGCAAGGACCTTGGGAATGTGAACCTTGGAGATATCCTCGAAGAAGTAGACAAAATAGAAGGTGTTGGGAGAATAAGACTCGGCTCTCTGGATCCATCGCTCATAACTCCGGAATTTGCCGCCCGTTTATCAAAGCTTAAAAATCTTGCCCCCCATTTTCACCTCTCCCTTCAGAGTGGCTCGGACAGAATACTTGCTCTTATGAAGAGAAAATACAACTCACGTATGGCAATGAACGCCATCGAGCTTTTAAGAAAAAACATTCCCGACGTTAAATTTACCACCGATATAATCGTAGGATTTCCGGGTGAGACCGAAGAAGACTTTAGAGCAACCGTCGAATTTGTAGAAAAAGCTCACTTTCTCATGGCACATATATTCCCCTATTCAAAAAGGAAAGGAACGCTTGCTGCAAATATGCAAGAGCAGCTCCCGGAAGAAATAAAAAAGGAAAGACTTCACACTCTTTCGTCTGTCGCAGAAAAAACAAGAATGGAAATATTGAAGAAAAAGTCAGAATGTCCGTCTCCCATTCCCGTCTTGTTTGAGACCTTCAAGGACGGTAAGGCGTTCGGGCACACTTCCGATTTTATTGAAGTAGCAGTACCGTCAGAAAAGCCATTACGTTCTGAAACCTTGTACGTGTCTCTCACGCATACGGACGGAAATATCTGCTACGGACAACTATACCTCGACAAAAAGGAGAGCATTATATGAACGAAGAGAACATAAACAATTCTGAAAACACTGTCTCTCTCGCAAACGGAGCATACGATTCCTTAAAAAATCTCGCAGCAAGCCTCCGTCTTTGCGCAAATTACGACGATCTTTTATACATACGGGAATATTATCAGAAGCTTGGCTATTATCCCACGGAAAACGAGCTTTATATGCTTGATGCTATATTGAAAAAGAGAAAATCTTTTTCCTGCGGTTATGCATTTTCAAAGGCAAAAATAACAGATGAGGCTATAGCAAACTCTTACGTGAACATAATAGCAGATATAAACCGTCAAACCCCAAAAAGACGTCCTATACCACCCTCTGCCGATGAGCTCATGCACGTAAGAACAGGCAACGAGCAGTCATTTTCAGCAGAGGTCATTACCGACAGATCTGTTTTTCAAAATGAAGAAGCTCTTTCGGTAAAAGCCCCGAACGGAACCCTGCTCTTCTCCGTAAAGAGCAAAAGCACAACAGCTCCCGCTTCTCCATATCCCACGGGAAGTGCGTTTATCATGTTGGAGCCTACAGATAATGTACAAGAAGACACGTATCTGTTTGCCGCAGAAAAGCTTTGCCGAGATAAAGAGCTTCAAAATATAATTCTCGGTGTGGAACAGATCGGCAGGTTTGGAATTTTGACCACTCTTGCTTCACTCTGTGATGGCGTATACGTAGATCCCACAAGACTTTCAGATCTTTTCCTTCCATTTGCTCCCGCAGATTTCGCAGTAGCATATGAAGGAAGAATTTTAATTGTAACAAACAAAGAAAACGTTGACGATATAAACAAGATTTCAAGCAAATACGGACTTTGCGCGGTATACTTTGCAAAAGCCACCTCAACGGGCAACTTGACTGTCAACCGCGATATCGTAGGCGGCTTTTCGCTCTCCTGCCAATTCATAAAGGCTATTGCGTATACTCCCGAATATGCAGAGGCTGTCATTAACTGTGAAAATGCATCTCTCGGCTATGAACCGTCACCCATAACCTTTGAAAATACAGACCCGGAGGTAGCTTGTTCGGACACACAAAACGTCCGTCGGTATAACGGAAAGATCATTTCATGCTCTCTCGCGATGGGATCCGACCGCCCGTATACAAAGGCAATGTGTGTTGTAAACGATGCCATTAACTCGCTTATATCCTGCGGGGTGAATAAAAAAGACATAACCGTGTCATTAAGATACGGCTATGCTCCCGATCAAATTTCAAATGAAGCCAGAGGAGTCACCTTCGCTATGTTCCTTGGAGCATACGAAGCAAGAAGAAAAGAATGCGTAAATGAATGTGCTTCTCTCCTTATCCCCACAGAAGACCTTCCATTCGTCGCTTGTATGGCTTATGCCGACATAAATGACGAAATAGACAGTGAAAAGTCACTTTAAAGGCTTATAACTGTTCGAAAATTCATTGTAAAAAACTTTTTTTAAAAAAATAAAAAATCTCTTGCATTTTTTGATTTTTTATGTTATAATATCTCTTGTTCTATGGAATTTGATAATAAATTAAGGATAAATGTGCGTTTAGTACATTAAGGAGGTGTCATTATGGCAAAGTGTAGCATTTGCGGAAAGGGCGTTGTTTTCGGACAGTCTGTCTCTCACTCCCATCGCAAAACAAACAGAACATGGAAACCCAACATTCGCAAGGTAAGAGCAATCGTTGACGGCACACCCAAGACCGTTGCTGTTTGTTCCCGTTGCCTTCGTTCAGGCAAAATAAACAGAGCTTAAGTCTCTGTGGGTGATCCCGCTTAAATAGAAAAGCAGATACCGAGTTGATAAGATCCTCTCGCATTATCTGCTTTTTTGTTTTTATTAAAGAAAGGACAAAAAAATGCAAAAAAAATTTGCACTGATAGATAGCCGAGCTTCCGCAGAAATAACCGCCTCACTATCCATATTCGGATACGAAGTAATAAAAATGCCTCAGTTTTGTGAGCTTTCAGGGCCTATCAGCTGTCACCCCGATATGCTGATAGCAGTTCTTCAAAATACGATATACTGTCACGAAAAATATTTTTCTGCCGCTAAAGATATATTTTTTTCTTTAGAAAAAGAAGGATATACGGTAAAAATGGACGACCACATGATATCTCACAACTATCCTTACGATATATCCTATAACTGCTCTGTTATACAAAACAAGGTATTTGCGCTTGTCTGCCACATGTCCCCCACGCTCAAAAAGGACTGTTCGGACTTGCATATTGAGCTCATAAACGTTCGCCAAGGGTATACAAAATGCTCTTCAGCCCTTGTGGGTGATAAAGGAATAATTTCTTCCGATGCTTCTATCTTAAAAGCAGCCGAGCAGCGAGGTATCAGAACACTTCGTATCTCGGAGGGCAACATTGAGCTTCAACCGTATTCTCACGGATTTATTGGAGGGGCTACGGGTTACGACAACGGAAAAATGTTTTTCGCGGGCAATTATATGACTCACCCCGACGGAAAAGAAATGGAAAGCTTTTGCAAAAGCTTCGGAATAGAGCCAATATCACTTGCTAACGGCAATCTTACCGATATAGGTACGATCTTATTTATCTGAACATAGCTCTCAATGATCTGATACATTCGAAAAGCTTTCGCGAGCTTTCCTCATTCTCGAGGATAAACGTTACATATTCAAGAGGCAATATTCTCGAAAGTCTCAAAAGCGACACAAAAAGCTCTGCTTCAGGAATGTTTTTATGACAAATGAATATAGGAAATATACCCTGCTTATTGTTTGCCGAATAGAAATATTCGGCAATATTTTTTTCTTGGCAAGAGGAATCAAAGCCAATACTTATCATATCAGAAAGACGAATATTCGAAAAGCTTTTTTCTATGCTCTTGACAAGATAGAAGGCGTTTTTCATATTGTCAAAAACAATATTTAATTGTATTTTTCGCTCTGTATTTTTCGAAATCACTTGATATATCAAGCCATAATATAAACTGAATTTTTCGTCGGTATCCAAAGCCTCGCCCTTGCAGTATTTTTCAAACGCAGCATCGCAATGATATTTGTCAGTTTTAAGGGAGTCAGATCGTCCTTCAATGCATATAATTATGTCATTTATTCCTTTATTTTCAATATGTTTCAAAAATTCTTCCGCAAAGCCTACCATATCTTCAGCATCTACACAAATGTTTTTCAATGCCTCTTCAATATCAGCAGAATATTTGATATTATTGTTTTTTTCGACAGCGTATTCAGACATTTTTACGACTTGATAACCGTTTTTTTCATTGTTTTTTTCAACACTATAATTAGAATCAATATTTCCAAAAGCAAAACATAACCGTCTCCATATTTCAGATGCATTATAGCTATCGATCTCATCCTTTGAGATCAGACTGTCAATATATTCTCTTTCACCCATAAGAGTAAAAACACAAAAAATTTCCTCAACAAAATCATCAAACAAACGTGTTCCCTTACCCCTGCCGATAGCGCTGCACACAAAAGCGAATTTTTCGAAATCCGACATTTTGTTGGTATCGTTTTTTTCGTGGGATGAGAGCATTTCAGAGAGTCTTAAAAGCTCATCGTTCAAGAATATTTCAGTCGGATTGTTAAGCCTTTTGTATTTTTCACTTTCACATATATAAGAATTCATAAGTACTTTGCCTTCAATTAACATCTGCTTGATACCTCATTTTTTTCGTTTGCCTATCTTTTTTTATTATATCACCCTTTTTCCTTTTTTTCAATAATATATTTTTCTAAAAAATAGCAAAAAAATGTAGACTTTTTCGCCTTTTTATGTTATAATAATATGAAGTATTATTTTTACACGAGGCATTTATGAAAATCATACCGATCTGTCCCGAATCTTTTGCGTCAAATACTTACGCATTGATATCTTCCGGCCACGCACTTATAGTTGACCCTTCCGTTTCGGTGGATGCCATTAAGAAGGCAACAGAAAAAGAAAATGCCATTATCGACGGTATCATACTGACTCACGGGCATTTCGACCACGTTCTCTCGATGGACGAGCTTCGAGCGGCAGAAAACGTTAAGGTATATATCCACAAAAACGATTCCGAGCTACTTACAGACGGAAGAAAAAATGCCTTTTATGAATTTTTCAGGCGCGAGAGAGCATTTGGTGCGGCAGACGTATTGCTATCTAACGAAGACACAATAAGACTTGGAGAAGAAACCGTAAAGGTCATCCACACCCCGGGCCATACAGAAGGTTCGGTATGCTATCTTGCCGATGGGATCCTCGTAACAGGAGACACACTTTTCGCAGGAACGATAGGCAGATGCGACCTATACGGAGGCAATGACGAAAAAATACGGAATTCCCTTTCCGTTCTTCGTACTCTCCCGACAGATCTTATGATATACCCCGGGCATGGCTCTTCCTGCACTCTCGGTTACGCGCTCGACACGGCTGCATATTATTTATGACAAAAAAACATATACATGAAAGGAATTATGACAATGGACTATCAAAAACTCGCCGAGCTTTTATATAAAGACGTATCAAAAACTCCCGCTGACATTGAAGCGGAATTTCCCCCACGTTCCCTCCCCGAAGGAGCAAAGGTAACACGTTTCGCGCCAAGCCCTACGGGATTCGTTCACTTTGGAGGCCTTTTTCCCACGACGGTTGCAGAAAGGCTGGCGCATCAAAGTGGCGGTGTGCTTTACCTTCGTATAGAGGACACGGATGCGAAACGCGAAGTCCCCGGTGCTGCCGAAGCACTTATACGCACTCTTGCAACGTATGGAATAAACTTTGACGAAGGCGCAATTATCGGCGAGAATGGAAAGATAACCGATAAAGGCGCTTACGGCCCTTACAAGCAGAGTCTCCGAGGCGATATTTATCACGTATTTGCAAAGCAGCTCGTTAAGGAAGGAAAGGCATACCCATGCTTCACCACCGAGGAAGAGCTTGAGGAACTTAACAAACAGAACAAAAAAGAGGAAATAAAAAATACCGATTGGCAGGCAGAAGCAGAGGCAAGACGCAAGGAAATGCTCGAGAGACGCAACTTCACCATAGAAGAGGTAGAGGCTCATCTTGCGGCAGGTGATCCCTTTGTTTTAAGAATACTTGCTGACGGTGATCCCGACAAAAAGGTCAAATTCACAGATCTTGTAAAGGGTAATATGGAGATCCCCGAAAACGACGAGGATTTCGTTCTCCTCAAATCAGACGGTATCCCTACGTATCATTTCGCGCACGCGGTAGACGATCACCTCATGGGAACTACACACGTTATTCGCGGTGAAGAATGGCTTCCAAGCCTAGCAAAACATCTCCAGCTATTCAGATATCTTGGATTCAAAACTCCCAAATATATGCACATAGCCCAGATAATGAAACTTGATGAAAACGGCAACAAGAAAAAGCTTTCAAAGAGAGACATGGGCGCTAACATGGACGATTATACCGAAATGGGCTACTGTCCCGAGGCGGTATGCGAATACGTTATGACACTTCTCAACTCCAACTACGAAGAGTGGAGAATGCAAAATCCCGACAAGAGCTACACTGAATTCCCATTTAACATCAAGAAAATGTCGGTTTCGGGTTGTCTCTTTGATTTCAACAAGCTCAATGACGTATCGAAGAACGTTATCTCAAAGATGTCTGCCGAGGACGTGACCGAAAAGGTATCTGCATGGGCAACAAAATTCGACGCGGAATTCGGTGAGCTGCTTTTAGCAGACAAGGACTATGCAGAAAAGATATTTGCAATAGGACGAGGCGGAAAGAAGCCAAGAAAAGACCTCGCTACTTGGAAGGATGCAAAGCCATACATGGGATTCTTCTATGACAAGTATTTCGAGATCGAAGCTCCCTATCCGGAAAGCTTTGAAAAAGAAGACATCAAGGCTATACTTTCTGATTTCAATGATGCTTTTGACGCATCTGACGATATGAACGTATGGTTCGATAAGATAAAAGCAATTGGTGAAAAATACGGTTATGCCTCCGACATGAAGGCATATAAAGCATCGCCCGAAAGCTTTAAGGGCAACGTCGCCGATGTCAGCATGTTTATAAGACTTGCGGTAACGGGCAAAATAAACTCACCCGATATGTATTCCGTAATGCAGATACTCGGGAAGGAAAAGGTTTGTGAGCGTATAGCTAAAATGATAGCTTCGCTTTGATCAGGTTTATTATATAATTAAATATCAGGAGATAAAAACATGGCAGAAATAGCAAATAATTTTATACACGACATTATAGACGCAGACCTCAGAGAAAACCCCGAAATAAAGGTCCACACACGTTTCCCACCCGAGCCTAACGGATATCTCCACATAGGCTCTGCAAAGGCAATACTCATAAACTATGAGACCGCAAAAAAATACGGTGGACTTTTCAATCTCCGTTATGACGATACAAACCCCGCAAAAGAAGACAACGAATACGTTGAGGCTATATATGAAGACCTCTGTTGGTTGGGAGCTACACCCTCGGGCGGTGTTTTCTACGGCTCTGATTATTTTGACAAGTGCTACGAATACGCTGAAAAGCTTATCATGGACGGAAAGGCATACGTATGCGACCTGTCCTCAGAGGAAATGAAGGAATACAGAGGCACACTTACAGAACCAGGCAAGGAAAGCCCCTACCGCAACAGAAGCGTTGAGGAAAACCTCGATCTCTTCAGAAGAATGAAAGCAGGAGAATTCCCCGACGGAAGCAGAACACTCAGAGCAAAGATAGATATGGCGTCGCCTAACATGAATATGCGTGACCCCGCTATCTACAGAATAGTTCACACTTCTCATCACCGTCAGGGCGATAAATGGTGCATCTATCCTCTTTATGACTATGCTCATCCCATTCAGGACGCGCTTGAGGGTATAACCTACTCTCTCTGCTCTCTTGAATTTGAAAATCATCGTCCCCTTTACGAGTGGGTAATAAACAACATCGGAATTTTTGATCCCGAGCCCAAGCAGAGAGAATTCGCGCGTCTGAACGTAACCGCAACAGTCATGTCCAAGCGTTATCTTCGTTACCTCGTTGAAAACGACATGGTAGATGGGTGGGACGATCCCAGACTTCCTACAATATGCGGTCTTCGCCGTCGTGGCTACACACCCGAATCTATTTTCAATTTCGTACGCAGTGCGGGCATCTCAAAGGCTAACAGTCTTGTTGACGTTGAAATGCTTGAGCATTCTATAAGAGAAGAGCTTAACGCAAAAGCCCCAAGAAGAATAGCTATCGAATCCCCCATAAAGCTGGTTATTACAAACTATCCCGAGGACAAGGTAGAATATTTTGAGCTTCCCAACAATCCTCAAGATCCCGAAGCTGGAACAAGACAGCTCCCCTTCGGCAGAGAGCTTTATATAGACGCATCCGATTTTGCAGAAGTACCGCCTCCAAAATTCTTCCGTCTCAAGCCCGACGGAGAGGTCAGACTTATGGGAGCATATATTGTAAAATGCACCGAGATAATCAAGGACTCCGACGGAAATATTATCGAGATACACGCAACAGCAGATCTTGAAACAAGAAACGGTAATCCTGCAGATGGTAGAAAGATAAAAGGAACTATCCACTGGCTCTCGGCAAAGGAAGCATGCGATACTACCCTTATGCTCTATGACAGACTCTTTACCATAGAGAATGTAAACGCGATCCCCGAGGATAAGACCTACAACGATTATCTCAATCCCGACTCCCTCCGTGTCGTTAAGGGTGCAAAGGTCGAAAAAGCCTTGTTCGAAGCAGCACCTGGCGAAAAATTCCAGTTTGTCAGAAACGGATATTTCTGCAAGGATACGAAAAATGAAAACACCTTTAACCGCATAGTCGGTCTTAAGGATAGCTTCCCTGCAAAAAAATAATCTCAAAAATCCTTTACGAAAGGGCATAAATTATGAATCCTATTACTATTGCAATAATTTACCTTGCCGCAATTTCTTTGATATCTGTAATCGTTTGTATATACGATAAATTTTCGGCAAAACATAATCCGCGCCATAGGACAAGAGAAAGAACTCTTCTTTTACTGTCCGCACTCGGCGGCTCGGTAGCAATGTATGCCACTATGCAAATAATACGCCACAAGACCAAACACGTAAAGTTTATGGTTGGAATTCCCGTTATCATTATTGTTCAAGCGGTTGCGGCATACTTTATCATTACTGCTCTTTCATAACTTCAAAAGAAAGGGATTTTAAAATGAATACAGCTACAGATCTCACAAAATTCAGCCTGTTATATCCCGACGAAATGTCACAGATTCGCCATTACAACGGCGACGACGTACCTGCCATAGATATGTTCGTTTTGGACGAGCTTGGTCTTGCAGAAATATTTGAGCTTAAAAACAGTGACCTCGACGAATTTTTTACAACAGACGTAGACGTTATAAAACACCGTATGGATGTTTTTGACGATATGCTTGACAACCCCGAACTCGCAATAACACTTAACAAGCTTATTCCTATACTCACCGATATAATGGAGCTGCGACGTCTCGAATTTGATTCGGGCGAAACAGAATCTTATCTTGAGAGTATAACCGAAATAGAGCTTTATATCTCGAGCATTTCCACACTTTATCAAGGCCTTTCGCCTCTTGGCGAAAAGCTTAAGAGTCAAGCCTTCATAACACTTAACAACAGAATATGCGAACTTGTTGAAAGTGATTATTACAAGGAGCTTAACGCCAAGCTCTCCGAGCTCACAAGCAGGGTAAAGGATATCAAGAGCGTGACCATCGGAGTCAATCTTGACTCCCAGCTCCGTCCATCAAGCGCGGGAGTTCTTTCGATAAATCCCTCCCCCTTCCGTTCGGGAGACGTCATCGAAAAAATACTTCGTCTCAATTTTAAGGACGACGAATATACTTGTATTGCTGACCTCGTTCCGTTTTCAAAAAAACAGTCCGATAATCAAAAGGCAGCTATGTCCCTTGCATTTAATTCTGCCATAAACGAAGTCTACCGCCAGTCACTTCGTTCGTGGAAAAAAATAGTACAGTCATACGTGCTTGAGAACACCGATTTCCTTTTGAATCTCATGCCCGAAATAGAATTTCTCGTAAAAGGAACAAATCTACTCCGAGCACTCAAGGAAAGAGGTCTCGATCTTTGCAAACCTGAAATCCTCACTCTTGACGGTGAATCGGTATTTAATGCTACGGGGCTTTACAATCCCTGTGTCGCACTTAAAGTCGATGATGAAATAGTATCCAACGACATTGAATTTAACCGCAACGAAGCAATGATCTACGTACTGACAGGTCCTAACCGCGGTGGAAAATCGGTTATAACCTGCGCCGTAGGTCTCTCACTTGCCATGCTCCAGCTTGGAATGTTCGTTCCCGCAACATCTGCCACCATATCGGTAGCCGACGGAATATTCACTCACTTCCCTACGGGTGCCGACGACACCATTGACAAGGGTAGACTTGGCGAAGAATGTGCGCGTCTTCGCGATATCTTTGACAGCGTGACCTCCAAGAGCTTTGTACTCCTTGACGAATCTCTTTCGTCCACAGGCTCTTATGAAGCATCATATATTGCCGCAGAGGTGTTGGCGGGCATCAGCCGTATAGGCTGCCGTTGTCTATTCTCAACACACCTTCATGAGCTCGCCTCAGAAATAGACAACATAAACGCACGAACAGCGTCTCACGGCGGAAACAAGATCGATACGCTCGTAGCAGGTATAGAGGACGGAAAACGGTCATTTAAGATCGTTAGAATGAAGCCCGACGGAAAGAGCTATGCGCGTGATATTGCCGACAAATACGGTCTTTCTTATGAAAATATAATCAAAGGACGTGCTCTAGACTGATACGTCCAAGAAAGGAAACAATATGAATTTTGAATTATTAAAACTTCTGGAGAGTGATGCTCGTCTCACTCCCGAACAACTTAGCATCATGCTTGATATATCTGTTGAAAAGGTTCGTGCAGATATTGCCGAGCTTGAAGCTGCAGGTATCATTCTCGGATATAAGACTCTCATAGATTGGGAGAAAACAGAGAGAGAATCGGTTTCTGCCATGATAGACGTAAAATTAATACCGCAACGCGACAGCGGCTTTGACCGTGTTGCGGAAAAAATATACAACTACCCCGAGGTCAAAGCAGTATATCTTATGTCAGGCGGATACGACCTTTCTGTACTTATAGAAGGAAAAACGATGAAAGAGGTAGCTTATTTTGTAGCGCAAAAGCTCGCCACCATTGACTCCGTAATGTCAACCGCTACACATTTCGTACTTCATAAATATAAAGATACCGGAGTCGTTTACGAAACCGGTGAAGTTGACGAGAGAGGAAACTGCAACTGATGATAGATTATAGTAAAATTCTTTCCCCAACAGTAGTTAACACTCCAAAATCTGGAATACGTAAATTTTTTGACCTAATGGAATCCATGGACGACGTTGTCGGCCTTACCGTAGGTCAGCCCGACTTTGTAACTCCATGGCATATTCGTGAGGCAGGTATTACAAGTCTTGAAAAAGGCAAAACATACTATACCTCCAATGCGGGAACGTTAGAGCTCCGTCAGGAGATAGTAAATTATATGTCACGTCGCTTCCACGTAAATTATGTGCCCGAAAAAGAGGTCATAGTTACAGTCGGCGGAAGCGAAGCTATCGATATTGCGCTGAGAGCTTGTATTGAAGTCGGAGACGAGGTAATAATCCCTACCCCATCATTTGTTTGCTATGCCCCCCTGACCGCTTTGTGCGGCGGAGTTCCCGTAACACTCGAAACAAAATATGAGGACAAATTCAAAATAAATCCCGAAGCACTTAAGGCTGCTATTACGCCCAAAACTAAAATGCTTGTGCTTCCATATCCCAACAACCCCACGGGAGCTATCATGACCGAAGACGAGCTTCGTGATATTGCAGAGGTAATAAAGGACACCAATATCGTTGTTCTTTCGGACGAAATATACGCGGAAATGACGTACGGCAGAAATCACTGCTCCTTTGCTTCTATTGACGGCATGTGGGAAAGAACGATAATTGCAAGCGGCTTTTCAAAGTCATATGCAATGACTGGTTGGCGTCTTGGTTATATCTGTGCTCCCAAAGAGCTTACCGAACAAATGCTCAAAATACATCAGTATGGTATAATGAGTTCTCCCACAACGTCACAATTTGCAGCAATTGAGGCTCTCAAAAACGGAGATGCCGACATTCAAATGATGGTTGAGGAATACAACCGCCGCCGCAGATATATATATAACGCCCTTAAGGGACTCGGTATTGATTCATTTGAGCCCGAAGGAGCATTTTATATATTCCCGAATGTAGGGAAATTCGGCATGACAAGTGACGAGTTTTGTAACAGACTTATTAACGAGCAAAGGTGCGCCATAGTTCCCGGCTCTGCTTTCGGAGCAGGCGGAGAAGGCTTTGCAAGAATATCCTACGCATACTCGATAAAACACATTACCCAGGCACTTGAAAGAATAGAGGCATTTATAAAAACTCTTTAAAAAAACAAAACGGCTTTGCATCACCTTACTTATGCAGAGCCGCTTTTGCAATATACGTAATATTTCATGCAAAAAAAGCAATTGAAAATAACCGCAAATAAATATATAATCTATATACATCTTGGTATATATTTAAGGAGAAAAAATGTTTGAAAAAATAACTCCCGAAGAGGCTGGTATCAGCTCCATCAAAGTTTCGGAATTTATAAACAAGCTCAATAAACGAAAGCTCAGAATGCATAGCGTTCTCATGATGAAGGGTGACAAGCTCTTCTCCGAATACTATTGGGCACCCTTCAGCGAGGATTTTTGCCACAGAATGTATTCACAGACAAAAAGCTACGTTGCAATAGCTATCGGACTTCTTGAGGAGGAGGGTAAGCTTTCGCTCGACGATACGATCGCATCGTATTTTCCCGAAAAAATACATACGGAGCTTACAGAAAATCTGAAAAAACAAACAATAAGAGAAATGCTCACCATGTGTACCGTCGGAAGTGGGATCGGTTGGTGGTTTACGACCGATTATGAGGACAGAACGGAACTCTATTTCAACGAGAGAAAGAACGGAACCCCAAAGCCATCTGGAACGCTGTGGAACTACGACAGTCAGGGTTCTCAGGTATTGTCAAATCTTGTAGAAAAACTTTCGGGGATGACTCTTTTTGATTATTTGAACGAAAAGATATTCATGCACCTCGGAACGTTCAAAACAGCAGAGATACTTAAGACAAGAAACGGTGATTCATGGGGTGACTCGGCTCTAATATGCAGACCGAGAGATATGATATCGTTTGCACGTTTCGTTATGAATTACGGTATGTGGAACGGAAAGAGATTAATGAACGAAGAGTATCTCAAAACAGCAACGTCTGCTCTTGTTAATAACTCAATAACGTCACATTATTCTGTATATTACTCTCTTGGCTACGGTTATCAGATATGGCGTATTGAGCAAAACGGCTTTCTTTTTGTCGGAATGGGAGGACAACTTACGGCTTGCTTCCCTGATAAAGACCTTATTTTCGTTTGCACCAGTGACAACCAAGGCAGAGAGCGCGCATATGACACCATTTTTGAGGCCCTGCTTGATATTATAGTAGATAACATAAATGACTCTCCGCTCCCCGAAGCTCCTGCGGACTACAAAGCTCTCTGCGACGCGACTTCCGATCTTAAGCTGTTTGCAGCAGAAGGGCTTGAGGACTCTTCCTTCAGAGACGAGATCAACGGAGTAAAATATTCTCTTGAGAACAACCCCATGGGAATATCGGAATTCACGTTTTATTTTAATGATAAACAAACGGGTGAGCTGCATTACAAAAATTCTCAGGGAGAAAAGATACTTCCCTTTGGCGTAAACCATAATGTTTTTGGAAAATTCCCGCAGCTTGGATATTCAAACGGTATCGGCGGAGCTCGTACCGATGACGGATTTATGTATGACGACGCCGTCTCTTTAGCTTGGCTCGACGAAAAGGAGATCATGATATGCGTTCAGATAATCGACAAATATTTCGGAAACGCATCTATGTTCTTTGCGTTCAAGGATAACGAAGCTGTTGTAAGAATGATAAAAACAGCAGAGGATTTTCTTGACGAATATCAGGGATTTGCACATGGAAAACGCGAAGATTAATACAATAAAAAAACAACCGCAATTAGCGGTTGTTTTTTTATTTAATATTATGACGCATATTTTACGCTCGAAGGAATTTTTCCAAGATCCACCGAATTAAAGTTCATATCTCCTTTAATAACGATCTCCTCTTTTTCACCTTCGTATGAAAATTCATAAGAAGCTATTCCTGTATTGATCACCTCGGCATCGAGCTCTATGTCGATCTCTTCGCCGTATATAGTCATATCAAGTTGAAGGTCTATAAACTCCGATCCCTTTTTTGAAAGATTTTCAAAATTAACGTATGCTTTTCCGTCAACAGTAATATCGTCCATTTCCAAAGCTATCTCTGCATCGATACCTACAATATCACCGTCGTCGCCCACAAGCTGCTTCAATGATATGGTTCCGCTAACGTCAATGTCGTTTTCGATAATAAATTTATCGATTTCCAAGCTATATTCATTGTCGTCAATTCTGCATTCAACGTCTATCTTTGTAATTTGTTCTCCGTCTTGGTTCATGTCAGCATAAACGTTAACTTGCTCCAAGCGAGATGCGTCTTCTGTATAAGCTATCTCTACAATGATCTTGCAGACATCATCGTTCATTGATACAGGATAAAGTCCACCATCTTCTTCGTTCATATCGCCGTAGGCTTCGAGATCAATATCAATTGAGAAAAGGATTCCAACTATATTATCTCCTATTACCGCAAATCCGATCTCAAGTCCAAGTGCATCTATCATGTCATCAATAAACTCTTCGGCTTCTTCGATTGCGTCCTCGTCAGTTGCATATCCCATTTCGGCATCCATCGTTTCAACGACCAGATCAATAAATCCGTCAACAAGAATATCATAATAGCTATCCTGAATAACATAATAGCCTTCCTCAATAGACAAATGCTCCTCATTAAGCGCTGGAAGCTTAAAATCGAGTATCTCCTCTACCGGTGTTCCCGCATACATTCCGAGAATAGAATCAACGTCCATTTCTTCATACTCGGAAATATATTCATCAAGATAATCGAGCATCTCGGAAATTGTATATGATCTGTCTGTCTCATGATAACCGTTTCCAAAGTCCTCAAATGAGATCACGTCACCGTTTTCGGCAATTGCCATATATACCGTTTCTTCCTCGGTTTTTACTTTTGTAATTCCGTCAGAAACACCAATGTATATTTCGGAGAACTTACTTCCGTTCACTGACATCTTGGCATCTGTTTCAAACTCTATATTCTTTATTTCGTCAACAATAACATCTGTTTTTAAATCATTGACCGATTCGGGAATCGATTTAAGTGCACTTGTCAGTATTTCATAAATGCTCTTATTACCGATAGCTTCAGAAATAACCTTCACATCGTTTTCAGGATCTTTATTTACCTTTGACGATCTATTATTTGATCTATCATAGTCATCGTCATCATCATATTGCGTTTTGCTTGAGCATCCAACCAAAACCAAAGACAGACATACAATAACTGCCAGTATTGAAATCAATATGGATCTTTTTTTCATAATAATGTCCCCCAAAAAATTTTTATCCATTAATTATTATAATACTTTTTGTGTAGTATGTCAAGTTCAAACGGATAATTTAAATTTGGAAATTCAAAACAAAAAAATCAAGAGCTCAATTTTTTACACAACTAATGTCTCACAGACACCTGGTTACACCCCAATAAATAACACCGTATATGGATGAAGCAAGAGTTCCGTATAATAAAACAGGACCGGCAACAGTAAAGATCTTGGCACCTATACCGGTAACAAAGCCCTCTGCTTTGCTGTCTATTGCGGGAGACGCCACCGAATTTGCAAATCCTGTAATAGGTACTAAAGTCCCTGCACCTGCAAATCTTGCTATCTTATCGAACACCCCAAAAGCAGTGAGAATTATTGCGATCGACGCAACAGTTATTGAAGTCAGAGGCATATATATATCTTCGGACATAGAAAGCAAATTACCGTAAATATACATAAAGCCCTGACCTATGACAGATATTGCTCCTCCCACAAGAAATGCCCTTAAGCAGTCTCTTGGTAACAAAGACTTTTTTGCGTGTGCTATAGAATAACGCCTGTAGTCGTCACTGTTCATATTCATAATATCACCTCCCTTGTTTATATATTTTCCTCTGTAAAAAAATTTATTCCAGTTTTGTTTTGAAAAGTAAATTTTTTTCTTTTTATGTTTACAAATATGATTTTTTGTTGTATAATAATTTATAACAAAATATAAATTCTGTACGGAGGAATCCTTATGGCAAATATGAATAATATCAAAACAAACGTTAGCCGCGTGGCAAATAAGGCTATCAAGAAAACAGGAGAGCTTGCAGACATCGCGTCGATGCACTTAAAGCTCAAATCCCTTGAGCATAAGCTTGACTCAAAGTACAAAGATCTCGGTAAGCTCACCTATAAGCAGCTTAAAAGCGGAGCATCTCAAGCCGAAAAGATTGCAGATACCATCGTTGACATAGACGCTATTCGTGAAGAAATTCGTCTTCAGAAGGAAAAGATAGAAGCTGAAAAGCAGGCTCGCAAGGAAAGAAAGGCTGCTGCAAAATTTGAAAACGCAGAAAACAACGATACAGCAGAAGCTACTGAATAACAAAAATCCGTCGAAGAATGTATCTTCGACGGATTTTTATTATTGTTTTTTAGATTTAATATCCTTCCCTCTCAATGCTCGAATTGGAGTCATAATGAGTATGGTCAGGTCGGTAAAAAAAGACATCTCCTCTATATAAAGCTTGTCAAGCTCGGTCTTTTCCCTATCGGTCACGTTGTCACGACCGTTTATCTGTGCAAATCCCGTTATTCCGGGACGTACACTATACACCCCCGCCTCACGTCTCATTCTCGTTATCTCGCCCTCATTTAAGATCAAAGGTCTGGGGCCCACCATACTCATATCTCCCAAAAGGACGTTAAAAAGTTGAGGTAACTCATCGAGACTCGTCCGCCTTAATATTTTGCCAACATGTGTAATGTGCTTTTCCATTCCAACAAATTCTGTCGTTGGAACATCGTGTGGTGCATCGGTGTACATCGTCCTGAATTTCAGGCAAACAAATATTCTTTCTTCCCTTCCAAGTCTTTTTTGTTTAAAAAACGCCCCACCCTCCGATGTCAAAGCCACGACAGAGGCAATAATAGCCATCAAAGGTGACAAAAAGACTATAAGAGCTGCAGAAAGGATAATATCTGTCCCTCTTTTAATAAAATGATATACCTTTGACTGTCTTGTGTTATTTTTAAGTAATTTATCCATATGTCACCTCCGCGGTATAGTGACATTAGGATATGTATTATTCGAAAAAAAATTCAGATCTTTGAGGTCTCAAATATAAATTTTTCAGTTTCCTTCATAACCGAGCTCCATTTGTTTCCCAATCGCCTTTTCGCTTTATTCCAATTAACGTATCCTTCGTCAGTACCGTGTATATCACTGCCAAAGGAGATGACAGCACCGTATTTTATCCATCTCTTTATACTTAAAGGAACAAAGGTCTTACATATGCTGTCCGCATTTATTTGAGCAGGAAAGCCGAGTCTTAAAATCTGCTCTATCTGATTTTTATCATATCGGTCAACGTGTGCAAATATTATGTTATATTTTCCGGAAGAGTTCAATGATTCGATGGTATCAAACATTTCTACGCTAAATCCCGTATAAGGAAGCTCAAGCAATAAAATATTTGTTCCCTCAAGACACAATTTTTCAAGTCCGTCAAGCTTGTCAAGATTATCGCAAAGCAGGATCTCCGTACCCACAAGAATTTTTGGATACTTCTCGCCCGTTTCTTCCATTGCATCAAAAAGACGCTTTGCACAATCCTCACGGCGTTTCAAAAACTCTGCCAGATCATCTCTTTGAGGATAAAAATGTGGCGTTGCACATACAATATCAACCCCTGCGTCCCGTGCGAGAGTAAGCTGCTTGAGTGATGTTCTTCGCCTTTCACTTCCATGGTCGCATCCTGGAAGAATGTGTGCGTGAAAATCGATCTGCATAATAAATTCTCCTTTATTTACACAATCTTTTGCTCTAAAACGTCTGCGATTTTCTTTGATGCGTTTCCGTCTCCGAACGGATTATACTTTTGGTTTAAGATCACCTCTTGAGATGATCCAAAATCAGCCGAATATGCCTTACATATTTCAAGGCAAACAGCTTCTCTGTCAGTACCTACAAGTTTTATAAATCCCGCCTCAATTCCCTCGGGACGTTCGGTAACTCTTCTCATAACGAGCACTCTTTTGTTCAAGGAAACTGCTTCTTCCTGTATTCCGCCCGAATCGGTCACTATAAATCTGCTTTTTGCGATAAGGTTATGAGTTTCCCGAACTCCCAACGGTTCTGTCAGAATTATTCGTGAATGTCCCCCTAAAATCTCATATGCAACACTTCTGACGAGCGGATTGGGATGAACAGGATATATTACGTAAAGATCACTAATTTCATCCACCGCTTCCCTGACACCCATAAGCATTTCCCGCATAGCAGCACCGAGGTTTTCTCTCCTATGTGCAGTAAGGAATACACAAGCTTTATTTGAAGCAAGATCAAGAAGCGGGCTTGTAAATTTTGCATTCATGCTATACTTCACAGCATCCACCACTGTATTCCCTACAAGAAAGAGTGACTCATCTCTGACCCCCTCGGCTTTTAGCATTTGAATAGCATTAATCGTGGGGGCAAAATTGTATTTTGCTATAAGAGATATAGCCTTTCTGTTAAATTCCTCGGGAAAAGGCTCATATATATTTCCAGATCTTAACCCAGCCTCCACGTGTCCTACGGGTATGTTGCAATAATACGCCGAAAGAGCTGTTGCGAATGCTGTGGTCGTATCACCGTGAACCAATACAACGTTAGGAGAATTTTTTTTGAGAACCTCTCCCACACTTTTCAATACTGCCTCGGTAATGTCGAAAAGAGTTTGACCGTTTTTCATTATACATAGGTCGATATCCGCATCAATGCCAAATTCCTTGAGAACAGAGCGTGTCATATCGGTATGCTGACCGCTCAAGCAAACGAAGACCTCTATACCCCTTCTTTCTTTTAGTTCAAGTATAAGAGGGCTCATTTTTACAGCTTCGGGGCGAGTACCGAACACAATCATTATCTTTTTCATAAAAGTACAATTGAATAATAATCGATCCGATTGTATTTACACATTTTATTTTATCATGCAATTCGAAATTTGTCAATCGGATAATATTATTTCCATATCTCCTTCCTTATATATTAAAAAGCCGTCTTCAGCAGAAGGTAAAAACACCATATCTGTTGCAAAACGGCTCTTTTCTTATAAACTTTTTGATATTCTTTCTGATATCTTATCCGCTTCTGTCATGAGCATTTCAAAATTCATACACGGAACGTATATTTTTTCAAGGGCAAAATGATATTCTCCCGCCCTTAAAAGATTTTTTTCCGCAAGAGAAGATATTTCTGTCTCTATTCGAAGCATTGCCTTGTACTCATGCTTTTTTTCCGTGTTAAGTTCGGATATATTCAAAAAACGTTTGGTATTTACAGTCTTGTAAATACCGTACGGTATTTTTTCATCTGAAGCATCAAGTACGATAAAGCAATCTCCCGTATTGTCAAACAAAACCGCATCAAGTCGGTTCGGATCAAGATAAGAATAGGAAACAGTAATAGGTTGTTTTTTCTTTTTTGCAGCATTTACCACCGCCTCAAGATACTTGTATCCAAGCGAATAACTGTCGTTTACAACATATATCCTTTTAGCCCTTTTTTCATATAGATCAAGAATCACTCTTCCCTTCATGCCAAAAGAAGAGCGTAACGCGACCTTTTGGAAAAATCCTTCTCCTTGCGGAAATCGCAAAACGGTATTTTCAGCAGCGCATTTGATCTTATCACTCAAAAGTGAAGATAGAACAATTCCCTCTCTCATCTCAGAGCCCCGAAGCATCATAGAAAGGTAACCGTATGCTCTTTTATAGCAAAGGCTCTTCTTTTTTGATAACGCCTTTATTTCCTCTACCCTGCCCTCAAGAGATGTCGTATCGCAGCACCGAAGAAGATCGATCATCTCGTCTCTTGCTCCCGCGATCTCCGTGTCCACCGTATGAGGTGCAGTTCCGTCCATCATGGCAATTTTTCCGTCGATAACTATTCCGTCTACAGAATCGGGATCGGAAGAGCAAAGATAATACTCTACTGTCCTGCCGCACTCTTCTTGTTTTTTCCCTATTGTTTTCATAAAGCTGCTTTTTCCGGTACCAGGTCCGCCCTTTATGATATATCTCTTTTTTATCCCACTATCGTTGAATATCTGCTCGTAAAAGCTTCTGAATCCGTATCCGCTATTTGCCGCGGCAAACGCCGCGGTACTGATATTGCTCATGATATTCTCCATTCCGCTATCTGAAAAATATATGTAAAAATGGGTTATCTCTCAATTATTTTTATATTAGCGGGAACTATACCCGATTGCTCGTATACTATCTCGTTTATCTGGGAGATCTGCGCAGGTGTAATACCCTCGCTCTTAACGACAATGCTCGCGCCCTCGTTGCTGATAACAGCTACACATTCCTCAAAGCCCTTGGCTATGATAAGAGTTTCAATATTTGCTTCAGACTCCATTACCTTTGCAAGCTTATTTATTTCTGCAAGAGCCTCGTTCTTTGCTGTCTCGGTAGACGATTCGTTATCAACTACACTTTGAAGCACCTCTATCGCTTCATCTCTTGTTCTCTGGCGGTTTACCTGAACGCTTGAAAAATACGAATCGGAAACAGATCCCGCATCATCCGAGTCGTCTGTCTTGTTACCAAGCTGTGTTGTGTCCATACCGGCGCTCTGATCGTAATCGTATCCATCATCCTCGTTAGCAAATACAGCTATATTAATAATAACTGCCGCAAGTATCAAAACGACCGCACCAAAAATTATAAAGTTTCGTCTGCCCACTCGTTTACAAAAGGTTTTGAAGTTTTCTTTTAAGTTTTCTGCTTTCATTTAAATTCCCTCCGAAAATTAATTTTCTGATACACTTTATATATATGTTTGTCCGATTTTAAATATGCCTGAAAAATTATTTATTTGCCTCCGCAACCGAAATTTTGTTTGCGCTTATGCCAAAAGCAGAAGAAACCAGCTCGGTCACAGTCAATCTCACATTTGAGTTGCTACCGCCATCGCACACTATTCCTATACCTGCGATCTCGGGATTTTCATACCCCACCGCGACCGCCCTCTCTCCTGATCCGCTTCCCGTTGTAACAAGCTCGTTTCGGTATCCGGTGCCGCTTGATTGAGAATTTATCGCGTAGACAGTTCTGTATCCTCCCTTTAATGTAACGATCGCCTTTACGTTTTTTACCCCCTCAATACCTGAACACAGCCTTACTACCTTTTCTTCTATCTCTCTTGCGTACTCATCGGGATCCCTCTCATATTCTTTTATTTCGGTATCAGTGGCATTTTTGTCCTCTGCACCTATACTTCCGCCTATCATTAGCACAAGCCCCAATATTCCGCATATCAGGAGTATGATAAGCCCTCCTTTTTTCTCTTTTTTATTTTCTCCCTCCATATGCCCTCCAGATTCATTATTACTTCATATCGTATATTATCTCACACTCTACGCTCAAAAGTGAAAATACGATCCTTTTGACAGCATGCGGATCTATACCTATTCCGTCTTTTCTTATTATTACTCTCGCATCCGATATAACAAAGCTATCTTCCGCATCTTGAAGTGTTATATCCACGTCAAAAAGATCTGAAGATACCTCAAGCTCCGATGATATTATCCCCTCAAGCCTATCTTCCGTATCCTTTTCGCATACGTTTTTTTGCGTCGTGTCGTAATACTCCCAAAGCGCCTCCACACTCTGTATATCCTCTTCATATTCAATATCCGAAAAAATATCCTCTGCAAAAGCTATGCTTCCAAGCGGCATAAGTATTGCAGATACAACACACAATGATCCCACAAAGCTCACGTACTTTTTCACTCTCCCCTCGGGAGAAAGTATACGGCAGATACCAACAAAAAGTGTAAGCGCCATGATACAATATATATATTCCTTCATCTGACGCCTCCCCTTTTTCTACACAACGCTTATTTTAACGAAAATATACAGAGCAATTATGAACATCACGCTTGTCATTGCCACAACAGCTATAAGACAGGCGAACACGTTACCAAGCTCACCGATAAACCCTGCCTCCGCGTCACTTCCTATCATATCAGCAACGGTCGATACGATCATAAATACCATCCTGCAAACGATAAGCGATATAAGAGTCGGGAGCAGAAGAGACACCAAAAACACGATACCGCTGACTCCAACCACACTCTTTATGTACCCTGCACTTGCCGCTACCGCCCTTAGAGTTTCTCCAACAGAACCGCCCACCACGGGAATAAATGTCGATGCAGCAAGCTTTGCAGTTTTTGAAGCAACACCGTCAGCCGCCGATGCAACCTCGGTGGTTGCAGATAAAATGGTAAGCATTACCGTCATTATAAAACCTAAAAAAATGCTGTATCCTTTTTTTATTGCTCCCGATATACGTCCGAGCTTCATATCGGGGGATATACCCGAAACAAGTCCGAGAGCTGTCACGGTCACACATATCGGCATTACGCTTACGGCACATATGCCCTCGCTGACCGTTATAAATCCGTATAAGGTACTGCTTCCCGTTGCGGCACTATTTATGTTTCCTCCCATCGCCAATGTAGCTCCGAGCGCAGGAACCATGCAGAGCATTAGAGAATTAAGCCTTTCAAAATATTCGACAACGTCATATATATGTAATTTGAGAACTTCAAGTATAGAGCAAAACACGACGCCAACCCTACAAATACCAAAAACTCCTGTCAGTGAGTCATTCTCAACAACCTTTCCAAGCGAACTTATCAAAGATGATATGATAACGATTCCCAAAAGAGTTGCGAATAAGCGAATTCCCTCTTTTGAATAAAACGAGAAAGTGTTTTTTATGACGGTAAAAATATTTCTTGGATTTAAAAACTCGTCAATTCCATCTGCAAGCTCTGAAAGGTCATCGGCAAACATACTGTTTGGAAGAAGTTCCTCGCTTTCCTCTGGAAGCTTGTCTCGCGCCTCCGAAAGCTCATCGGGTAAAGTCATATTTTCTTCGCCGTATACACATATAGAAAAAAATGATATCACACATAAAAAAGCAAGGATAAATACTGTTTTTTTATATCTGCAAGTCATAAAAAGATCCTTTGTTTTATTTTTATACTGACTGAAGAAGCTCAACAGCTCCTTCAAGTATCTCGTTTATGATAGGAATAGCAAGTGCCACGATCGCGAGCTTTCCACCAGTCTCTATTCCATCTGCTGCCACAGTCTCTCCAATATCTCTGCAAAGACTCGTGCAAATACCGCTGACATATGCAATGCCTAACGCTTTTACCATTACCTCCGCGTATTTCATGCCTCGGTCACCGAGTGTCTGTCTAAACAATTCGACAGTTTGTATCAAACTGTCACCGAAAAAAGCAAAGGTAATTCCAAATACCGCAACACCGCCTGCTATCTTTATTCCGAATGCCGCACCGCTTTTTAAATGTTCAAGTATTGCAGACGCGCATACGCAAACCAATGCAATGGCGCATATTTTAAAGACCTCCGCCATACTAAAAATCAAATACGGCTCTTACCGTATCGAACAATTCGCCTATCTCCCCCACAAGCATCAGCATAACAACAACTATCCCCGCAACAGTAACCAGCATAGCCTGTTCATCCTTGCCGGATTTATTCAAAATAGAAGCAGATGCCGAGACAAGCACACCAACCCCAACTATCTTCAAAATAAGACTAACATCCATTATATTCCTTTCCCCGCTCTTGCGTTTTCGAAAGCTTCTATATCAGTAAAATTACAGGTATAAGAGTTCCCGTAATGCAAAGTGTTACGTTTCTTTTTTTCTTTATAGGAAGCTCTGCGGATATCTTCTCCCTGCGTTCGCTCAAAAGCTCCTCGTAACGTTCACAAAGCTTTATTTGCTCCTCTCGGTAACCCACGCCAAATTCCGAAAGAAATTCACAGAAAAGTCCTTTTACTTCATCATCACCGACAAATGAAAAACTCCTCATTTCATTTATGTTACACGGCAATTCTTTCTCACAGTAACCGCAACCTGCCAAAAGCCTTTTCCCACGCGTGTCATTTTTCATTCGGTCAAGTATTTTAGGAAGCGGAAGAGAATACATATCGACCATGTTTTTTATATATCTTATAACACCTATCATGCTGTCAACACCGTCAAGCACTATATCTGCTTTTCTATTAAGCTTCACCGATGCCACTATTCCGCATATGACGAAGATTACCGCCCCTGCTATTTTGAAGCCAATCATCTACCGCCTCCTTACTGGTTATGTTATATTCGTATCCTTCCATTCCCGCTTTTCTTTTAATTCCAACGTAAAATCCGAAAACACCTGCATCGTGAAGAAGCTTGATCCCTTCACGCCTGAGCAGCCCCTCTACGCTACTTCCATGTGCTGACGCAACAAACGGAACTCCGCTGTTTTGAGCCGATGCTATTGCTTCTGCTTCGCTTCTTTCTCCTATCTCATCACATATTATCACCTGCGGATTCATACTTCTTACCGCGATCTCAATTCCCAATGCTCTCGGATAACCCGAAAGAATGTCAATAAGTCCATCTCCGTTTCCAATGGAATATGTAAGCTCCTGTCTCGTATCTATAAGAGCAACTCTTCTTCCACCGTTTTGTATAGATAGATCGTTCGCAATATTTCGAAGAAGCGTAGTCTTTCCAACTCCGGGCGGAGAATATATAAGTATTCCCCGTTCCTCTTTGAGCAATAGTTCTGTTATTTCGCTACCGACACGAACAATATTTTTAGGTATTCTGAAATTAAGAGCGCTTATGTCATATACTCCTATTATATTCTCTCCTTGACAAACAGCCCTACCGCATATTCCCACTCTTATTCCGTTCGCAACGGTTATAAAACCGTTTTTTATCGTCTCGCTGTGAGCATATAAGGAATCGTCGCATATCCTCGCCACAGTCTCGTCCATTTCCTGAGCACCAATGACGGTTTTCAGAATTGTATTCTTGTCCGCCACCGTAAGAGAGGCTCGCCCATCTCTTCTTAACCTGATCTCCTCGGCAGAAAAGACAGATGCCGCCCCGTTCGTCTTTGATGCAAGCATTTGAAGCTCTTTCACAAGTCTGTTTGGCAAAACAGACAGCAGATATGCCGCGTTTTGTCCATTTATCGTATCTGTATTTCCTACGGTATTATGATTTCTTTTATCGACGATTATTGTCGCCACTTTTTCACCCACCTTTATTTCTTGGTTAATTAATATGACATCTTTTTTTCATATATTCCTCTTCCGTCATTTTCTGCCTCTTGCTTAAGTTGTGTATTTCACATATTTTATACACTCAACGTTTTAAACAAAATACGGCATTTTTTTCACCTCTCTTTCACAAGATATTGTGTTGTTAACTTCGAGTTAATAATTTGTTAATGATATATTGTTGTTTTTGATTCGTCACTGTGGTAAAATTTATATGTATATTTATGTAAAAAAACATGGAGGTAAAAACATGCTTTATAATAACCAAAAAACTCCCGCTTTTTCGGGCGCTAACGGTATGCAGATCGGCTCTGAGCAAAGCAAAAAGAACAACTTTACTCTTTATGCCGACAACTCCGAAGCAAACGATTTCGACTCCTTTGACTCTTCCTATTCTTCTGGCGCTGAAAGACAAAGAAGACAAAATCACAACCGTTCTCAAAGAAATGTCCCGCCCCCAAAAAACAATAACAGTACAAGAAATAAAAACACTCCTTCGATGTTTATTGCTCTCGGTGCTATAATCGCGGTTCTCATACTTATAATAGTGATCATAGTTGCGATCGTATCGTCAAACAAGAACATTACTCTCAAGAACAACGTTTTTGCATCATACACCGATTCTAACGGTATCAATCACGTTGTTATAAACGGTAAAGATCTTGAGGAAAACACCTTTGAAAACGATATAGTTGTAACACCTGCTCTTGACCATTCATTTGCTTACGTAACAGAAGCTGTCACTGAGGGAGGCTATAACATTTACTATACAGACGGTAAGAAAATAAAGCCTCTTGCAATGGGAACAGTGTCTGAATGTCTTGCATTTGCTGAATATAAACCAGGTGTCATTTACAGAATGAGCAACGGTTATGTTTATCTCGGCACAGCAGATGACGGCGGAAATCACATTACGAGCTCACCCAAAGCAACCTCCTTTGTTATTTCAGGAGATGCTTCCACAGTTGCATTTAATGACACAGATGCTTCAGGTAATTCTATTCTTTCCAGATGGTACTCTAATAACATTACGTCGATCACCACGGCTCTTCAGCCCGTTAAAACATCTATAGATGGCTCCCTCATATATTCAAGTGCTACGAGTACCAAGGATAATATTACAAAGGTTCTTTACGTTATTGAGTACGACGGTGACGAAGCCAAAACTCCTCATATGGTAAGCTTTGGCTTCGAAGACATACTTGAGATGAACGTTGACGGTGATGAGATAATCTTTTCTGCTCCCACGGGAGATAGCATTTCTTCATACATATACAAGTATAAATCAAAGAAGCCTGATAAATATCAGCCACAAATAATAGGTAAGGGTGAATATCACGTTGCACAGATAGACAGCTCAGTCGTTTGTCTTGAAACATTCAAGGACGCATACCTTGAATGTGAAAACGTAGGCGCTGAAACGACCTCATACATCGCGTGCCATGTAAAAAAACTTGACGAAACCCCAGAGCTTGTTTCCACAAACAAGGGCAAATTTACTCCCGACGGAAATTATTTCTACTACACCATGGGAAAGACACTCTACAAGATAGATCTTTCAAAGCTTAAGGAAAAGCCCGTTTTCGTATTCAGCGACGTTGAAGAATTTGAGGTTACCTCAAAAGGAAGCGTTTATTTCACAGACAGTAACGACAGACTCTACTATCACAAGGGAAGCGCTAAACAGGGCGTAAAAGAAGCCGTCAGCGACAGCATATCTGCTATGTCTGTTCATGAATATACAGGAAAGCTTTACGTTGAAAACAGCACTACTCTTTCAATCAAAGTTTGTCAGGAAGAAAAGGTAAAGAATGACGAGCTGAAACTCGATTCCGATACGATCTCATCACTTCCCTTCTTCTTCGATCAAGCTACAAAGAATTCTTTTGTTGCGGTGTATGACAAAACAACGGGTTCATTCTCACTTTACTACACGTCAAACGGAAAATCCTTCAAGAGCATTTGTGGCAATTGCTCGAAGATAAACGGAATTTCCGATCCAACGTATTTTTCAACGCCAAGCACTGACGATATTATAGACGATAATATCGACGATACAGAGAACGCTGTAGGTTAACAAACAAGAAAACATAAATAAAGGACGGAGCTTTCTCCGTCCTTTTGTTTTTAATTTTCATTATATCTTTCAAGTGCCTCATGCGCAAGCTTTGCAACCTCTTCGGCTACGTATGGTGGAGATTCGATCTTCATTCGTCCTCCAAAAGATAATACCCATGAATAAAAATTTGGGCTTAACATGACCTTTGCAGAAAAGGTAAATGTTTCTCCGTGATCACTTATAGTAACATCTCTTCCAAAGCGGTCGATGACTACACCTGAAAGTGATGCGTCGCAATTTATGATGACGTTGCACGCCTCTCCTCCGTACATTCCGAATACCTGCTTACGATATACCGTCATATCAAAGTCGGAAAAACTCTGCGCACCATCTCTTTTTTCTTTGTCCATATAAAGCTCAATCATTTTATCAACTCTGAAATGCTTGATGCATTCAGCCTCGGAGTCATATCCGATAAGATAATAATTTTCGTCGTCCCACGAAAGCGCCCACGGACTTATTTTATAGAAATCACCGTTTCTTCTCAATTCCCGACGTTTAGATGCGGTCCAATCAAAATAACGAAAGCAAATTTTTCTGTTTTCCGCTATCGCACGATGGATCATATCCACGTTGCAAAATATCTCTTCGTTTTCCGCTTTCAATCTACCCGACACAAGAACCTGTCTTCGAAGCTTCGCCGCATCATATTTACTCGCAAAGCCTTCCAGCTTTTTGATAAGTGAATTACTCTTTTTCTCTGTAATAAACTTTGAAGATTCAACAGCATCAACCAAGAGCTTTAGCTCGGCGATCTCAAAGGTATGACTATCAAGATAGTATCTGACCTTCCTATCTCTCACTACCTTTATATCCATTCCAAAAAGCTTAAGCATTTCTATATCGTCATATAAGCTTTTTCTCTCCGAACTTATCTCATACTTTCCAAGCTCCTCGGATATTTCAGCAAGAGTCAAGCCGTGACTCTCATCTGTAAGCTCATTAAAAATACGCCAAAGATAAAGTAACTTCAGCTTTTGATTTGATCCCTTCGCCACAAGACTTCCCTCCTGCATTTATTATTATAATTTTATCACAGGCAAGGAAAAAAATCAAGTATCAACCTGCTATAAGAGTATAAATAAGTATTCCTGCGAACATTAATATCGCTCCACCGATAGCTGAGAGCGAAAATCCCGAGCAGTTGCACGACTCGGATATAACACCCATCTCTTTCATTTCGTCCATATCGTTCACCTTTATCTCCTCTGTTTTGGAAGTTCTTTCAGTAGTATTAATCATAGCTCTGTAATCAAAATTAAGGTCTGCGTTCATATTGTTGTCCTTCCTTTCCGACAAATAAGTCTTCCAAAAACGAATAAAGTTTTTTGCTTTATTTCTTACTTTTTTTGATTTTTAATCCATTTTCGGAACTTTGCTTTCTATCTGTCTTGCAACTTCATTATACCACATACTCTGTCCTATAAAAAGGACAATGTAAAATATTTTTTAATTTTTATTCCTTTTTAGGAATTTTTTATTATTTTTTCACTCAGATCAAAAATTAATTATTTTGCATTTATATATTGAAATTTTTCGCCAGCTGTGATATCATATATTCAGGTCTATACGACCAAACCAACAACAAAAGCTTATAATCATGGAGGTAGCTATGTCAAAAAAGATCAACGTCGTTATATGGAACGAATTCAGACATGAAAAAGAAATGGAGGATGTAAAAGTTCTATACCCCGACGGTATTCATGCTTTTATAAAAAACTTCCTAAAAAATAACGAAGACATGAATATAACACTTGCAGCGCTCGACGACAAGGATCAGGGGCTTCCAAACGAGCTTCTGAGCAAAACCGACGTCCTTCTTTGGTGGGGACATTGTGCTCATAAGGAAGTAAACGACGAGCTTGTTGAAAAGATCCGCGCAAGAGTTTATCTCGGAAAAATGGGATTCATTGCACTTCACTCCGGACACCATTCAAAGCCCTTTAAGGTAATAGTCGGAACAAACGGAAATCTCAGTTGGGGAAGAAATCAGAAAGAGATAGTTTGGAATATGATGCCATCTCACCCCATCGCCGCAGGTATCCCCGACCACTTCATTCTTGAGGAAGACGAGCTTTACAGTGAGCCCTTCTATATTCCACAGCCTAATGCCCTCGTTTTCGGTTCATGGTTTGAGGACGGCCACATCTTCAGATCGGGCGCATGCTTTATCAGAGGTGCAGGAAAGGTGTTTTATTTCCAGCCCGGTCATGAGACCTGCAAGAGCTACTATAACCCCCACGTTCAAAGAATAATCGAAAATGCTATTCGTTGGGCAGCTCCCACAGAGATCGGATACGAAATAACCGACGAGTGTCCCGAGATAACCTCCGCAACTATTGCTGAATTTGATAAAAAATGACATTGTTTGTTAGTTTTGCACAAATTATATTTATAGCTTCAAAAAATTATTAATTACTATTTACAAATAAAAAATTATGTGATATAATATAGCCGAGGAGTAATATCCTCGGCTATATTTATTCAAGGAGGACATACACATGAAGGTATCCATTATTGGAAGACAGATGAACGTATGGGATGAAATGAAGCTGACCATCGAATCCAAGCTCTCAAAGCTTGATAAATATTTCGATGACGAATGTACCGCCACGGCAACCTTAAGCTCAAGGCGGACACAGAAACGTCTCGAGCTTACAATAGTTTCCTCCGGAACGATCTTCAGAAGCGAGGTCGAGGACGAGACCTTTAGAAACGCCCTTGACAGAGCCATCTATTTAATAGAAAGACAGATCAGAAAAAACAAGACCCGCCTTGCAAAGCGACTTCGCAGTGGAGCATTTGACACTGGATTTATGGAGACAGGAGAAGATTTCGAGGAAGAAGCGGAATTTACAATAAGAAAAAAATCTTTCCCGCTTAAACCGATGTCGGTAGAGGAAGCAATACTCCAGATGAATCTTCTCGAACACGAGTTTTTCGTATTCAAGGACGATAAGACCGAGGAAGTTTGTGTTATCTACAAACGCCACGACGACTCTTACGGTCTGATAGAAACGGTTCAGTAATTAAAAAAAGGACTGCCTGCGGCAGTCCTTTTTATATTGACAATACATTAATAATATGATAAAATATACGGTAGTTAATAAAAAACGCAACGGAGAGAAAAATGAAGGTACTTATTATCTATGCCACACGCGGTGGGCTTTCAAGGAGATGTGCAGAGCTATTGAGAGACAGTCTTCCAAAGGTAATCGATGTCACGCTCCTTGATGCAAAGCACGATGCTCTTCCCTCGCCCGAGGGCTTCGACGTGGCAGTTGTAGGCGGCTCAATAAGAATGGGTGCGCTCAACAAAAAGCTAAAAAAATACATTAAAAAATACACCGCGGAGCTGTCGTCTATCGAGACTGCCGCGTTCATTTGTTGCGGTCATATAAATTACTTTGATGAATACAAGGATATCGAGCTTCCCAAAAAGCTCAAATGCTCTCTCGGTATACATTGCTTTGGAGGCGAGCTCAAACCCGATAAGCTCAAAGGAATTGATAAGCTTATCGTAAAAATGATACGTTCCTCGGTAAAATACGAGGATTTTGAGGTCTCATTTTCTTCAAAGGATACACTTCCCGAAATGCTTCCCGAAACAGTAACGAGACTTGCAGACAAAATACGTGACCTTCTTTGACAAACATACTGTATATTATAATCAAATTCAACATATAATATCACTTGTAGCACTTAAGTTTTGTGTATTTTTTCTCAAAACAAAAACTTGACAAAACGCCCTAAATATGATATTATATATAGGTAGCTTCAAGCTATGATCCACTAGCTCAGACGGTAGAGCACTTGACTTTTAATCAAGGGGTCCGGAGTTCGAGTCTCCGGTGGATCACCAGAAAAGCAGAACATCATTTATGGTGTTCTGCTTTTTTGTTTATCTTTCTTAACTAGAGCTCCTCAAATTCGCAAGAATTTGATTGACGTGCGATACGAGATGCTTAACATATGATAAACCTCCACGCACGTATGAGTTCGACTGTCTCCGGTGGATCACCAAAAAGAGCATTTCTGCAATAGCGGAGATGCTCTTTTTAGCTTATTCGTCATGACTCGAGCTCCTCAAATTCGCAATGATCCCATTAATATACGAAATAATTTCAAAAAAGGAAGCACTCGAACAAGTTCGAATGCTTCCTTTTTTTATTCCTCGGATACCGTTTGCTCGATATCCTCCTTATTGTCAACCTTCATCGCTTCCCTTTTATAAAACTCACGAAGCGCAAAATAAAGTACTATTCCTATGACTACCATTAAAAGTGACCAGAACTGTGAGGGCGATATTATTCCCACAAGCTCTCCTCTGTCGTCACCTCTGAGATATTCAATAAAGAATCTGAAGATTCCGTAGCAAATGAGATAAAGGCTGAAATTATGGCGAAATCTATATTTCAGGAGAAGATACGACATAATAACATAGAGTAGCAACAAGAAAATGGCTTCAAAAAGCTGTGTAGGAAGCACTTTTACAGCAAGTGTTGGGAATTTTACTCCAAGGAAGGAGTCGGTCTCTTTTCCGTAGCAACAACCTGCAAAAAAGCAACCTATTCTTCCAAGTCCGTGTGCTATCGTTATACAGCATGGAATAAGAGAAAGTATATTTGTAAGCTTGATATCAAGCTTTTTTCTCAAAGCAAAATACACCAGCAAAAAGAGCACAACTCCGCCGATAAGTCCGCCTATAAAGGTAATTCCTCTTCCAAGGCTAAAGCCTTTTTGTGGATCTTCTATATATTCATATACCCCTTGAAACAAGGCAGCCGAAAGAAATCCGACTCCAATCGAGGCAACTCCGTTATAAAAAGCAAAATCGAGTAGCTTTACATCTATCCCTAGTTTCTTTCCAAAAAGGTACAGCGTTCCAAAAGCTCCAAGAACACCTAAAGCTATCATTATTCCATACATGTGAACATTCAAAAATATAGGATCGGGTAACATATTATCCTCCGAGAATTTGATATTACCATTATACCATATCCTCTTGTTCAAAATGTAAACAAAAAGTAAAATCGGAGCAGGCTCATAAGAGTCTGCTCCATTATCTTATCTTCCCTGACAGTTCGGACGTCTGCAGGATCTATTCATTCTATCGTTTTTTCCGGCTCTGTCAAAAGAGGGGTTAAATGCATAGAAATTCTTCGAATCAAGATTATCCTGAGCTATTCTCAAAGCATCTGCAAATCTCTGATAATGTACTATCTCACGCGCTCTTAAGAACTTTATTGGCTCTCGCACGTCGGGATCGTCGATAAGACGAAGCAGATTATCATAGGTAGTTCTCGCTTTCTGCTCTGCCGCTAAGTCCTCGTGAAGATCGGTGAGAATGTCACCCTTTACTCCAACATATTTCATATCAAATGGCACACCCGAAGCGGCTACGGGGTAAATACCTGTCGTGTGATCAACGAAATAGGTTGCAAAAGGGCTTCCCTCTATCTCGCTTTCCTTAAGATTTCTCGTAAGCTGATAAAGTATCGCCGCAACCATTTCGAGATGCGCCAGCTCTTCTGTACCAACGTCGGTAAGTATTCCGGTCACCTTATCGTAAGGACAGCTGTATCTCTGGTGGAGATAACGCATCGACGCGCCAAGCTCTCCGTCAGGTCCGCCAAGCTGACTTATTATTATCTGCGCACTTTTGGGATCGGGGTTCTTTATTTTTACCGGGAACTGTAATTTTTTCTCATATGTCCACATTTATCTCACCTCCAGATCTGATTCGCCATGCCACGGCCAAGGGGATTTTATCCAATCCCAGCTTGCGACACTCTTATTATCTCTCATCGTAATAGGTTTGCCGCTCTCGCCCATTGCGGCTACAAGCATTTCACGTTCCTCGCAAAGCTTATGGTAATATGCGAGTCCCTTTTCGCAATGGGGATACGCGTCAAGATAAAGATTTATTTCGACAAGCGCAAAATCTATCTTCTGAAGCTTTCTCATCATACTTTCTCTATCCCCGTTTCCAGAGGACATACATCCCATGCTACAGCCTCTCGCTCTTACTCTTCTGTCAACCATTGCAGCATCCTCCCATTGATGTATTCCCATTATTTCCGGCTAAAAACGGCAGGTCAAGCTCGGAGAAAAGAGTTCCCTTCACGAGAGCCTTGTCTAAATCGTAAAGCTCTTTCCACTCCTGAATGGGCGCGTATACCATTGCAAGAGGATAACCCGAAAGTCCAAAGCTCTTATCTACTCTTCCATGTCCATGAAAAGGGCAGGAAGCTCCCTCCTCTATTCCGCTATTCGAAAGTATCTCACCTATGAGGTCGTCTCTTCCGCTTTCGTCATAGCGCATTTTGTTTCCTTCTGTATACATTGAACTGTTTTACCTTTCTTGTCTATTAAAGACGTCATTTGACGTCTCAATTTCAGTATATGACACTCCCTCCTCTTTTGATATGAAAAAAACCTTGCCGAAAGACGCTTTGTCTTGGCAAGGCTTTTACTTATTCATACTTATTTTTCTTTTCTGCTTTTTGAAGCTTATTGGTATAGCCCAAGTCGTCCTTTTTTCTACCACCTTATTTTACCGCATATTTTAAATAATTTCAATACGTGAAAAAAAGGGGCAAAGCCCCTTTTTTATCTGTTTATAAGGACAAAGCTTTCTCCGTCCCTATATTCTATCTTATCCTCGCAAACGTTATATTTTTTAGCTATTGCCCAAATATCTTCTACGTTTTCAGGGAAGCAAATTACAGTCTCTCCTTTAACACACATGACGTCGTCACCCACGGAGACATTTTTAACTACGCGTATCCTCTCCTCTCCAACGCATTTCATATTAACTACCGCCTCGCAGGACAAAAGAATATTTTCCCCATCCTCCATAGCCTTTGTGCCAAGTGCCATACATGATATGTCCATGCTTGTTGCCTCACTTACACCGTCGGTCTCAAATCTTATAGGGAAAGCCACCTCGTCTGCAGTATATTCACCGCTCTTTTTGCTTATGAGCGAAAATCTTGCATTACCCGTGAGAACGTATTTTGAATTTTCAAATACGCATTTATCAATATTCACCTTTGTAAAGCATTCGACTATTTTTGAATCCTCCGACATGTTTATATCCTTTTTAGCTATCCTCTCGTTTATCGAGAAGTTTCTATCGGTGCATTTGAGGCATATAGGAAGTATTTTTTCCTCTTTTTCAACGTCGCACATCTTTTCGGTAGAATACATATCCGAAAGATATGTCGTTTTTTGATTTGACATCACCGACACCTCTACTGTAACATCTGCCGAGCACACTATTCTATCTTCCTCTACACTTACCGAAAGGTCTGTAATATATCCTTTAGCCGAAAGTCCGTCAGTCTCACCCATGTCACACATGATCTCTCCCGACACGGGTATCCTTCTCTCTTGCCTCAAGGTATTTCCCTCTTCGTCACACATCAGAAGTATGATATTCACGTCTCCTCTGAAGCTTACGCCTCCGTCGATAACTGCCGTATCGCTTACGAACACTTCTCCGTCCGCATAAACGACACGTGACGAATCCGAAGGCATAGGAATTTCGGAGGTCACCTCGAACACGTCAGAGTTTGCTACACACTCCACAAGAGCTTTGATCTCTCCTATTCTTCTCATTACTTTATTCGCGTCAAGAGCGGAAGGTATCGCTTCTCCGTAAGCCTCTTTGCCATATGCTCTCACGTGAGCGCAAAGCTTTGTTTTTATACTTATCTTATCTGCCGATACTACGCGCACAGATGTGTTTTCCACCTCTATATGCGGGAATGCAACTACATCGGTGATCGAGTCATTTACACGGTCAAAAGGAATATTTACACTGTATTCGGAGGAAGTGGGCAAGGCATGAATACCGCCATCTCCGCCCATATACAGTATCCTGTATTCAACCTGCCCATTAAATTCTGCGCTGTTTGCCCCCATGTATTTCGCAAAAGGAAGAACACGTGCCTCAACGTGAAGCAAACGGCGTATATCGGGTTGATAGTCAGGAAAGCTATAATCGGTCGAGGAATCAAAATATACCGTTTTGTCACATACCACCGCTGTCATATACTCCATATCACTGTTTTCGAATGCTTTTTCATTGTTCATCTTCTGTCCCTCTCTGCAATTTATTTATTCGGTAAATCTTATGCGAGATATATTTTTTTTATTACATCACTTAAAATCCACACAGAAAAAAATAAAATACTTTGACATATTGACTTTTTTGTGTTATAATATAAAATGTATATAAATGACCATTTGAAAATTAAGGAGAAAAAATGGTAAAAATAACTGACGTTCTTCCGAGAAGCCGAGCAGGCAAGGCAGGAATTCTTGTGGGAGACATTCTTATTTCGATAAACGACCAGGAAATAAACGACGTTCTTGACTACCGCTTTTATCTTGCGGATAAGCAGATAGAGCTAAAGGTAAAACGCGGTGAGCGAGAGCTTGTTTTTAAAATAAAAAAAGCCGAATACGATGATATAGGACTGGACTTTGAAACTCCTCTTATGGATAAAAAGCATTCATGTGAAAACAAGTGTGTTTTCTGTTTTATTGATCAGCTTCCTCGCGGAATGCGCTCCTCCCTATACTTCAAGGACGACGACTCACGTCTGTCTTTTCTTCACGGAAATTATATCACACTTACTAACCTTGAGGAGAAGGATATACAGCGTATAATCGATATGCATATATCCCCTGTAAATATTTCGGTACATACCACAAACCCCGAGCTTCGTGTTACCATGATGAAAAACAAGCGTTCGGGAGACGTACTGAAGTACATGGACATGTTGGCTGGGGCCGGTATATCCCTTTGCTGTCAGATAGTTCTTTGCAAGGGCCTCAACGACGGAGCGGAGCTTGACAGAACCATGTGTGACCTTGAAAGACTCGCTCCCGCAATGGAGAGCACCGCAATAGTTCCCGCGGGACTTACAAAATACAGAGACGGTCTGTACCCACTTGAGCCCTTCAGTGCCGGGGAATGTGCGAAGATCATAAAGCAGATAGAAGCCTTTGGCGATATGTGTATATATAAACACGGAACGAGACTTTTCTATCCTTCCGACGAATTTTATCTCAAAGCAGGTCTTCCCCTTCCCCCCGATGATTTTTACGAGAGCTACTCCCAGATAGAAAACGGAGTGGGAATGATAACCGATATGAGCACGGCAATTGACTATGAGCTTGAATCGGCAGAAGACTATAAATCAGATTTTTCCTCGCGCTCTCCCCGTCATGTATCCATTGTTACGGGATATGCGGCATACGACCATATACTCTCAAAAGCTAAATTGCTTGAAAAAAATTTTGAAGGCTTAAAAATTTCAGTATATAAAATAAAAAACAACTTTTTCGGAGAACACATCACGGTTTCAGGTCTCCTTACGGCAAAGGATATATCCATGCAGCTGAAAGGACAAGACCTTGGAGACGAGCTCCTCATTCCCTCCTCGTGCCTCAGAGCAGAGGGTGATGTTTTTCTCGACGACGTAACCCCCGAAGAGCTCTCACGTGAGCTTCACGTCAGCATCCGTCCCACGTCAAGCGACGCCGCCGAGTTCATAAGGAACGTATTGGGGCTCTGAAAAAATCTTTAGGAAAGGAATTATACAGATGTCAAGACCTGTAATAGCCATAGTTGGAAGACCCAATGTTGGAAAAAGCACACTTTTTAATAAACTTATAGGAGAAAGACGCTCCATAGTAGAAGACACCCCTGGTGTTACAAGAGACAGAATATACGGAGTAACAGAATGGAGAGGACGTAAATTCAGCGTTATCGACACCGGAGGTATTGAGCCAAAGACCGACGACATCATACTGAAGCAGATGCGTTTTCAGGCAGAGATAGCTATTGAGAGCGCTGACGTTATACTCTTCATGTGCGACGTCCGCACAGGACTTACCGCAGACGATAAGGATATTGCAATAATGCTCCAAAAAAGCCAAAAGCCTGTCGTTCCCTGTATCAACAAATGCGACAGTGTGGGAGCTGTTCCCTTTGAGTTTTATGAATTTTACGAGCTTGGCTTCGCTATTGAGCCTATTGCTCTGTCTTCTGTTCACGGAAGCGGAACGGGTGATATTCTTGACGCTGTTGTTGATTCCCTTGGTGAATACGCGGAGGAAGATGACGACGACGATAGCATAAAGGTCGCCGTTATCGGAAAACCCAATGCAGGAAAATCCTCTATAATCAACAAGATAATAGGACAAGAGCGACTTATCGTATCAAACATTGCAGGTACGACAAGAGATGCGGTTGACACGCATCTCGAAAATGAACACGGAAAGTTTACCTTTATCGATACCGCAGGTATCAGACGTTCTTCAAAGATAAATGACAAGATAGAAAAATACAGTGTTCTCCGCGCACACATGGCTGTCGAGAGAGCCGATGTTTGTCTTATCATGATAGATGCGTGAACAGGAATCACAGAGCAGGACGAAAAGATAGCAGGTATCGCTCACGAAGCGGGAAAAGCATCTATTATCGTCGTAAACAAATGGGATAGCATAGAAAAAGACAACAGTACGGTCAATACATTTAACGAAAAGATCAGGACAGCTCTTTCGTATATGCCATACGCTCCCATAGTTTACGTATCCGCCCTTACAGGTCAACGTATTCAAACACTTTTTGAGCACATCAAATACGTTCACAATCAATCGACAACAAGAATATCCACGGGTATGCTCAACGACGTCCTTGCCGACGCTACCATGAGAGTCCAGCCTCCGTCGGATAAGGGTAAGCGACTTAAGATATATTATATGACGCAGATCTCGGTAGCCCCGCCCACCTTCGTTCTTTTCTGCAATAACGCAGAGCTTTTCCATTTTTCATATCAGCGTTATATTGAAAATTGCCTCAGACAGACCTTTGGATTTAACGGAACTCCCATAAAGCTTATAATCAAAATGAAGGGAGATAATACATGAATACCGTCAAGGGACTTCTTTTCGACTTCAACGGCACACTGTTTTTTGACAGCAAATATCATATGGAAGCATTTCGCCGCTATTTCAGAAGCCACGGAAAACCTGTTCCTACAGACGAATTTATGGTTCATAACATATTTGGTCGTACTAATACACAAATAGTCCGTGAAAATTTCAATATTAATGCAACAATAAAGGATATTGAGGAATTTTCCCAAGAAAAAGAGATAAATTACAGAAAGCTTTGTCTTGAAGTACCCGGCGGTATTCAGCTTGTTGAAGGAGCAGAAGAAATGTTCGACTCACTTAAGGAGGCAGGTATTCCATTTTGCATAGCAACAGGCTCGGGAGGCGATAATATCGAATTTTATTTCGAGCAGTTCAATCTCTCACGATGGTTTGATATCGGAAAAAATATCGTATTTGATGACGGAACATTCAAAAGCAAGCCTGCCCCTGATATATATCTTATTGCAGCCGAGAAAATCGGACTTTCAGCCTCAGAATGCGCGGTGTTTGAGGATGGAACCTCAGGAATGATATCCGCTATGTCTGCAAACGCCGGAGCTTTGGTCGCTATTTATGATTCTTCCCTGCCAGATCCAATAACAGAAGATATACACCCAGATATAACTGTCCACAGCCTTGCAAATTGGAAAAGTATCCTCGCAAAGCTCGGATTGAATATTTAAAATCCAAAAACTTCGAAAGGAAGTGCTATTATGTTTGTCGATAAAGTAAAAATATATATAAGAGCCGGAGACGGTGGCAACGGCGCTATCTCATTCAGACGTGAAAAATACGTTTCTCACGGAGGACCTGACGGCGGTGACGGCGGTCGTGGCGGTAATATCGTTTTCAGAATAGATCCCGGCTCAAACACACTCCTTGCTTTTAGATATAAAAGAAAATTTATTGCAGGCAACGGCGGTAACGGTATGGGAGCAAAATTCCACGGTGCTACAGCCGATGACCTTGTGATACTCGTTCCTCCCGGAACTATAATCAGAGAAGCGGAAAGCGGACGTATCATTCACGACATGACAGAAAATGACGGTGCTGATTTCATTTGCGCTCACGGCGGTCGCGGCGGTTGGGGTAACAGACATTTTGCTACCGCCACAAGACAGGTTCCTATGTTTGCTAAAAACGGAACTAAAGGTGAGGAAATGGAGGTCACACTTGAGCTTAAGATGCTTGCGGACGTTGGTCTCATAGGATATCCAAGTGTTGGAAAATCCTCTATCCTCAGCTGTATCAGCGCAGCAAAGCCTAAAATTGCAGATTATCATTTCACCACCCTCTCGCCAAATCTTGGCGTCGTATCCACAGGTGGAGAGGAAGGCTTCGTTGCCGCGGATATTCCCGGTCTTATCGAAGGCGCTGCTGAGGGTGCGGGACTTGGACATGCATTCCTCCGTCACGTTGACAGGTGCAGACTGCTTCTTCACGTAGTCGATATTTCCTGCTTTGAGGGACGCGATCCCATAGACGATATAAAGCTCATAAACACAGAGCTTGAAAAATACAGCCCTGAACTTGCGAAAAGACCCCAGATAATTATTGCAAACAAGTGCGACTCCCTTGACAGAGATGTCGTTGATATTGAAGCATTTGAAGCCTTTGTTGAAGAAAACGGTTGGGAGCTTCTTTACGTTTCAGCCGCTACCGGTGAAGGACTTGATGAAATGGTACGTCTTGCGGCAGAAAAGCTGCGCGAACTTCCTCCAATAACCATATACGAAAGTGAAATATCCCCCGACGAAGAATACGTCTCGTCAGGAAAACAGACTACTGTAAGAAATGAAAACGGTGTTTATGTAGTTGAGGGCGAGTGGCTCTTCAATCTTATGGGACAGATCAATTTCGACGACTATGAATCGCTCAACTATTTCCAAAAGATACTCAAAAACAGCGGTGTTTTCGAGCTTCTTGAAGAAAAAGGCTGTCGTGACGGAGATACAGTCTCTATGTATGAGTTTGAATTTGATTACGTTAAATAAGAGTATATGAAAAAGAACTATCAACTTCTCATGGAGAAAACTATTCGGGAAAACATGGAGAGAGGGCGTCGCCCCTCTCTCTTGCTCCACTCCTGTTGCGCTCCATGCTCTTCTTACGTTTTAGAATATCTTGCATCTGTTTTTGACATCACGTTGTTTTTTTATAATCCAAATATTTCCCCGAAGGAAGAATATCTTTTCAGAGCAGAGGAGCTTTCAAGGCTCGTTGAGGAAATGAAGCTTCGCGACAATGTGAAGATAATAGAGGGTGAATACGATCCCTCCGTCTTTTACAGTGCTACGAAAGGAATGGAAGAACTCCCCGAAGGCGGTGAACGCTGCCGTGTTTGTTACAGACTTCGTCTTAAGGAAGCTGCAAGAGTTGCATCCGAGGGAAATTTCGATTATTTCACCACAACCCTCAGCATAAGTCCTTATAAAAATGCCGAATGGCTCAACGCCATCGGTGAGGAAGAGGGACAAGCGGTCGGAGTTCCCTATCTTTTCTCTGATTTCAAAAAGAGAGGCGGATACCTCCGTTCCTGCGAACTGTCGCAAGAATACGGTCTTTACAGACAAGACTTTTGCGGTTGCATATACTCGAAGCTTGAGAAAGAAAAAAACGCGAATATTAATAAATGATAATAAAAAATGGATTATCTTTTTAGATAACCCATTTTTTTATTATTTATCAAGCATATCGATTATATCGCCTATAACACCCTCGTCGTTTGAGCAAAGGCAATGGCGACATACCTTTTTTACCGTATCTACCGCATTAGATGGGCACACGGAAATATCTGCCGCCATGAGCATTTCAAGGTCGTTTTCATAGTCTCCGACAGCTATCACACGACAACCATCACCGCAAAGCGACCTTACGCTATCTATAAGCATTTCCGCCTTGCTTCGTCCCTTTGGAAGCACTTCAAGTATAGTGCTCCATGACCTCGTTATAGCATATCTGTCACTAAAATTCTCGTCAAGCTTTATTCTGATCTTATCAAGACTTTCAGGCGCGCTTCTGAATACCAGCTTATAGAAAGTCTCCTCATGCCATCTGTCCATGGGGAGAATCTTTTTTTCGGAAGTTCCCTTTGTCATGTCATTGTGAAGATAAACGTTGTCAGGAGTATCGGTCAGGAGTCCCCTGACAGTTCCAAGTCTTATTCCGACTCCCTCATCAATAGAACGGACAAATGAAACCACCTCACGTACCCCCTCTGCGTCAAGAGGATATCCGTCAATTACTCTGCCATTGGAAAAATCATAAAGGCAACAGCCGTTCAATGTGATAGCGGGCATATTCAGAAGCTCTGCCGCATTCGGAACCACGTCTAAAATATGCAATGGTGCGCGTCCTGTAGCAAGAGTGAAGCGACCGCCGTTTTTCTTGAAATATTCAAGGCTTCTGAGATTTCTCTCTACGAGCTTACCCTCTCGGTCAACAAACGTTCCGTCAATATCGCTCGCTATAATTATATTATCAAATCTTTTCAATCGATGGTACTGTCCCTTCTGAGCTGCTCTAAAAGGCCTTCAAAATTTTCAGGAAAATTCGCCTTAAATATCATTTCTTCACGGCTTTTAGGATGAACAAGCCTCAGCTCTGCTGCAAAAAGGCACTGGCCTTTAATATAAGCCTTATATTTTCCAATTGCCGTATTTTCCCCTCCGTATATGGGATCTCCCATAAGCGGGTGACCGATACTGGACATATGAACTCTTATCTGATGTGTTCTGCCAGTTTCAAGCTCACATCTGACAAGAGTATATCTTCCGTACCTTTCGACTACGCTCCAATGAGTGATGGCCTCTCTGCTTCGCTTGTCGCTGTCTCTTACTATTGCCATCTTTTTTCTATCGGTGGGGTGTCTGCCGATGGGCGCGTTGACCGTTCCGATGTCTTCCTTGAAATTTCCGCAAACGATAGCGTAATATATTCTTCTTACTCTGTGATACTTTATCTCCCCTGCCAAGAAGATATGGGAAGCATCATTTTTAGCAACGACGAGAAGTCCCGCGGTATCCTTATCAATTCTATGAACAATACCCGGACGAATAACTCCGCCGACTCCTGACAATTCATTACCACAATGATATAAAAGAGCATTTACAAGTGTTCCGCTTGGGTTTCCCGGAGCGGGGTGCACTACCATTCCCTGCGGCTTATTTACAACTATTATATCACTGTCTTCAAAAACCACGTCAATAGGAATATTCTCAGGAGCCGCTTCGGCTGATTCGGGTTCGGGTATTATCACCTCAAAACTCTCCTCACCGCATATCTTATAATTCTTCGCAACCGTCTTGCCGTTTGCCGTAACCTTACCCGCTTCTATAAGCCTTGTCACCGCAGAACGCGTCATTCCGCTTTTTTCTGCCAAAAACGAATCTACTCTCTTTCCTTTATCGGAAAAAGAAGAGGTATAAAGCTCAAGTTGCAGTTCAATTTCAATATCTTCTGTCATGCTCTATACCTCCTTATATTATTTTATTTATTATTTATTCTTCGGTGTTCGACATATCATCGGTGTCGATCGATGCCTCCGATGCTATTTTTTCCGCCTTTGCCTTTTTACCCTCGTCAATCATTGAGATAATACACCAAAGTATCATCATTCCCGCGCCGATACATACAAAGGAATCGGCAACGTTAAATACCCATTTCCACAAATTCGGAAAAGCGTAAAAGTCGATAAAATCGACCACGTATCCAAGATATACTCTGTCTATCATATTTCCGACACCGCCGCCGATTATGAACGACAGCGCAGTACATGCCAAACGGCTATCCGGACGAAATTTCCACATATATATAAGCAAAGCAATTATTGTTACAGTGGATATTATCATAAACACCCATCTGTTATCCGAAAAACTGCCAAATGCAGCCCCGCGGTTCTCAACATAATTGAATCTGAATATTCCCTCTATGACTACAAAGGGCTCGTTTCTGTCAAGGAAGTTTACAATAAGAAGCTTTGATACCTGGTCCAAAGCCACAACTCCCGCGATTATTGCTATCCAAATAATCAAATTATTTTCCTCGTAAAGTATCAAATAAATTTTTCGGCAAGGAGACGAATCCTTCCCTTTTTGGTCTTTTCATCAACCGATATAATACGAAATCTGCCGTGCCCCCTTATCGAAATAAGACTCGCGGCACGTATCATTCTGTCACATCTCTGCTCGGTCTCAAAATCGACCTCACAGTATCCGTTCAAAACTATTTCCTTTGCTTTTTCTCTTGACACCGACACAAGTGCGCCAACGATACAGTCAAGACGAGGAGAGCTTACGGTATCCGATATAGCTTCGGTCTTTCGCCGGACTGAAAAATCCGAGCCGACCGATGTCTTCTCACACCTTACCTTATCGTTTCCTATCCTCTCACACTCGCCAATAATAAATTCGGATATCTTTCGGTCGCAAAAAACGTATGCACTGTATCCATCATTATTGACCACAATATCTCCGAGTACAGCTCGCTCCAGACCCAAGGCGAGTAACGAGCCAAGAAAATCTCTGTGGGTAAATAGCCGATATCCGCTTCCGATTATTCTTATTACTTCAATTTCGGTATCAACGCCATATGTCAAAAGCTCCTTTGGCGAATTTACCCCCTCCATATATTCGGGTATCTGATATATGCGGCATCGCTCCGCACCCTCGTATCCACCAAAGACCACAAAGCTTTTTCTTCCTGCTGTAAGATACTCACAGCCAAAGCGAAGCTCTCTTGGAGAGAGAAATCCGCTGACGGCGATCTCTCCTCTATCTGCTCGACGTGAATGGTCGTCAAGCCTTGAATACAGATATCCAAATTCGTCCTTATCCATCTTACAGTATAAGCAAAAGCAAAGCTATCAAAAGATATGATGCCATAAATGACATATCGATGGGAAGTCCTCTGAACCAACCCATTTTATCAAACAACGCACGTATAGGCGCTATAACCGGCTCGGTTATAGCATAAATAAAATTTATAAATTTATTAGGCTCTATAGGGAACCACGAAAGTACAGCTCTTACAAGCATTGCAAGCTGAAGTCCCGACAAAAGCAGTACCACAACGTTTCTGAAAACGGTTAACGCTATTATCAAATCTACATTCTCCTTTTCGATCACCCATGCGAGAAATACAAAAAGCAGGACGCCGCAAAATGTTCTGTTACCCTTGCGGCGTCCTAAAACTCTTATATCCGACACAAAATCGACGCACTATCAGTCGCCGTTATTTACCATTGCCTCTATACTGCTTACGTCTACATTTTTAGGAGCAACAACAATAGTTGTCTTTCCAACTATTTTCATAACTCCGCCCAATGCGTGTGCTGCGCCAAGCAAATAGTCAACAAGACGAACTGCCTGCTCACGAGCCATATTTTCAATGTTGAGAAGAATAGTGTTGCCGTTCATAAGATAGTCTGCTATCTCTTTCGCATCGTCATATCCCTTGGGATTTACTATCTTCAAGGATACAGTATTTGCTCCGAATGCCGGTGCAGGCTCTGCGGGAGTTGTAGCTGCATCAAAGCCGTTATCCATTTCGTCTGTTGTTTCGTTGTCGTCGAAACCGCCGCCACGGTAGTACTCATCGTCACCTGCAAAATCTCCGTAGTTACCGTTTTGTTTTCTTGTGAATTTTAACATGATATTCCTCCGATTTTTATATTTATATTATTTTTTACTTAATAAAAAGGCTTCTGCCTATTCTGACTATATCCGAACCCGAGACTATTGCTTCCTCGAAGCTTTCGCTCATTCCCATAGAAATAATAGGTCTACCTATATTATGCAGTTTTTTTGTCCAAATGTCAAGAACATTTTCATAAGTTTTTCTAAAATATTTATAATATTCTTCTTTTTTCTCACATTTTGGCGCCATCGTCATAAATCCCTTTAGATTTATGTTCGAAAATTTCGATATCTCCATGCACAAAGCCTCGGCATCTCTCGGCAAAACTCCGCTCTTGGCTTCTTCCTCTCCACTGTTTATCTCAATAAGAACGTCCATTACCTTTCCGTGCTTTTTTGCCTGCTTATCTATCTCGGCAGCAAGCTTTACTGAATCTACCGAATGAATAAGACACACCTTGTCGATTATATATTTTACCTTATTTGTTTGAAGAGTACCTATAAAGTGAATGTTTACGTTTTCTCTGTCACTAATTGCATCGTAATGCTCAAGAAGCTGCTGGACTCTGTTCTCTCCTATGTCACGGATCCCAAGACTCAAAAGTCGGTCTATTTCCTCCGGTGTCGCATATTTTACTGCTGCAAGAAGTAATACTCCTTCTCTGCCGCTTCGTATTTCCGCTTCACGTATTCGTTTTTTTATCTCTTCGACATTTTTGTCAATATACGTATAGTCCATTCTAATCCATTATCCTTCCGTCAAAAAGATTTTTTCCGTTTAAGATAAGCAACTCATTTTCTCCGAGATACATTTCCCACTCTTCTTCATTTTCATGAGGTGTTACAAGATAATACTCCCTGTCCTCATATAGCACGTCAATATTTCGGTACCTCACGACACTTCCCTTAAGAACATAAACAAAGATCTTGTTGCCATCACGATGTACAGCACTTTTGGGAACGTATATACCGCTTATTGAATTTACGCATATCTTTACATTTTGGCAGCGGTTAAACACAAACCCCGCGGGAAGTCTGTCGGTATAAAAAACAAGTATATAGCTTTCGTCCTCCTCGTCATAGACTGTCGTCTCAAGTGTCATCGGAAGAGTTATGCCGCTATTTGAAGAAAAGGTCATTTCGTAGCTGTTTCCAATCTCGAAATAGATTATCTTTTCTTCCGGTATCTCCATGCACAGCTTCCACAACGTATGCTCCACAAGCTTTCCGTAGCATCTTCTGCCTGAATCATCAGAGGATCCCATTGTCTCGGTCATAGCATCAAAGCTATCTCCGCTTATAGAATTTGCAGCATCAATAGTAAATATATCCTCATATCCGTCGGTATAAGAATAAAAATATCCGCCAACGTCCGAAGTTTCATTTATATAGCTTCCACTATTAGATATTATTTCTGCTTTTGCTTTTTCCAATATCTCAAGACTTTCGCCCACAGAGGAGTCGCTACCCTTTGATGCGTAATCAAAGGAATTGAGCCCCGCCTTCAAACTGTCAATATGAACAAGAAGCTCTTCCGTATCCCTGTTTGCAAGATCATCTATAAGAGCATAGTATGCTTCGTTTATATCCTCTCGTATATTGGGAAGATCGTTTACCCCGTATCCCTCAAGTGTACTTTTCTTAAGCGTACGTATCTCGTCGTCAATAAACTTTATTTTTTTAAGAGTTCCCATATCTCCGCCGTTTTCGTATACAGCGGCAAGAGTTGTACCCTCGGATATCTTCGTTCCGTCTTCTACACGGTAATCCGCTACACCTTTATTTGAGGAATAAAGACGTGTCTCGTCTCTGAAAATATATCCGTCAGAATCAAGATATGTATTTTCGGTACTCATTCCCGTAATTATGGTGGTCATTTCATCTCCGAAAAGACCTATCACATGATAAAAGATATAGCACAGAGCAACAAGTGCGGCAATAGCTAATAATATTTTCTTTTTTTGCAAAATACCTTTTAGCATCATTGCCTCTTTTCCTTTCCTTTGCTCGTGTAAAAATATATCCTACATATTATTTTACCACAAAATCATTAATTAAAAAAGAGCTCTTTTGCATTATTTACAATCTCTTCAAATGTTTTTATTCTGCCGTTCTCCATAACAGGCAAGGATTCTACGTATTTCTTGCCTCCAAACCAGGTAATCTGCCTTTTAGCGTATCTACGAGTAGCTCTTTTAAGCTCGTCTACACAATTTTCGAGGTTATCCTCTTCCCTTACGTACGGCAAAAGCTCCTTATATCCTATCGCTTGTGCCGCCGTACTATTTCGCTCAAATATTCCCTCTTTTTCAAGCTCGGCGGTTTCCTCGCAAAGCCCTTCGGCTATCATTGCATCTACTCTTTTATCAATTCTTGAACAAAGCACTTCTCTGTCATCATAGTGAAGTCCTATTACCTTTGCGTCAAATCTCGGCTCTTCAAGCTGCGAGCGCCTGTCAAGCTCGGTCTTTGTAACACCGCTGAGTTTATATATCTCAATTGCTCTCGCAACACGCTTAACGTTGTTGGGATGCGTTTTTTCCGCACTTTCGGGATCTATCCTCTGAAGTTCCCTATGCAGTGCTTCCGCTCCGTTCTTCTCTGCGAAATCAAGAAGCTCTTGGCGAAGCTCCGCGTTCCCGTTCTCCTCACCAAAATCCGCCCCTCGAAGAAGCGCGTCAAGATAAAGTCCTGTGCCTCCGCAAACAATGGGAAGCTTTCCACGGCCGTGGCAATCCCTTATGGCACTATCCGCAAGACTTACGTAATCAGCACATGAAAAAGATTCCCACGGCTCGTTTATGTCTATCATATGGTGCTTTACTCTTGACTGCTCCTCTGCCGTTGGCTTTGCAGTTCCTATATTCATTCTTTTGTATACCTGCATAGAATCGCAGGATATTATCTCCCCGCCCATGCTCTCTGCAAGCGCCATGGCAAGTGAGCTCTTGCCCGATGCCGTCGAGCCGACGATGGCGTAAATTTTTATCTTCATTTTTTTCTCTTATTTTTAAATTTGATTTATTATAAAGATTCCGTATCCGATATTTATTTTGCCTATAGGGGCGTGCATTGCACGTCCGCGGACGCCCGACAACCTATGTCGAGGGATTTGAGTCACCCGACAACGAAGTATACGGCAATTTATACAATCAACATCGCGTCCGCAATGCTGATGCAATATAAGATTTTACCGATTGGTAATATTGCACAAACCAAACGGAATATTCACAAACAAGTAAAGAGGCTATCTGATTAGACAGCCTCTAACAAATAAAAGGATCTTACTTTACTGCAACCGCCTTTTTCTCAAAAGCGTTTCTCTCTGATTTTTTTAAAGACTTTGAGTTACCCACCACTCTATATGAGATACCATTTATACCCATATTTCGCTTTTGACCAATGGTGGCATCCTCCCAGTTGCAATCTGTGCAAATATAAGCACCAAAGTATGAATTATACGAAACTACTTTTCCGCATTTAGGACAAATTTTCATCTCAACACCTCCATAAATTTAAAATAACTATTAAACGTAACACCTTCAAAAGGCACTTGGCTAACATTGTGTGCTGCTAAAGTTTTCTTTGCTTCTTCTTGCGGATAAGGCTCATAATATATAACTTTTTTGATACCTATTTGTGCTATTTTATTCGCACATAGATTACACGGATATGTAGTAGTATAAAGCGTTGCTTTCGAATGATTAGTAGATACACTTAATCTTGCCATATTGACTATTGCGTTTTCTTCCGCATGTAGTGCTCTACAATAGTCCAGCATTTTGGAATTGTTTTTCACAATAGAAGAAATCTTGCTAGATACTTCTGGATCTTTTAGTTCACCTTGTATCTTTTCATTGATATCTTTCCTTAAAAACTTCCGATAGCACATCCCATACTCGCGCTTACAAGAACGTTCGAGAACCGGAACTTCATTATACCCTGAACTAAAAACATTTCCGTATTCATCTATTATCAATGCGCCCACTTTTCGTTGGGTACAAGACGATCTCATGCTATTAGCATATGCCATAGCCATTAATGTTTCCATTTCTGTAGGCTCGTACATAGCATTCTTTTCGACCAAATCAACATATCTTTCTACTATCTTTTTGAGTGTAACAAAATCGTCAGATTGCTCCGCATGAATTTTTGTTTCATTCAACACGATAACATCTGCCATTTGATAACACAAAGTGATTTGTTGTCCGTTTTCATCTTTTTCATCTTTGTCGCGTTTATCATCTTTTTCAAAAACTGACAAATCACCTTTGTATTTATCTCTTACTCTCTCCCATCTAGTATCTTTGCTAGCCCAAACCGCCAGCAAATAAAACTCTGGAAAATGTTTTTTTAAACTATCAATTTCGTGCGTATTACGAATGCTATCAATAACAAATTTATCACTATCAGTTGAATCAATAATTTCAATTGCTTTATCAGCTAAATACCCTGCGCCATATTGGGCTCTCGTCTCATTTCCCTTATCTTGAAGATCACTCCTAGAATATTCGCCATCTGTTATGGCACTTCTCAATATTTCTGATAGTGAAATGTACTTGTAGCCTTTTGAAGATAGAATTTTTTTTGCAATATAAGAACATCCACTTCCAAACGGTCCTGTTAAACCAATAATCTTTTTCCCAGGCATAAACAAAAGCTCCTAACAATGATGCACTAATATACACACATATTTTACCACAAAAAAAACTAAAAAACAATACTTTACAAAAAATTTGTTTGTAAATATTTTATTTAATCAACATCCCTTCGCAAAAAGATTAAAGAATTGTTGTTTTTAAAAAACATATAGAATCAAAAAATCATTCAAACACCAATAGATGTAACACTTTTTTCCTTGCTCGCTTCTTTTATACTATCAACATCGCGTCGCCAAAGGAGAAAAATCTATACTTCTCCTCCACCGCGACCTTATATGCCTCCATTATCTTTTCTCTGTTATAGAGAGCCGATACAAGCATAAGAAGCGTACTTTCTGGCAAATGGAAATTTGTGATGAGAGCGTCCACCGCTTTGAATTTATATCCGGGATAGATAAATATTCCCGTATCTCCCGATATTGCTCTTACGTGTCCATCGTCGTCCGTAGCACTCTCAAGGGTTCTGCATGACGTCGTTCCTACACATATGACCCTACCGCCTTTAGCTTTTGCCTCGTTTATAATATCCGCGCTTTCCTTTGAGACTGAGAAAAACTCGGTATGCATGACGTGTTCGTCTATTCTTTCGACCTTGACGGGACGAAATGTTCCAAGCCCTACGTGAAGCATTACAGGGGCTATCTTTACGCCCTTTTCCTTTATCTTCTCCAACAGTTCGGGAGTAAAATGAAGTCCGGCAGTAGGTGCTGCCGCAGAGCCTTCCTCACGGGCATACACTGTCTGATATCTGCTGTTATCTCGAAGCTGTTCTGTTATGTAGGGAGGCAGAGGCATAAGACCTATCTGGTGAAGTATCTCATATATATTTGAATATTTTTCTCTGTCATAATCAAAATGTATTATTCTGTTTCCCTCGTCGGTAATATCTACTACCTGTGACGTAAGACTTCCGTTACCGAATACTGCCACAGAGCCTATCCTTGCTCTCTTACCGGGTTTTACAAGGCACTCCCAAGTATCTATCTCGCGTTGTCTCAAAAGAAGCAACTCAAGTGTCGCGTCCTCTCTTCCCTTTGCGTGACCGTAAATTCTTGCGGGAATTACCTTGGAATCGTTTATTACGAGAACATCTCCCTCATGCAATCTGTCTATTATATTGTAAAAATGCTCATGCTCAATACTTCCGCTTTTTCTGTCAAGCACCATGAGCCTTGAATGATCCCTCTTTTCCGCAGGATGTTGAGCTATGAGCTCCTCGGGCAGATCATAAAAAAAATCTGATGCCTTAAGATCTGTGGGCTCTTTTTTATTTATAATACGTACTGAACTTTCTTTCATTTCTTTTCCTTTTCCATACTTAAAATATATTTTCGTTGATAAATTTCAAAAAGTTATTGACAGACAGCAAAAGTTATGCTATTATATTGTGGAAAGTACATATAATTATGGTAGAGGTGCGACGTATCACTGCTATACTGTAAGGCTTCCGCAACCGTTTGAACAGTATACGCGAGGATATATCGCCGAAGGCATTCCGTTTGCGGTAGCGGCGTGTGCTGGTCATGTCGGTCAATAGCCGTATGATTGTCATCATTTTGATGGAGAGCTATCTGTTATTGTTGTAGTGTAAATCTGTATTTATATTATAGTACAATTTCAGCTGGTTTTCAACCAGTTTTTTATTTTTTATATGAATTCTTTCGAAATTTTATTAAAAACAGAACAAAAGGAACAAATCAAATGAGTAAGAACAAGCAAACTATCTTCACCGGGGCGGCAACAGCCATTATCACCCCATTTTTAAACGGAGCGATCGACTACGAAAGCTTTGGAAAAATAATTGAAGACCAGATAGCAAGAAGCATCGATGCTATCGTCGTCGCAGGAACTACGGGTGAAGCGGCAACACTTACCCATGAGGAGCACTGCGAATGTATCAAATACGTTGTAGACAAGGTAGCGGGAAGAGTTCCTGTTATCGCAGGTACTGGCTCTAATGATACCGCATACGGTATTGAACTTTCGAAGTACGCGTGTGAGGTCGGAGCAGATGCTCTTCTCCTCGTTACCCCCTACTACAATAAGGCAACATCCAAGGGACTTATCAAAAACTTCATCGAGACTGCAGAGGCGACCGATAAGCCTATTATTCTTTATAACGTTCCTTCAAGAACGGGCTGTAATATTTCCATTCCCGTTTACAAGGAACTTGCAAAGCACGAAAGAATAGTAGCCGTAAAGGAAGCATCCGGTAACCTCAGTGCCGTAGCAGAGCTTGCGGCTGAATGTGGAGACGACCTTGACATTTATTCAGGAAATGACGACCAGATAGTTCCTATCATGTCTCTCGGTGGAAAGGGTGTCATCTCTGTCCTTTCAAATATTCTTCCAAAGGAAACTCATGATATTGCAGAGCTTTGTCTCAATGATAATTACAAAGCAGCTGCTGCGCTTCAGCTTAAATATCTGAAGCTTATAAACGCTCTCTTCTGTGAAGTAAACCCCGTTCCCGTAAAGACCGCAATGGCAGAGCTCAAGATGTGTGACATTGAAATGAGACTTCCGCTTTGTGAAATGGAGGACTCTAACAAAGAAAAACTCTTGGCTGCTATGAAGCTCCATAATCTTATATAAACACAAACCTCTAAAGTATCAAAGAAAGGACTGTTTATCATGATAAAGGTTATCCTTTGCGGTTGTCAAGGAAGAATGGGACAGGCGATAGCAACCAAGGTCGAATCGGAAAAGGCTTTAGGTATCAAAATAGTTGCAGGGGTTGACATAAACGGATCATCGGGTGCTCAAGTATGTAGCTTCCCTGTTTATAGCTCCATAAGCGATTTCCCCGGAAAAGCAGATGCTATAATAGATTTCTCGCATCATACCGCACTTCCCGCTCTGCTTGATTATTCAATATCTACAAGCACTCCCATAGTAGTGGCTACAACAGGACATACGGTTGAAGAAATTGAGCTTATGAAGAGCGCTTCCGAAAAGGTTGCTGTCTTTTCTTCGGGGAATATGTCCATAGGCATAAATCTTCTTATAGAGCTGTGCAGAAAAGCATCGTCAACTCTCGGACTTGGATTTGACATTGAAATAATAGAAAAACATCACAACAAAAAGCTCGATGCCCCCAGCGGAACTGCCCTTATGATAGCAAATGCTATCGCAGACGAAAGAGGCGAATGCGACAGCGAATTTGTATATGATCGCCATACCGTAAGAAAGCCTCGCGAATCCAAAGAAATAGGTATACATTCTGTCCGCGGTGGAACTATCGTAGGCGAACATGAGGTGCTTTTTGCGGGTGAAAATGAAATGATAACCATTTCTCACTCGGCAGCCTCACGCGAGATCTTTGCCGCAGGTGCATTGAGAGCATCTGTATATATTGCAGGCAAAATGGCAGGTCTTTATAACATGACCGACCTTATAAATAACATATAATACATTACGAAAAAGCTGACAAATGACGGTTGTCATTTGTCAGCCTTTTATTTTTAAATATTCGATCAATGATACCAGATCGTCAAATATTTTTGCGTCTGTATGCTCCTCGAGATATTCTCTCGACTGATGACCTCTTGCAACAAGATAACATTCAGCACCAAGTAATTTTGCCGTTTCAGCATCATGGTCGGTATCGCCTATGAATATTGCTTTGCCGCAGTGCTTCTTTCGCCATTCTTTTGCTATATCAAGCTTTGAACCTGCATGAATATTATCGAGCCCCAATGCATCGTCAAAAAAGCCGTCTATACCAAGCGATTTAAGCTGTTCATTGAGCATGTTCTGCTCTGTTGCAGATATAATGATCTGGCGAATCCCACATCTTTTAATTTTTTTCAGCGTTTCTTCCACATCTGAAAACAGCCCTGCTCTCTTTACGTTTTCCAGATAAAGCGCTACCCAAAGGGGAGCTATTTTTTCATACGGTTCTTTTTCAAAATCAAATCCAAGACGCCTATAATAATCTATAATGGGAAAGCCAAAGACTTTATAATAATCCTCCTTACAGGAGAGAGTCGGAAGATCTCTTTCCTGTAATAATTGATTGACAGATATTATTCCGATCTCCACATCGTCAAGCAGAGTTCCGTTAAAATCCCAAATACAATATTTAATATCCATTTTTCTTCAAAAACAGGTCGCCCGAAAGCGACCTGTTTACTTTTTTAGTTATCCTTTTATAACACAACCGATCTTAGTAAGCCACTCTTCATATATAGCAGCAAGGCTACTTCCTTCACCGTACGTATCTTCGTCATACTCCTCACCTAATGCAGGAGTATAGCTAGAGTTACCGTGTATTATTATGGAATTAAGAGAGTTGACCTCTATAAATGCCTTACTAAAGAAAGCCTCAAGCTCTTCCACAGTTTTACATGCAACCATTTTATCATAATATTCAGCAGACTTTGCTTTCAGCTCTTCCATAAGACCTGCATTAAGTCCATATCCCGAATTTGCAACGTCAAATCCAAAAACAAGACTAAGCTTTGCGTCTCTGTTCTGTTGCATCTGATATTCTCTTATATTATATGCCTCATTTGCATCTTCAAGAGGATAAGCAAGAAGAACGTTACCAGTCTTATTAACATCCATCAAATAATCTTTGTTAAGTCTCTGAACTGTATAATATGTCTTTGTAGATCCTGTTATATCCTTCTCTTTGTACTCTTTAAGCATATAATTTTCACCTTCTATTCCATAAAGAAGAAGGTTTCTGAAATCTGCATTGGTATTGAGATACGTAACGATCTCCATACTTCTCGAAACGCTCGTAGAAGATTTGTTTACCGCAAACATATCGGAATAAAGGTCTGCTGTTTCAAGTGCGGGCATTGCAACGGGAACTATTTCATATTCATCTCCGTATTTAGCAATAATTTCTGCTCCGCCCTTTACGTATCCAACAGCAAAATCCTTGTCCTTTTCTTCCTCTGTTGCATAATATCCAGCTTCCTTATAACTCATAAGTGTCTTTACCTGATCGGTAAACTCGGCGTTTAAGAAGGTGTTCATGAATTTGGAATATTCACCCTCTGTTCCGTAATTCCACTCAGAATCATAAGAACCTGACAAGAGTGAGAATCTTTCATAGTCATTCTTCAATGTATTCTTGTCGATCTTACCGTCTTCATCATAGCTGAAATCCGTACTGAAATATCTTATGTTAAGAAGGTCGTAAGCTTCTCCCGTTCCCGAATAAAGCGGAACGTATTCGTCGGACATATATTTGTCAACGTAACCAAGAACATCCTGACAAGAATCGCAAACCAAAGAAGTAAATTCAGAATAATCCGAATTTCCACCGTATGTTCCATAGTTCATTTCCTTAAGAACATTTTTATTAAGAAGGAGATATGTATATTCACCTATAGGCTTATTCGTAGGAATAGCATATATACCCTTGTTATCCGCTTTCATTGAAGAAAGATATGCGGGAGTTATATATGAAGAAAGAAGCTTAGATGCGTTTGATACCTCATCATTAAGGTTCTGAAGATATCCCGCTTTCATATACTGCTTGAATTTCGCCTGTCCACCAACATAGAAAATGTCTACCTGGCTATCCGAAATTGCGGGATAAATAAGCTCTCCCTCTTCATTTGTCTGGTCACCTGCTTCTGCGGAGGTTTCTGTTTTTCCACCCTGCGCCTTGGATTCTACGAAATCCTCTTCAAGTGCAGTATAATATTCGTTCAAGGTAAAGAATCTAAGATCCAACTGTGTTTTAAATCTTGCCTTGGTTATTTTATTAACAGCTTCCTCAATTTTTTCTTCCTGATCTTCGCTTATTTCATTTTCGGAAACAAGATACATTGACAATGTTATCGTGCTCTTTGAAGCTTCTTCCTGGATATCCTTCAGTGCATCATCCTGCGAGTTTTCACCACAAGAAGCAAGCGCGCCAAGAATAAATATCATACTTATAAGAAGGCATACGATCCTTTTTTTCATTTTTTCCTCCATGAAACCTTTCGGTTCTACTCTAAATTAAATACTATAATATTTTAACTCATTTTTAATAAAATGTCAAGTGATTTTTTCTCCTTAAAACCTATTAAAGATTTCCTCGTTTTTTATTTATTAACATAAAATCTTTATTAGTTTTAAAAAGTTCAGCATTATTCACATATCAAATTCGATCGTTTTGTTCGTTATGTCAATTCATGTTGTATAGTTTAAATAAATCATTTGATATTTTTTGTTAACTATAACGATTTTAGTCAAGAAATCCTCTCAAATGTCTTGCGCGACTGGGGTGGCGAAGCTTTCTGAGTGCTTTAGCCTCTATCTGACGTATTCTCTCTCTGGTAATGTTAAATTCTTTACCTACCTCTTCAAGAGTACGAGTTCTTCCATCGTAAAGTCCGAAGCGAAGCTTTATAACGTGTTCCTCTCTGGGCGTCAGTGTATGAAGCTCCTTTTCGATTACTTCTCTGAGTATCGTTGTTGCGGCTGCATCGGAGGGAGCCGGCGTATCTTCATCAGGAATAAAGTCTCCAAGATGGCTGTCCTCTTCTTCGCCTATGGGGGTTTCAAGAGACACGGGATCCTGAGCTATCTTCATTATCTCTCTTACCTTTTCTACACTCATTCCCATCTTTTCGCCGATCTCATCAGCCGTAGCCTCGCGACCAAGCTCCTGAAGCATCTGTCTTGAATATCTGGAAACCTTATGGATAGTCTCAACCATATGAACAGGAATTCTGATGGTTCTCGCCTGATCCGCAATAGCTCTCGTTATTGCCTGACGTATCCACCACGTTGCATACGTGGAAAATTTATATCCTCTGCTGTAATCAAATTTGTCAACAGCCTTCATAAGTCCAAGATTTCCCTCTTGAATAAGATCAAGGAAAAACATTCCCTTTCCTACGTATCTTTTTGCGATACTTACGACAAGCCTGAGGTTAGCCTCTACAAGCTCGTTTTTAGCCGCGACCTTCATCTGTTCGGTAGAGTTTTCATCGATCATTATTTCTGCAAGCTTTCTTTCTCTTTCAGAAGTAAGAAGCGGAACTCGTCCTATTTCCTTAAGATACATTCTTACAGGGTCGTCAATAGCAAGACCTTCCTGCTCAAGTATCCTTTCCATATTTTCACTTGTACCGAAGGATTCGACCTCTGATTCTATTTCATTCATTTCGATTGCAGAGAGATCGCTGGGGAGAGGAATACCGTTATCCTCAAGAGTATCGTATAATTTGTCAAGTGTCTCACTGTCAAGGTCCATTCCTTCAGCCGCTTCAGTAATGTCAGCGGTGGAAAGCTTACCCTGTTTTCCTTTTTCAATGAGCTCCTCTATGCTCATGACTTTTTCGTTTTTAACTTCATTGTTGTTTTCTGCCATTTCGTCCACCCTTATTTTATTCCAGATATTTTAGGATCTTTCCTTTCTTTTGCTTTTCTTAACATTTCCTGTCTCGCCTTCAGGTCATCAAACCCGTCCGAGAGTGAAAGCGCGTTCTTTTCCTGCTTTATGCTTTCTATACACGATAAAAATACTTCTTTATCGTTTTTAGCCAAACGGCGACGCTCTACCTCCAGCTTTTCGATACGCCCCATTTCTTCAACACTAAAGTACTGTCCAAGCAAGGCTTTGGAGAATCCGCCTTCGCTGTTTTCGAGCTTACATATCTCCTCAAATACTCTTCTGCCGAAATCCGTTACAAAATCATTAGGGGTTATGCCCGCCTGACCTTTTGCGGCTTCTTGCCTGAATTCGTCATATATGAGCATCAAAGCGATAACAGCTTCCTCGGAATTACTCGCACGTATATTCTTTGAGGATTCGAGATTAACTCTGTCTCCTATATTTTTTACCGAAAGCTGTGCGTCTCTTCCTTCTTTTTTCTTATATTCTTTTATTTTTCTGTATCTGACACGCTCAACGTCGTTTTTCATGGCTTCTGTATTGTTGCCAAGCACATCTGAAGCCCGTCTGATATAAATATCTCTCTCAACCTCCGAGCCTACTACAGCTATCAGCTCACATACTTCAGACGATGCCTTTATTTTGTCTTCGGGCAAAGCTAAATTGTATTTTACGACAATTTTTTCAAGTTTAAAATCAAATCCTGACTTGCTTTCTCCAAGAAGCGACTTGAATTTTTCAGCACCGTATTTCTTTATAAACTCGTCAGGATCTTTAGCTCCCACAACACTTAATACCTTTACCTCAAGCCCAGCTTCATTCAAAAGTCTCATCGCCTTTGATGCCGCATTCTGTCCCGCCTCATCCGAGTCATAACATATTATTACCTTTTTGGTATACTTGGCAAATACTCGAGCCTGCTCAGACGTTATCGCAGTTCCAAGCGTTGCGACCGCGTTTTCGAAACCCGCCGCATGAAGCGCGATAACATCCATATAGCCTTCGCAAAGTATCATATATTCTTCCGAATGCTTCCTTGCGAAGTTAAGAGCAAATAAGTGACGGCTCTTCTTAAACGCAGGCGTGTCCGACGTATTCAAATATTTGGGCTTTGAATCGTCCATTACTCTTCCGCCAAATGCAACGATATTTCCAGAAGTATCTATTATGGGAAATATTATTCTATTTCTATAATAATCATATACTCTTCCAGTTTTTTTGCTTTTTCCACCCAAGAAGCCTATGACAAGCTCTTCGTCGGTATATCCGAGCTTTTTCATATGCTCTGTAAGTGCGCTGAAGCTGTCCGGAGAAAAGCCTAATCCGAAATGCTTTATGGTAGCACCCGAGAGCTTTCGGTTATCTCTTAAATAACTCATAGCCTCTTTGCCGTATTTATCGTCAAAAAGACGGTCCCTGAAAAATCTCGCTGCCTCAAGATTCATCTCATATATTCTTTTCCTTGAAACAGTATCAGCTTCTCCCGCGTATTCATCCTCGGGAACAGGAATTCCCGCCCTGTCTCCAAGCCATCTTACTGCATCCACGTAGGAAAGATTTTCAGCTCTCATGATAAAGGTTATCACGTCTCCTCCTGCACCGCAACCAAAGCAATAAAAGCTTCTCGTGTTCGGAAAAACGGTAAAGGAAGGAGTTCTTTCACTGTGAAAAGGACAAAGGCCGTTGGAATTTGAGCCTGCTCTTTTCAGTGTTACATAAGAAGATATGACCTGCTCTATATCGCTTCTGTATACTATCTCATCAATTATCTCTCTCGGTATCATTCTTTAGGCCCTCTCCACACTTTCGGGATACAGATATCCGAATAAACTTCTATCGCATATCTGTCGGTCATTCCCGAAATAAAATCACAAGCACATCTTTCAACCGAGTCTCTGTCACAGTTTCTTTTGTAAGTGTCAGGCATTTTTTCCGGATGCTTAACAAAATACTCAAAGAGATACATAAGCATTACCTGTGCCTTTGATTCTTCAGATTTGGCAATAGGGTTTCTATATACTCTCTCAAACAAAAACTCTCTGAGGGAATCGGTAGCCGCTTGTACTTCGGTCTCCATAGATATAGAAGGTCTGTTCATACTCGATCTTATGATCGAGGAAACCATCGTATCTATTCTTTCGGAATGACTGTTTCCAAGAATATCGCGAAGCCCCGACGGAATATCCCGCTCGGAAAGTATACCTGCTCTGCAAGCATCGTCAATATCATGATTTATGTATGCTATTCTATCCGCAAATTTAACTATAACGCCTTCTAAAGTAGATGCCATGTGTTTTCCGGTATGGTTAACGATACCGTCCCTCACTTCATAGCAAAGATTGAGCCCCTGACCTTCATTTTCGAGCTTTTCGACTACTCTAAGACTTTGCTTATAGTGTGTAAACGACGGATCAAAGCACTTTTGCATAGCGAATTCACCTGCGTGGCCGAAGGGAGTATGACCTATATCGTGCCCGAGTGCTGCGGCTTCGGTAAGGTCCTCGTTAAGTCTTAAGCCTCTTGCGATTATTCTTGCTATCTGCGTGACCTCAAGAGTGTGAGTCATTCTTGTTCTGTAATGGTCACCGGTTGGTGCTAAAAACACCTGTGTCTTATACATAAGTCTTCTGAAAGACTGTGAGTGAAGTATCCTATCTCGGTCTCTTTGAAATTCAGTTCTTATATCACAAGGAACACAGGGGGTTTCTCTACCTTTTGTAGCAGAGGTAGGGAATGCGTATACCGAAAGATTTTCTTTTTCATGCTCAAGAAATCTATCCCTTATGCTTTGTACTTCCATTACCCTTCCTCCTTTTTTATTATTTATTCCTATCTAATTATAATATATCAATTTTTTTTGAAAAATACTTTTTTTGACATGATTTTTGTTTGTTTTTTAATAAAAATCACTCCAACCCACGTACAAATGTGATTTGGAGTGATAAAATTCTATTTTTTATTTTACAAACTCTGCATAGATAGCAGTCATAGCCTTGTCGAAATCATGCTCCTCAATTCCGATTATAATTGATATCTCGCTTGAACCCTGATCTATCATTCGAATGTTGACTCCTGCCGCGGATATTGCGTCAAAAATTCTTGCCGCAGTTCCCTTTGCCTTTACCATTGCTCTGCCGACAACCGCAATAAGCGCAAGATTATCTTCGATAGAAATAGTATCAGCTCTTACACTTCTGTTCATAGAAGAAAGGACCTTGTCTCTCTTTCCCTCAAGAGCAGCGGTGGAGAGAACGATACTCATGTTATCAATACCCGAAGGAAGATGCTCAAAGGATACGTCATTGTCCTCAAGCACTTCAAGGACCTTTCTTCCGAATCCAACCTCGGAGTTCATCATGTCCTTTTCAATAGTTATAACAGAAAATCCCTTCTTACCCGCAATACCTGTAATGACCTTTTCGGTATCGTACTCTGCAGTTTCGGCAACTATCATAGTTCCGGCATCATCAGGACGGTTGGTATTTCTTATGTTTATCGGAATACGCGCATATCTTACAGGGAATATTGCGTCCTCGTGAAGAACTGTCGCACCCATATAAGAAAGCTCACGAAGCTCACGGTAGGTGATAGTTTCTATAGCGCAAGGATCGTTTACTATTCTGGGATCCGCCATCATAAAGCCGGAAACGTCGGTCCAGTTTTCGTAAAGGTCAGCCTCTACTGCTCTTGCAACGATAGAACCCGTTATATCCGAGCCTCCTCTTGAGAATGTCTTTATCGTACCGTTGGGCATTACACCGTAAAATCCGGGAATAACGGCTCTCTCATGCTGCATAAGCTCCGCTCTCATTGCGGCATTGGTTTTTTCCTCATCAAACGTACCGTTATCTCTGAAGAAAATAACGTTTTCGGCATCTACGAATGTATATCCGAGATACTTTGAAAGGATAAGAGAATTGAGGTATTCTCCACGGCTCGCGGCATAGTCGCGTCCCGAGCGATGCATCATTGCGTTCTTTACGTATTCAAGCTCTCCGCTTATATCAAAATCAAGGCCAAGTTCTTCGATAATACCGTTGTATCTCTCCTTGATCTTTTCATAGTATTCGTCTATACTCTCGTTATTCTTTATCATTTCATAACACTTGTAGAGCATATCCGTCATCTTTACGTCATCCTTGAATCTTTTTCCCGGAGCGGAAGGAACGACGTATCTACGCGATGGATCGGATTTTATTATACGGGCTACCTGCTTAAAATGCTCTGCGTCAGCAAGTGAGCTTCCACCAAATTTTACTACTTTAACCTTCATATTGTTACCATACCTTTCGATATTTTTCATACCTTAATATTATATAAAAAACACATCCGATTGTCAATAAATTTTTAAAAAAACCATTAAAAATCTTTAATTGCTTTCGGAAACATATCTTGCGGCTTGAGTGGAAAAAAGTTCATAGTATCTTCCCTTCATAGCCATAAGCTCCTTGTGCGTTCCCTCCTCAACAAGCCGACCTCTTTCAAGAACGATTATCTTGGAGGCTGTTGTCGCGCTTGACAGTCTGTGGGACACGAATATGGTCGTTTTATCCTTTCTCAACTCGTCAAACTGCTTAAATATCTCCTGCTCCGCAAGTGGATCGAGAGATGCAGTTGGCTCGTCAAGGATAAGAATATCCGAGCGGCTGTAAAAAGCTCTCGCAACGGCAAGCTTTTGCCACTGACCTATTGAAAGCTCTGTTCCGTCCTTTTCAAAAACTCTCATAAGAGGAGTATCGTATCCGTTTGAAAGACGGTCAATGAAATCGTCTGCATTTGCTTGCTTTGCCGCGTTTTCTATCTCATTTTCATCCGTCTCTCTTAAAATATCACCAAAACGGATATTATCGGAAACGCTAAACGCGTACTTTCCAAAATCCTGAAAAATTATTCCGAATATTCTATAAAGCTCATTCGGATCATACTCTTTGAGGTCCTTTCCGTCAAGAAGTATACACCCCTCGGTAGGATCATAAAGCCTTGTCAAGAGCTTTATAAAGGTCGTCTTTCCTGCTCCGTTAAGTCCTACAAGAACTGCTGTCTCACCCGGACGGATAGTTAGGTTTATGTTATCAAGAACCTTCACGTTGCTTTCGGGGTAGGAAAAGCTGACGTTCTTAAATTCTATCGAATGAGGACAACCTACCGCTATTTTCTCGGTCTTACTGTTTGAGGGTACGACCGTAGGCTTTTCATTCATAAATGATATCAGGTTGTCAATAAAGAGCGTTCCCTCGTATACTCCCGACGAAACGGCAATAAGAGAGCTTATATTCGCAGAAATTGACGTAAGCGCGGTGGTATAAAGTGAATAGTCACCTATCTGAAGCTCTCCCATAAATACGTGATACGCAATAAGAGCAAAGAACACGCAATTAAGTGTAGATGATATAATAGTTATTATAACGAGAAGGATATTTTCCTTCAGAATGAGCTTTTTTATGCCTCTGTAATATCTTTCAAAAACGTCGTTATAGGTGTCAACAAACGTATCTCCAAGCTCATACATTCTTATCTCCTTTACCATGTCCTTATTGACCATGATGTCGGAGTAATAATTCATTTGTCTGCGGTCCTTGGAGCGACGGCGCATATATGTCACCGTCTTTTTACGATAATAGAAGCTGACTGCCGCCGTCGGTATCGACATGAGTATCATTATGGGGGCTATCCACCACATATCAGGTGCTGTAAACAGAACGGCAATATAGCTTACGAGAGTAATAAACGTACTGATAGCGGAAAAGGTTGAAGACAAAACACTTATAGGGCGATTTCCCGCTTCTCTGTTAGCATTTTCAAGCTTCTCGTAAAATTCGGGACGGTCAAAGGATGCTATGTCTATCTCCTTTGCCTTATTCATGATCTTGGTCTTTACGTGTCTGACTATCTTTTCTCCCGCGATTCTCGTAACCGCAACGTTAAGTCTCGATATTACCTGATTTAATATGCGATAAACAAAGAAGCACACTATAAGGACCATCAGCACAGAGCCCAAAAATACTGCTCCGTATGAAATTCCTGTGCTTTCGAGAACTGCCTTCTCGGATATTACCTTTTGAAGCTCATTCAGTATCTCCTTGGATATTAATGAGCCTACAATAGGCAAAATACCCGTTATTACCGAAAACAGCATCATGAATATCAGTATCCACGGTCCCGTTTCCCAAACGAGCTTTATTATATATGCCAAGCGCTTGAAGAATCCTCCAAGAAGCGCCTTCATATATTTTGGCACGTCACGTAAACCCTTGGGACGAGGAACTCTTTCATATTCGTCCTTCATAAGCCCAATATAAGGCATTCTTTTTTCTCTCATCACGCCATGCTTTCGGAAAGCTTTTTGCCTCCCATTATATGAAAGTGAAGATGCTTTACAGACTGACAAGCGTCATCACCGCAGTTGGAAACTATACGGTATCCACCCGAAAGCCCTGCCTTCTTTGCTATTTCGGGAATCATTTCGAATATATGCGCCACATATTCGCTGTTAGTACCATTCACCTCGTTGGCAGACGCGATGTGAAGCTTGGGTATTACCAGAATATGAGTGGGTGTCTGAGGAGCAATATCGTAAAATGCGAGACACATTTCGTCCTCGTAAACCTTATTTGAGGGTATCTCTCCCTTTACTATACGACAAAATAGGCAATCCATATTGATTTTTCCTCCGTTTTATGCTAAAATATTTATAATAATACACATTAATAATATCACAATTAAGAAAAAATGTCAAGGAGACACCATGAATTTGGACCAAGAATTGACAATTAATACGACGAAAGACCTATGGAGCTACCTTGCTTCTACCGACAAGACCATAGTCATGTACGGAATGGGCAACGGAGCCGATAAAATAATCTCTGTATGTGACCGTTTCGGCATTGAGGTATCCGATTTTTTTGCAAGTGATGGCTTTGTAAGAGGTCATAGCTTTCACGGAAAAAGAGTTCTTTCCTATTCGGAAGTTAAATCAAAATATTCCACTGAAAATCTTATCGTTCTTCTCTCTTTCGCGTCATCTCTCCCCGATGTTCTTGAAAATATAAAAAAGATAGCCTCCGAATGTGAGCTTTACGCTCCCGACGTTCCTGTTTGCGGAGAAACTCTTTTCACATATGATTTTTATGAATCCAATAAATCTTCTTTCAATCTGGCTCGGTCACTCCTTTTCGACGAAGAATCCAAAAGGATATTTGACAATACCGTACTTTATAAGCTGACAGGTCGCATCTCTTATTTATTCTCTGCCGAATCAGACAAGGATACCGTATACAGAGAGCTTTTAAGGTCCGACGAAATAAACTGCTATGCCGACCTTGGAGCATACAACGGAGATACGATCCGAGAGCTTTTGAACTACTCCGAGACACTTTCCTATGCCGTTGCGTTTGAGCCTGACCGCCGCAGCTTCAGAAAGCTTAGCGAATACGCAGAAAGCGAGACTCGCATAGGTGAACTGTTGCCCCTACACGCTGCGGCATGGTCAGAGGATACGGTTCTGTCATTCAGCAACGAGGGAAATCGAAACTCGGGACTTTTCGCAAAAGGAAAGGTAGAGGATATCTCTGCAAGAGCTCTTGACAGTGTTCTTGACGGACGTGGCGTCGACTATATAAAATTTGACGTAGAAGGCGCGGAAGCCGAAGCCATAAAGGGCTGTAAAAAAACAATAGCACATTACCGCCCAAAGCTTCTCGTCTCTATCTACCATCGAAGCGAGGACATTTTCGCACTGCCTTTGATGCTCGCAGAAATGTGCCCCGATTATAAATTCTATCTTCGCCGTTACCCATATGTTCCCGCATGGGATCTGAACTTTATTTGTATACCGAACTGACGAAACCTAAAAGAAGACACAAATGCCATTGCATTTGTGTCTTCTTTTTTATTTCTGTACACATATTTCTTCCGCGTATCTTACTGCCTCCATGGCATCGGATGCGTACTTATCCGCACCTATCCTTATGGCGTATTCCTCGGTAAGTACCGCGCCGCCGACGATTATCTTACACCACGGAGCTTCTTTTCTCAAAAGCTTGATGGTATCCTCCATAGCTGGAACAGTGGTGGTCATAAGGGCGCTAAGTCCTACTATGGGAGCTTTCAACTCAACCGTCTTTTCGACTATGTCCTCGGGAGATACGTCCTTGCCCATATCGATAACAGAAAAGCCGTAATTTTCAAGAAGAAGCTTTACGATGTTTTTTCCAATGTCGTGTATATCGCCCTTAACGGTCGCTATAACGATCCGTCCCTTATCCGCAGCTCCGCTGCCCTTTTCAGCCATATGCTTTTTTATGACCTCAAATGCCGACTTTGCCGACTCGGCGCTCATAAGAAGCTGTGGCAGATATATTCTCTTTTCCTCAAAGCCCTTTCCAACGATATTCAACGCGGGAATTATATTCTCATTGACTATGTCGAGAGCTACACGGCTTGAGAGCATAAGCGAGGTTATCTCCCCTGCCTTTTCTTTGAATCCCTTGACTATTGCTTTTTCAAGCTCCGAGGAATATTCGGCAGTACATTTTTTCTCGTTTGTCAGAGATGCAGCATTTACAATAGAACCAAAGGTCTCCGCCGCTTCTATATACGACGCGCAGTTTTCGTCATTTCCCGAAAGCGCGTTATAGCTATAATATGTCCTCATCATCTCTTGCGAGTGAGGATTCATTATTGCCGCGGAAAGCCCGTTTTCCAGCGCCATGGCAAAGAAAGTGCTGTTTACCGCATCTCTCAATGGCAGACCGAATGATACGTTCGAAACACCAAGCGATGTGTGACAACCAAGCTTCTCTCTTATAAGCTTTAATGCTCCAAGTGTTGCTCTTGCGGCATTTATATCAGCACTTATGGTCATTGCCAGTGTATCAAAAATTATGTCTTTCTTTTTAATTCCGTATTTCTCAGCTTCACGAAGTATCCTCTTTGCTATCAGAAATCTTTCCTCGGCACTGTCGGGTATACCTCTCTCGTCAAGTGTAAGGGCAACCACAACGCCACCGTACTTTGCAACAAGAGGAAATACGCTTTCCATACTCTCGGCTTTTCCGTTGACCGAGTTTATCATTGCCTTACCGTTATATCTTCGCATAGCTCTTTCCATTGCGACCGTATTTGACGTGTCTATCTGCAGAGGAAGGTCGGTCACCGCCTGAAGCTCGTCTATGACGCGACAGAGCATTTTGGGCTCGTCTATATCGGGAAGTCCTACGTTCACGTCAAGAACGTGTACCCCCTTTTCCTCCTGATTTACTCCCTCTCCGAGAATATAGTCGAGGTCATTTTCAATAAGCGCTTGCTTAAGCCTCTTCTTACCCGTAGGGTTTATCCTCTCACCAATAAGTACTGGGGCTTTTCCAAAGGTCACGGCATGGGTGTATGAGGATATAAACGTAATTTCCTTATCGATGATATCTTTAGGACTTTTCTTCTTTGTTTTTTCGGTAACAGCCTTTATATATTCGGGAGTCGTTCCGCAACAACCGCCTACAACCCTAACGCCCATATCTATAAGAGTCTCAATGTCGACGGAAAATTCTTCCGCATCTACATCGTATACGGTCTTTCCGTCACACACGGACGGCAGTCCTGCGTTTGGCTTCATCACAACGGGAACAGAGGCAACCCGTAAAAGTTCCTCGGCAACTCCCATGAGCTGCTTCGGACCGAGAGAACAATTCGCGCCTATGGCATCAGCACCCATACCCTCAAGCATTGCGACCATTGCCGCAGGAGATGCTCCCGTCATAAGCTTTCCGTCCGCACCGTATGCATTAGTTACTATAACAGGCAAAGTACTGTTTTCTTTCACGGCAAGCAATGCGGCTTTTGTCTCATAGGAATCGTTCATAGTTTCAATTATTATGAGATCCACTCCGTATTTAACACCAAACTTTACCGTTTCGGCAAATACTGCTACTGCGTCCTCAAAATCAAGGTCGCCAAGAGGCTTCAAAAGCTTTCCCGTAGGTCCTATATCAAGAGCGACAAACTTGTTTTCGCCTTTTACACCTCTGCGGGCGGCGTTTGCGTTTTCTATTGCCGCCTTGACTATCTCGTCAAGCTCTTCTTCGGAAAACTTCAGAATATTAGCTCCAAAGGTATTGGTAGATACCACGTTGCTTCCCGCATTGTAATAATCCATGTGTGTCTTTCTTATAACGTCGGGGTGAGTTATATTCCACATCTCCGGATGCTCCCCTGCCAAAAGTCCTTCCTTTTGCAGAAGAGTTCCCATTCCTCCGTCAAGATACACTGTATTATTCTTCAAAAAGTTAAAAAAATCCATGTTTTTCTCCTAATCAAATGATCCCCACAAATGCCGTCACCGACTTCGACGGTGTCATAAGCATACTTTCGGTAAGACATAGCCCTATCCTTTTCGGACAGTCAAGTACACGAAAAATTTCCCTTTGCATAGATATATCAAGGTCTCCGTAGCCGGGGCTGAATCTTGGCTTAAGTTTTACGTTAAGCTCCTTTTCCATATCGGCACAAAAGCTATCGCAGAGAGCCTCTATTCTCTCGGCACCAAGACCTGCGAGCATTACGGCTCTTGTCTGCGAGCTTTTAGAGTATTTTGCAATAAGTCTATCTATCTCCACACCCACCGTCGCACCGAACAGTATCACTTTTTCTGCACCGCAAAGGTTTTTGGCAAGGTTTTCAGATGTGACACGAAACACGCCGAAATCACATACGTCTTCCTTTATCTCTACGTCAAGCAAAACGTAACACACAGAGCCTCGAAGCTTTCCGTTTATCTCCTCGGCACAGGAATTGGCAAGCAAGAGTATTTCCTCACTCTTGCCACCACCGGCATATCTGATAGCCTCGGAAATATCTATGGGCGCTTGAGGATAGTTTTTTACAGCTACATTTGCTATCATGATCCAAGAATATCCAAAAGATTTGACTTTATCTTTTCGGCAACATCGGGTTTATTCATAGAATATACGTGAACGTTTGTGATACCGTTTGCGTAAAGGTCTATTATCTGGTCTGTTGCATAAGCAATTCCCGCCTGCTTCATAGCTTCGGGGGAATGACCGAATTTGTCAACAATACTCTTAAATCTTTGAGGCATAAAAGAACCCGAAAGCTTCATTGCTCTCTCAACCTGATTGGCATTGGTTATGGGCATAACACCCGGGATTACAGGCACCCAAATGCCCCCTTCTCTCGCTTTATAAAGAAAATTATACAGAAGATTATTGTCAAAAAACATCTGTGTCGTCAGAAAATCACAGCCTGCGTCTACCTTTTCCTTAAGCCTTTTTATATCTTCCCTTTGATTTTCACTTTCGGGATGGATCTCGGGATAGCAAGCGCCTCCTATACAAAAATCAGGATTTGTCTCCTTAAGCTCTTTTACAAGGTCTATGGCATAACGGTAATCCCACAAAGACCTATCCGCATTCTCAAGTCCTGCAGGAACGTCCCCACGCAGAGCCATAACGTTTTCAATGCCAGCCTCCTTAATAGCGCTTATTTTCTCTCTTACCGTATCCTTCGTGGAAGAAACACATGTAAGATGCGCCAAGGTAGGTACTCCGTATCTCTCTTTAATGTTTTTCGCGATATCGAGGGTGTATTTGCTCGTTCCCCCGCCCGCTCCGTATGTAACACTCATAAATGCGGGACAAAGCTTTGCTATTTCCTCAGTCGCGTGTTTTACACTGTCAAATCCACTTTCCGTCTTTGGCGGAAAGACCTCGAATGAGATAGTGAGCTTTTCTTTACTTAGCAGATCCTTTATCTTCATTTTTGTCCTCCCAAAAAAATTCATATTTATTTTATCACAAAGGAACGCCCAAATCAAGTATATTTGACAAAATTCAATATACAGAAAAACAAAAACAGGATCTCATAAAAAGATCCTGCTTATGTCGAAATAAAATACTATTATTTGTATTTTCTCTTGCGAGCTGCTTCAGATTTCTTCTTGCGCTTTACGCTGGGCTTCTCATAGTGTTCTCTTTTGCGAAGCTCGGTAAGGACGCTGGAACGAGCAACTGCACGCTTAAAGCGACGAAGTGCGCTGTCAAGAGACTCGCCTTCTTTAACTCTAATTTCTGCCATTTTCTTGTTTCCCTCCCTCCGCATATTGCCAGAGACAATTTTAAATCATATGCTATTATACTACAAACTCAAAGTTTTGTCAAGAGTTTTTTTCGTATTTTGCTTTTTATTTTACGACAATATTTACGATCTTATTGGGAACACAGATCTCCTTGACAACAGTCTTGCCCTCAATCGCTGCAGCAATAGCTTCATCAGCCTTTGCAAGTGCGATAACATCTGCCGCAGGAGAATCCTTTGCAACCATAAGCTTTCCTCTGAGCTTGCCGTTTATCTGAACGACCATCTCGACCTCGTCGTCAGCACACTTTGCCTCGTCGTAGGTAGGCCAGGGCTCGTAAGCAATAGTCGTGTCGTGTCCGAGCAACGACCACATCTCCTCACCTATATGAGGACAGATACAAGAAAGCATCTTTATAATGCCTTCAGCATAAGCCTTGGGGCACTTGCCCTCTTTATATACAGCATTTACGAATATCATCATCTGGGATATAGCTGTATTAAACGCCAGCTTTTCAAAATCCTCTGTTATCTTCTTTACACTCTTGTGGTATATCTTCTCAAGTGCGCCGCCCTCGCCCTCGGTGATATTTTCGGGTTCGGTGAAGAATGACCATACTCTGTTGAGGAACTTTCTCGCGCCGTCAACACCCTGGTTGCTCCAAGGCTTGGACACCTCAAGCGGTCCCATAAACATCTCGTAAAGTCTCAATGTATCCGCGCCGTAGTCACGGACAACGTCACTGGGGTTTACAACGAACTCGGGGAAACGCTTACCCATCTTGATTCCGTTAGAGCCAAGTATCATTCCCTGATGCACCAGCTTCTTGAAGGGCTCTTTTGTGGGAGCAAGTCCTTTGTTATAAAGATATCTGTTCCAGATTCTCGAATACATAAGGTGACCGACAGCATGCTCCGGTCCTCCAATGTAAAGGTCAACAGGCATCCAGTGTTTAAGAAGCTCGGCATTTGCGAACTCATTATCGTTGTGCGGATCGATATAACGCAGGAAGTACCAGCTCGAGCCTGCAGAACCTGGCATCGTAGATGTCTCTCTTACACCCTTTACGCCGTTTTGATCATATGCCTTCCACTCGGTAGCATTTTCAAGGGGTGCTTTTCCGTTAACTCCCTTATAATTTTCGAGTTCGGGAAGAACGAGAGGAAGCTCCTCATCGTCAAGCACGTGTATGTTGCCGTCCTCACCGTGTACAACGGGAACGGGCTCACCCCAGTATCTCTGTCTTGCAAATATCCACTCTCTGAAGTGGTAGTTGACCGTTCTCTTAGCAACTCCCAACTTCTCAAGCTTAGAGGTGATCGCTTCCTTAGCTTCTTCAACTGTAAGTCCTGTAAATTCCTCGGAATTTATAAGTCTGTATCCCTTACCAAGATATTCACCCTTCTCGAATGCCTTCTCGGATACATCTACGTGCCCCAGCTTGTCATCGCCGTCAATGACCTGGATCATATCAATATTGTGTGCGATAGCATATTCAAAGTCACGCTGGTCGTGAGAAGGAACAGCCATAACGGCTCCCGTTCCGTAGTTTGCAAGAACGAAGTCACCTATAAACATTCTGACTTCTTTTCCGTTTACGGGGTTGATACATGAAACACCCTTTAGCTCACAGCCCGACTTGGTTTTGTTGAGCTCTGTTCTGTCCATATCATTCTTTTTGAGTGTCTCGTCTATATAAGCCTGAACCTCTGCCTTGTTCTCAATACGAGGCATAAGCTGCTTTACGATCTCTCCGTCGGGAGCAAGTACCATAAATGTGATACCGTAGATGGTCTCGATGCAGGTAGTGAATATAGAGAACTCACCGCCACCGACTATCTGGAATTTGACCTCAACGCCCGTAGACTTGCCTATCCAGTTCTTCTGCATAAGCTTTGTGGATTCAGGCCAATCTATCTCCTCAAGTCCCTCAAGAAGCTCCTCTGCAAAAGCAGGCTGATTGATGACCCACTGCTTCATATTCTTTCTCACGACGGGATATCCGCCTCTTTCGGACTTTCCGTCAATGACCTCGTCGTTAGAGAGCACCGTTCCAAGCTCCTCACACCAGTTGACAGGCATATCTATGTATTGAGCATAGCCGTCAAGGTAGAGCTGCTTAAATATCCACTGTGTCCACTTATAAAACTCGGGATCACTGGTCGCTATCATCTTGCTCCAGTCGTAGTCAAATCCAAGCTCACCGAGCTGCTTTGAGAAGGTCTTGATATTCTCTTGCGTAAATCCGTTGGGGTGGTTACCCGTAGTTACCGCATACTGCTCTGCGGGAAGTCCAAAGGAATCGTATCCCATAGGGTGAAGGACGTTATAGCCCTGCATCCTCTTCATACGGGATACTATATCGGTTGCCGTATATCCCTCGGGGTGACCTGCGTGAAGTCCTACTCCCGACGGATACGGGAACATATCGAGAACGTAATATTTAGGCTTGGAAAAATCCCATACGTCTGTTTTAAATGTCTCGTTTTTCTTCCAATATTCCTGCCACTTTTTTTCAATCTGCGAATGCTCGTATCTCATTTTTCAATCCCCTTTTTTAGTCTTCGTAAAGCTTATCAAGATTGTAGAAATCTCTCGCTTCTCTGCTGAATATATGAACGATAACGTGGCTGTAATCAAGGATTATCCACGAATTGTTATCTCTTCCCTCAACTCCGTAGGGAGACAGCTCACGCTGCTCGGTCTTATATTCTACTTCTCCCGCCAATGCCTTTATATGAGTATTTGACGTACCCGTGCAAAGTACGAAGTACTCGGCAATAACGGTTTTATCTTCAACGTGAAGTACTTTTATATCTCTTCCCTTTTTGGAATCAAGTATTTTTGCTATCTCCTCTGCAAGCTCTTTGGCGGTGGCTGATGCCAGAGAACTCATATTTTCGATTTCATTTTCAACCGAAGAATTTTTATCGGTAAATTCCATCTCCATCTGAATACTTCCTCTTTCTTTTTATTTTCTATAACTGTAATAAAACAACATATTACATTGTAATGCAAAACTATACTTTTGTCAAGTACATTATATCGAATTTGAACGCTTTACAGCTCAAATCCGCACTTTTTATCATCTGCGATAATATATTTCTTCAAATTCGGAATAATTGCTGTTCAAAAATACGCCCGATGTGTCAAACTCTTCTCCGCCAAAATGTTTTTTCAAAACTGCCTCGGTATCATTTTTACAGATAACATAATATCCTGCCCCGCTTTTTTGAGCAATGGCAGCATCTCCCGGAACGGTCTCAAAGAAAATATTTTCATCGGCAACCTTCTCAGCCTCATACGCAACCGTCGTCATTTGAGAGAGGGAAAAATCCGTATCAAAGCTATCGAGGGTTGGCAAAAGTTCAAGTATAAGCGACAAAGAAGACGTCTCTCTCACCTTTTTTATCATTGCCTCAAGAAATATTTTCTGAGTATCAAGTCTCTCTATATCTCCCTTGGCATATCCCGAGCGGTAGCGAATAAGCATCTCTGCCTCTTTCCCATTAAGATGCCTCTCACCCTTTGTAAGTGAAATATTAAGCCCCTGCTCATCGTCCTTATAATGCATATTTCTCGGCACATCTACGGTTACACCGTCTATTGCATCGACTATTTCGGACACGACCTCCAGATCAAAGCTTACGTAGCCGTCGATATTTACACCCATAGTCTCTTCAAGAAATAAAACAAGCTCGTCCATGCCTCCAAGAGAAGCGGCCGCTCCGTTTATTTTCCTGTAGCTTCCGTCCGTGTATTCAGCATAAGTGTCACGTGGGATCTGCAAAACGCAAATACTCTCTGCATCTCTGTCAAATCCTATAAGCATCAAGGAATCGTAAAGTCCTGACGTTCTGTCTCTTCCTCCCGCAAGGATATTCACTCTCCCGAGGGATACGTCTCCCTTGGCTATATCTCCTATCCCCACAACCGGTGTTTTCGGCTTGTTCATTATGGCAATGCTGATAACGACTCCGACAATAACAACCAGTGCGGCAAAAACGGTCAGATATATCTTTTTATTATTCTTTATCTGCAAAAATACCTTATTCAATTTTCATTCTCCCATCACATATTCTTTTGCTTTATTGAATATGTAACGGAAAGTTCTTATCTTGACAAAAGTTTTTTACATATCAAGCTATTTCTCGCGTCAACTGTATAATGACTGATAGGCAACCCATCATTCAAAAGTCCCGACATGGTCATGTCAAAAGACATAATTAGTATCTTATCAAGATGTAGAAGTCTTTCTTCCATGCTCATTTTTTCAGGCTCGGCGCCCATAAACGCCTCTCTGAGCTTTACGCAATCATCGAATGTCCTCGACAGATCTATATAGTCGGCAAGATATATAAGCTTTTCCGAAAGAGTCATATCAGATCTTCCTGTAGTGTGCCATCTTACACAGGAGAGCACCTCGTCGGTGGCAAAGCTCTCATATCTTTCGGGAATTAGCGCCACCGCGCTTCTCGCGTGAAGCGTTTTGGGAGAACATATGTCCTCCTCGCTGACCTCGACGCCTCTCTCAATAAGAATACGAATATGCTCCTCGGTGGAAAATTCCTTTGTCACATCGTGGAGGAGGGCGGCTGCGCGAAGCATATCGGTTTTTTCGGGCATATAAAGTCCTGCGAGATACACGACCATTTTCTCGACCTCATACGTGTGCCGAAATCTCTTCTCGGACATTCCTACTCTTATCCCATCACGAAGAGCATCAAGTTCCTTTTCATTAAACATATGACCGACTCCTTATCTGTAAAGACCTCTTTCCTTTATAAAACGTTCGACCGCGGGTGGAACGAGAGAGGATATATCTTCTCCGTTTTTCACCTTCGCTCTTATATCGGTCGAAGACATCTCAATTGGTTCTGTAACGATGCGTCTGAACATTACTCCGTATTTTTCGTAATATTCGGTTATTTTTGATACTATTTTTCCCGTAACTATCGGATCGTTTTCTCTTCTGACGTAAACCGGATAACACATTTTAAGTATATCCTCAAATCTGTACCACGTGTCAAAGGTAAGCACCATATCCGTGCCGCAAAGGAAGAACAGTCTCGTGTCATCTCTTTGAAGCTCCTTTAGGGTATCGTATGTGTAGCTCTTTCCCTGCCTTGTTATCTCCATATCCGAAATAACTATTCCGTCTATTCCCTCGAAAGCCAACTCGCACATCTTAAGTCTCATAAGAGGATCATCTCCCTCGTCCACGCACTTGTGGGGAGGAAGATTTGTCGGGATAACAAAAAGATAATCAAGCTTCATCTGCTCCATAAAAGCTTTAGCGGCAGCTACGTGTGCCTTGTGAGGTGGTGCAAACGTGCCTCCGTATACACCGACTCTTAACATATCAAAACCGTTCATAGCTCTATTTTTTTATTATTGACCGACTCGCGATACAATATTACTTTTCTTCCTATAACTCCGACAACGTCAGCTCCCGTCGCGTCGGCAATTGCGTTTGCAGCCTCCTTGGGCGTTTCCATGCAATTTTCGAGAACTGTTATCTTTATAAGCTCTCTTGCTTCAAGGGCATCCGATACGGTCTTTGCAAGATTTTCTCCTATTCCGCCCTTACCAACCTGCAATATGGCACTTTCGCTGTTCGCAAGTCCACGCAGGTATGCTCTTTGCTTTGATGTAAGCATATTTTTTCCTCGCTTTTATAATATCTTTTTCAGCTCCGCAGCCATAAGCTCAACAGCTCTTCCTCTGTGAGATATGGAATTTTTTTCATCTGCCGTAAGCTCCGAAAATGTCTTATCAAATGGCGGATAGTAAAAATACGGATCGTATCCGAATCCACCGATTCCTTTGGGAGTATCAATTATCTCTCCTCCTGCAACCCCTTCAACGCTTATCTCGCGTCCATCAGGAAAGACTACAGAAAGAGAACATACGAACTCCGCATATCTATCAGAAATTCCTTTGAGATTTTCGATAAGAAGTTTATTGTTTGCACTGTCGTTTCCGTGCTCTCCCGCGTATCTTGCGGAATACACTCCGGGGGCCCAATCAAGTGCTCTGACTCTAAGTCCCGAATCGTCGCCGATGCCGATGTATCCCGACTTTGCGGCAGCTCTTGCTTTGATAAGAGAATTTTCGAGAAAGGTACTTCCGTCCTCTTCTATTTCACCATATATTCCAACGTCATCGAGAGACAGTATCTCAACATCGGGAATAAATTTGCCAAGCAGAGCCTCAAGCTCACCTATCTTCTTTTTGTTTCTTGATGCCAATACGAATTTCATAACCTCTACCCCATTCGTCTTATTCGGCAAAAAACGCCTCAACAAATTCTTTGTTGTCAAATTCCTGCATGTCGTCTATCTTCTCGCCTACTCCTATGAATTTGACGGGGATCTCAAGCTCCTTTTTTATAGAAAGGACGATACCGCCCTTTGCAGTTCCATCAAGCTTGTTGAGAACAAGTCCTGTTATATCTGCCGCGTTTCTGAATTCCTTCGCCTGAAGGATAGCGTTTTGTCCTGTTGTCGCGTCAAGAACAAGAAGATTTTCTCTCGCAGCTCCCTCAAGTTCTCTGTCAATAACCCGGTTTATCTTTGCAAGCTCATTCATAAGATTTTTCTTATTGTGAAGTCGTCCCGCCGTATCTATTATAAGAACGTCGGCTTCTTTGCGCTTTGCATAGCTTATAGCATCAAAAACTACTGCCGCAGGGTCACTTCCCTCGTTCTGACGAACAAGTTCCGCACCCGATCTTTCACACCATACGGCAAGCTGATCTATCGCTGCCGCGCGGAATGTATCTGCAGCCGCAACGACTACCTTTTTTCCCTGCTTTATAAGTCTGTTTGATATTTTTCCTATGGACGTCGTCTTTCCTGCTCCGTTTACTCCGATAACCAGCACAACAGATGGTTTGGTTGATAGATCAAGAGGCTCTCCCTCTCCTATCATACCTTCAAGTATAGCCTTAAGAGCATCAACGACCTGATCCTTTTCTTTAAGCCTTCCCGATTTTACGTCATCTCTGAGCTGCTCGATTATCTCCTCGGTAGCACCGACACCAATATCTGACATTATAAGAAGCTCCTCAAGCTCATCTATAAGATCCTCGTCGACCTTTACAAATGCCTTGAGTACTTCATCTATCTGTCCGAAAATAGCGTTTTTTGTTTTTGAAAGCCCTGATTTAAGCTTATCCAAAAATGCCATCCCATTCTTCTCCTTTTTTCTTGGAAATTTCTTCTACGTCAAGCTCGAGGACCTTTGAAATTCCTCGCTCCGGCATAGTAACCCCGTAAAGACGGTTTGCCGCCTCCATTGTACCTCTGCGGTGGGTTATCATTATAAATTGAGTTCCGCTTGAGTATCTCTTTATGTATTCGGCAAATCTTGCTACGTTTACCTCGTCAAGAGCCGCCTCGATCTCGTCGAGTATACAGAATGGAGTCGGGTTGACCTGAAGTATAGCAAAGAACAGTGCAATACCTATAAATGCCTGTTCTCCACCCGAAAGCTGAACAAGGTTTTTGATTATCTTACCGGGAGGCGCCGCCTTTATCTCAATACCGCTCTCAAGAACGTTATCGGGATCGGAAAGAGAAATTTCCGCCATACCTCCCCCAAACAGCTCGCCGAATACTCTGTTGAAGTTTTCGTTTATCTGCTTAAAGGAATCAATAAACGCGGTCTTCATCTCACCCTCAAGCTTATTGATTATATCGAGCAGGTCGTCTCTTGCTGCAGTCAGGTCTTTTATCTGACCTTCCATATAGTCATATCTCGCCTTGACCTCTTTATACTTATTAACAGCATCAAGGTCAACGTTTCCGAGATAGCGAAGCTTATTGCGGCACTCTGTCTGCTTTGCAGCCGCATCTGCCCTCGTATCCGCATCAAGCAGAGGAAATCCGAGTCCCATTGCATCTGCACGTGTCAGCTCATGCTCGTCCCAAAGCTTTGAGGCTAACTTGTCCTGCTCTTCTCTGAGATTTTGAAGCTTATTTTCAAATCTTGTATACTCTCTGAAAACAAGCTCCTTTTGAGCGAGCTTCTCACGCATTTTTGCATTGACCTCGCCAAGCTTCTTCTCAAACTCCGAGCTTCCCGCTTCAACCTTTGCTCTTTCCTTATTGAGCTCTTCGAGCTTTCCGCTGCCTTCCTTATATTTTTCGCGGTTTTCTTCACATTCGCGTTTAAGGACGGCTACTCTTTCTTCAAGGTCGGATATATTCTTCTTTTGAGCCTCAAGAACACTCATAAGATTTTGGACTCTCGCCTCAGATTCCGATATAAGTCTTCTTTCTGTTTCTATGTCCTTCTTTATCTCGCTAATGGAAATATAGATATCCCTCATACGCTCTTCGTGCTCTGCGCGTCTGTCAAGAGCCCCATTTCTGCGTACGTCCATATCGCTTCTTGCAGCAGATATCTCCTCGCATCTCGTCTCGAGCTCTATCTTCTTGGCAAGAAGATTCTTTCTGTCCTCTTCGTATCGCTCTCTTGTTTCGGACAGAGCCTCATAGTCCGCCGTAAGCTTTCCGATAAGCGTTTCATTTGCTTCAAGCTTTGCTCCGAGCTGCTCGGAACGGTTGTTCTCCGAGTCTCGCATTACCTTAATGAGCTCTACCTTCTGAAGAGCAGAGTCCTTGTCATTCTCACACTCCTCTATGACCTCTGCAAGCTCTTCAAGAGTCGTCTTTATCTTTCCTATTTTCTTGTCAAGCTCCGCGACATCTGTCTCAAGTCTCTTTATCTCGCCCGCTCTTCCAAGGATATTTCCGTTTTTACGGCTTGAACCGCCCGTAAATGAACCACCAACGTTTATCTGCTGTCCGTCGAGGGTTACAGCCTTTACCTTGAAGCCGAGCTTTCTTGACATGGCATTGGCATTGTCAATAGTATCAAAGACAAGGGTTCTGCCAAGAAGCCCCGAAAGGATATTTGAAAATTTTCCGTCTGCCACCACAAGCTCGTCGGCTATTGCTATATATCCCGCAAAGCCCGAAGCCTCACGCATCTCCTGTGTCACAGTCTGACCGCTCATAGAGCTTATGGGGAAGAAGGTGGTTCGTCCCGCTTCTGCCTTTTTAAGTGCGAACATTGCCGCCTTTGCCACGCTTTCGTCCTCAACGACGATGTGCTGCAAATTAGGTCCGAGAGCCGTTTCTATAGCGGTTATATATTTATCGTCTACCGAAATAAGCTTTGAGAGAGGGCCGTATATCTTTCCGCAGGGCACTCCGTTTTTATCTGTGATTCCCTTTTCGGCATATTTTTGCATGACAAATCTGACACTGCCCGAATATCCTTCAAACTGCTCTTCCATAGTTTTGAAGGTCTCTATTCTCTGCTCCAGAGATTCACGCCTGAGTCTCAAATTGGATATTTCTTCGTTTTCGTCGTGGCGTCTTGAATAATAATCTGCAAGAAGAGACGTCAGCTTTTCTGCTTCGCCCGATGCTTCTCTCATTACACCATCGTATTCGTCCACAGTCCTTTTTATTCGCTCAAGCTGAGAACGCATATCTGCCGAAGCTACCTTATATGCTTCTATTTCCTCAAGCATTGCGGTGTTTTTATCGGTATCGGTGTTTCTCGAATCCTCTATAAAGGATATTCTCGCCCCAACGTCTGCGAGCTCCGCTTCGATAACACGTATATCTCCAAGAGCTCTGTCAATATCGAATCCAAGCTTTTCTGCCTCTGCTCCTGCTTCCTTTTGCTTTGCGTTTTCGCTCTCGTATTCGACGCTCTTTTCCTCGACTGATTTCTCCATCAATGATATCTTCTGGGCCATCGAGTTTTGCGAAAGCCTCTCATTTTCAATGGATCTGTCAGTTGACTCCTTTGTAGTTACAGCGCCCGTTATCATTTCCTGTGTATGAAGGATATTGGTCTCTGCAACCCTGTATTCGCTGTCAAGGGTATGATTTATTTCTGTCTGCTCTCTTATGCGTTCAAGAAGATTTTCCGACTCGGCTTTATTAGTCTGTGAAATTTCAAAAAGTCTGTTGTTCTGTGTCTCAAGCGCCTTTACCGATTCTTCTGCAGAATGAAGGTCAAATTCAGCTCTTTTGAAATTATCTTCGCACTTGTTTATATCATCTCTGAGCTTTTCGGTATCATATAACCAAAGCTGTACGTCGACCTTTTTCTTTGCTTCAAGAAGCTCTATTGCCTTTTTGGCTTTCTCCGCTTCCTTTTCAAGCGGACCTACCTGCATTGCTACCTCGTTAAACACGTCGTTTATACGTGTCATATTGTCCTCGGTAGATGCGAGTCTGCGTTCGGTCTCGCTCTTCTTGTGTCTGTATTTTGCGATTCCCGAAGCATCCTCGAATATGCTACGTCGCTCGTCGCTCTTTTTTGAAATTATCTCGGCTATCTTACCCTGACTTATAATAGAATATCCGTCACGTCCGACACCCGTATTCATAAACAGCTCGTAAACGTCACGAAGTCTGACGACCTTTCTGTTTATGTAATATTCACTCTCTCCCGAACGGTAGTAGCGTCTTGTAACAGTTACCTCGTCATAAGGGCAGTCGAGACGGCCGAGCATTCCCGAATTATCGAATGTGACCGACACCTCGGCAAAGCCCATCGGTCTTCTGCTATCCGCTCCACCGAAAATAATGTCCTCCATTTTCGAGCCTCGAATGCTTTTTGCCGACACCTCACCAAGTACCCAACGCATAGCGTCCGAAATATTAGATTTTCCGCTTCCGTTTGGTCCGACGATAACTGTCGCACCGCCCTCAAAGGTCATTTTCGTCTTATCAGGAAATGATTTGAAGCCCTGAAGCTCAAGCGATTTAAGATACACGGTATATCTCCTTTCGGGATTTTCTTTATTCTTTTTACGAATTGTGTTCCAATATAATATTATACCTCAAAATTTCCTTTTTTTCAAGGACTTTTACACATTCAAAGCCAAATTTTTCACATAATTTTATCTTATTTTCCTTTTTTTGACCAACTGCCTTTGATACAGAACCACAGGATACGTAAATTTTAAGCTCTCCTCCTCTGTATCCATTCCTTTCGACCTCATTTGAGACACGGTCAAAATACAGTCTGCTCATAGCCATCTCACCGATGGCACTATGATTTGCTCCTCCCATAACGCAAGAGTCGTCCGAAAGATTTTCCGAAGCGCAAAGTCCAACTCTTATACAAGGAACATCTCGCTTATCAAACACGTCAAGGACCTTGGCAGTACGCTCTACCGCCTCGGCAGTATCAAGCGGCTTATATTCTCCCCTCTCGGTCATTTTGGCAAGTTCGGTATCGTAAAACACCACCGTAGGATATACTCTCGCTCCGTCAGCACCCATATCGCATATCTGTTCTGCCGTCATTATCTCCTTTTCAACGTTTGAGCACGGAAGTCCTATCATCATCTGACCAATAAGCTCAAATCCCGCATCCTTGACCATACGGCATGCTCTCTCTGCCGTCTCTCTGCTGTGTCCTCTTTTGGATGCCAGAAGGACATCTCTGTCAAAGCTCTGAAGTCCAAGCTCTACCGTCTTTACGGAATAGCGAGAGAGGATATCTATTATCTCTCTGTTGATATAATCGGGTCTTGTTGAAAGCCTTATTGCTCCAACTCTGCCAAGCTTTACGTATTTTTCGGCAGTGTCGAGAAGATATATCATAAGCTCTCGGTCGATGCCCGTAAACGAGCCGCCAAAAAAGGCTATCTCACAGGAAGTCTCACCGTCAACCGTAGAAAGTGCTTGAATTATCTCTTCTTCAACCGATTCCTTACAAAAACTCATATGTCCCGAAATAGAGCGTTGATTACAGAAAACACAGTCGTTCGGGCATCCAAGATGTGGTATAAATATCGGTATATTTACGTGTTTTTTCATTTTTTCTCCTATCTTGAGTTCATGTGGACCTTTCCGAATCTGTTTCTAAATTCAGAAGGAAAGCATCCGTCGTGATATTTAAAATATGCTACGAAGGCTCGGTCATCGGTAAACCCAAGCTCCGCCGCCACCTCTTTAACATACTTATCGGTATTGGCAAGCATCGATCTCGCCTTTGCCATCAAAAATCTGTTAATTAGCTCCTTGGCACTCACTCCGTAATTCTTCTTGCATATACGCGAGATATGATCGGGCGAATATCCAAAATGCTTCGCGATGTCACTTACAGAGAGTCCCGCTTCAACGTTTATTCGTATCCATTCATATATCTTTTCAGCACGCGCGTCGTAGCCTATACCGTTTTTATTCGACATATAGCACAGCTCCGAAAGTATACGCAGTAGCAACGAATTGACAAGGTATTCGGGGATATCAGGCAGGTTATTATAATGAAGAAGCTCTTTGAATAAATATGAATTTTCAAATCCCGAAAAAAATCTTTCGTCAAATGGCAGCGTCCCCTTATCGACAAAAAAATGCACCCAATAAAAAGATACGTCCATTGTTGTTTTCGTGCCAAAATGAAAAGCCTCGGGTTCGAGCAAGATCAGATCTCCCGCTTTTGCGCAGATATCTTTTCCGCCCTCGTTCATATACACCTCGCCCTCGGTAACGTAGATTATTTCATACGTCTTTTCGATCTTCCGCGGATGTATCCACTCCCCTTTGCTTTGAAAGAATCCCGCAAAGGAAAAATCTATATTGGAATTGATCAAAATATTCATGTCGGATTTTCCTACCTTTTATCGCCTTTTCGGTATTGACTTTGCTCGAGATATATTATACAATAAAATCGTAAAAAAATCAATAAAGTTCCCCTAATTTCTTTTGCAAAAGGAGCATAACAATGAAAAACTTTACTTTTGATAACGTGTCAATCACCTCGGGATACCTTTACGAGAAGCAAAATTTAAATCGGAAAACCACGATATATTCGGTATACGACCGTTTTTATGACACAGGAAGGATAGGCGCATTTGATTTCGACTATAACGAAACTACTCACGACATTTCAAAAAAGCCTCACGTATTCTGGGACAGCGACGTTGCCAAGTGGGTTGAGGGAGTTGCGTATATAATAAAAAAGCATCCCGACAAAAAGCTCGAAGAGCTTGCAGACGCTATCATAAACAAGGTAAAAAAGCATCAGGATGAAAACGGATATTTCAATATATACTTCACTGTTTGTGAGCCCGACAAACGTTTCACAGACAGAAATGCTCATGAGCTCTACTGTGCGGGACATCTCATGGAAGCAGCCGTTGCCTATGCTGACGCAACGGGAAAAACCGATCTTCTTGATTGTATGGAAAAATATGCGGATCACATAAAAAAGGTATTTGTTGACGATAAAAGCGCAGCTTTCGCATCCCCCGGTCACGAGGAGATAGAGCTCGCTCTCATGAGAATGTATGAATATACAAAAAATAAAAAATATCTCGACCTCGCAAAGCATTTCATTGACATAAGAGGAAGTGAGGATGATATTGACAGATCGGGATATAATCAATCCCATATGCCTGTAAGAGAACAGACCGAAGCTATCGGTCACTCGGTAAGAGCCATGTATCTTTACACGGGAATGGCTCTTCTAGCCGCTGAAACCGACGACAAAGAGCTCTTCTCTGCTTGCAAAACCCTTTGGGAAGATACCGTCCTCAAAAAAATGTACGTAACCGGCGGTATCGGTTCTTCAAGATCCAACGAAGGTTTTACAACTCCGTTTGATCTTCCGAATGACGAAGCATATGCCGAGACCTGTGCGGCAATAGGACTTATGTTTTTCTCCGACGCTATGCTCCCCTTCCACAACGATTCAAGATATGCCGACGTTATAGAAAAAGTTCTTTACAATGGAGTACTTTCGTCACTCTCACTTGACGGACGCTCTTTCTTCTATGAAAATCCCCTTGAGATAAATCTCGCGGACAGAGCCAAAATAGCAAGTATCTCACAGCGAACACTCCCCATCACTCAGCGCGTTGAATGCTTTGATTGCTCCTGCTGTCCTCCCAATATAAACAGGGTGCTTCCAACTCTTGAAAAGTACATATATGCTTATGAGGACGATACTCTTTACGTAAATCAGTTTGTATCATCTATTTTGGAAAACAATGGAGCGACCGCAAAGATCGTAACAGAATATCCGAACAACGGAGACGTCAGCATCACCGTGAGAGGATTTGAGAAGATCGCGATAAGAATACCCAACTGGTGCGATACCTTTGAGATAAACAAAAAATACACCAAGGAAAACGGCTTTGCCATTGTCGAAAACGATGGAGACGAAATAAAGATAAGCTTCGATATGACTCCAAGAACTGTATATGCCGACCCTCGTATAAAGGACGTGGCGGGTAAGGTAGCTATTATGAGAGGACCAATTGTTTACTGTGCCGAGGGCGTTGATAACGGAGGCGATCTTCATAGCTTTGTTATTCCCTCTGTTCTGAAGCCAACAGAAAAATTCGAAAAGAACTTCGGGCTTTTCACTCTTGAGGTGGAATGCAAAAAACGAATTCCGTTCACGAGCGATCTTTATTCCAATACCGCCCCAAAAACAGAAACCGCAACTCTTAAGCTTATTCCATACAATTGCTTCGCAAACAGAGGAGAAAGCGATATGACCGTTTGGTTTTGCGGAGGACATATCTGAAAATGAATATAAAAAAGCGGATGCTTCTGCACCCGCTTTTTTGTTGGCGTGCCTTAAGGGATTCTTCTCGAATTTTGCAAACCCTTTCTTTCCCTTTTTTGATGGCTTTGCAAAATTCTTTAGTCAACGCAAAAAAACAATTCACCGGATTATTTTTTTGCTACTTCGAATCCCTTATTTTTTGCAAGCAACAAAAAAAAGCGGATGCTTCTGCACCCGCTTTTTTGTTGGCGTGCCTTAAGGGATTCGAACCCCCGACCTACTGCTTAGAAGGCAGTTGCTCTATCCGGCTGAGCTAAAGGCACTTACCGAATAAATGGCGCATTATAATGCGCCATCTATGGTTGGAGCGAGTGATGGGAATCGAACCCACGCGACCAGCTTGGAAGGCTGGGATTCTACCATTGAACTACACTCGCATATTTATTACTCGGAAAAC
>JAGBTY010000021.1 GCA_017631085.1 Clostridia bacterium
ATGAGATAAACATCAATTCATGGGATGACGTCGTACTCACCTATTCCGACGGACGAATGGAAAAGCTTGAAGAGCATTTCCACAGCCCCGGACATGCAGTGGATATAGTAAAAAGACTGCTCCATCATTCGGGAATGATCATAGACAATGCAACTCCCATAGCTCAAGGCCATCTTCCTAACAACACCCGTATCACAGCCTTGAAAGACCCAATAGTAGATACCGAAGCCGGAATAGCGGTCTCTATACGTTTGCTTCATCCTCAAAGGATAGACCGAAGATGCATTATAGACAGCGGTATGGCTACGGAAGAAATAGTTGAGTTCCTCGAGATGTGTATCCGTTACGGCGTATCCCTTGTTGTTGCGGGAAGAACCTCCTCGGGTAAAACCACTCTTCTGAATGCGCTCTTAACCAGCATCCCCGATGAAAAGCGTATATACACCATAGAGTCGGGAGCGAGAGAGTTATCCCTCGTTAAAAGAAATCATTTCGGTGAGATTCAGAATAACGTTGTGCATACTCTATCGAGACCGAGCGAGAACAGCGCGTTCAATATAAGCCAAGAGCATTTGGTTGTTGCAGCCCTCCGATTCGATCCCGACATTGTAGTCGTAGGAGAGATAAGAGACGCTGAAGCAAATTCGGCCGTGGAAGCATCCCTCACAGGACATACGGTCGTAACAACGGTACACTCAGGACCGGGAGAATCGGCTCACGGAAGAATAGCTCTTCTCTGCCAAAGAAGATTCCAACTGGGAATGGAGGTTTCTCTTTCCCAGTCCCGCCAAGCCTTTCCCGTAGTTGTATTCGCTCACAAATGCGAAGACAATTCAAGAAAGATAATGGACATAACCGAGTGTACGGTAACACCCGAGGGCAAAACCGAATACAGGTGTCTTTACCGTTACAACATTACGGAGAACGAGTATGCCGATGGAAAGTATCATATCAAGGGGCAGTTCGAAAAGGTGAACCCACCATCCGAGCATCTTAAGACTATGCTGACACGCTCGGGAGTTCCCGAGGAAATCCTAAAGAGATTTATTTGAAAGGAGAAAACAAATGACAGTTGTATATCTCGTAGGCTTTTTGCTTTCGGTGATTGCCACGGCAGTATTGCTTGGCTTAACTCCCGAAACCATAACCGAAGACATTATGCGCTTTGCTTCTCCCAAACAGACGCTCCGCGAGAAGGTGCTTGTTGCAAAAGGCAAAAAGAGATCGAGAAAGCTTACAGTCGAGCTTAACCGAATCAGAGACGCTCTCAATTCTACAGGCAAAGGCTCACAGTTTACCGTTGCATGCGCCGCATCTCTTCTCGGTATTATCGGTGGATGCGTTGCCGCTGTTGCGATAAACAATTACTTCCTTATACCGGCATTCGCCTTCGCCTTTGCCTTGATCCCTTTCGGCTTTGCGAAGCGAACCATCAATTACTACGATAAGCATATCCAAGAAGAGCTTGAAACGGCACTGTCTATCATTACTACCTCCTATGTAAGAAACGATGATATCGTGACGGCGGTGGAAGAAAACGTGCAGTATCTAAAGCCCCCCGTGAAGGACATTTTTGCGGGCTTTGTGGCAGAAAACAGAATGATAACCTCAAACATCAAGCAGTCCATCAAACACCTCAAGGAGAGAGTAAATAACGGCATCTTCGCCGAATGGTGCGACACCTTGATAGCCTGCCAGGAAGACCGAACTCTTAAAGACACTTTGATGCCCATTGTTGCAAAGCTCACCGACGTGAGAATAGCGAACAGCGAGATCAAAGGAGTCCTCGGTGCAGCAAGAATCGAATACTTTATGATGGCGGGAATGCTTGTGGCAAATATCCCGCTTTTGTATTTCCTCAACAAGGATTGGTACAGCGCCTTGATGAACACGGTAGCCGGAAAGATAGTCCTTGCGGTAAGCGCATTGGCTATTGTAATAACGGCACTCTTTATGTTCAGATGGACGAAACCCGTAGAATACAGGAAATGAGGTGAGTGAATGATTACAGCATATATTATTTTAATTTCAATCGTATCTGCGATAGGTCTTGCATTCATCCTCAGCGACGTGCTTAAGGTTCCATCCTATGCGGTATCCAAAGCAACTCATAACCTCGGCAAAAGACAGAATGAAAAGACAAATCCTCTTGACGTTTGGTTAAGTGAATTTGCAAGATGGCTGTCGGGGAAAATGAAGCTCAATGAGTATAAGAGACTGCAGCTTGATGCAGACCTTAAGACTGCGGATATAAATATGACACCCGAAACCTACGTTGCCAACTGTATCGTCAAAGCTGTATTTATCGGTGCCTTTGCCATTCCGTTTATATTCTTCGCTCCGATGATCTCGGCGGTAATAGTATTTATTGCCGTGCTTATGTATTACAACGAGTCAAAAAAGGTTGGTAATATAATCAAGGAGAAGCGAAGAAGGATAGAGCTCGAACTGCCGAGACTTGTATCCACCATAGAGAAGACCTTGTACCACAGCAGAGACGTTGTGGGAATTCTCGACGGATACAAGGACGGTGCGGGTGATGAGCTTAAGAGAGAGCTTGAAATAACCGTAGCGGATATGCGATCCGGCAACTACGAGGTAGCTCTCACAAGACTTGAATCCCGTGTCGGCTCATCCATGATGTCAGACATTACAAGAGGACTTATAGGTGTTATCCGAGGCGATGAAACAACGGTATACTGGGGAACTTTGAATCTCAAATTCTCCGACTACCAAAGGCAGAATTTGAAGATCGAGGCTAACAAGGCCCCGAAGAGAGTAAGAAAACTTTCAATGATACTTCTTATCTGCTTTATGCTTATTTACGTTGTGGTAATCGGAAGCGTTCTTATAGGTTCGCTCGGAGGGCTTATGACATGATGAAAAGCATTAAGAATAAAAGGGGCGAGGGATACATCGACGTTGCGGTAACGATAATGATGGTATCCTTCGTTCTCGTTTTTGTAGTTAACGTTGTGTCCCTTGTAGCCTTAAACCAAAACCTCAAGACAGTAACCGATCAGCTCGTTGAGTATGCATCACAGCACGGAACGACAGCGATAGATGCTTATGCCGAATCACTGTCAGAGAAGACGGGCATAGACTTCGGATATTCATTTGACGGAAGCACACTCTATGATTCAAGCGGCAAGGTTCAGCTCGGTGACACTATAGAATGCACGGTGACCTATAAAATTTCATTTATGGGATTCGGAAACGCAATTCATTCAGTACCTATGAAAGCGAGTGCATCGGGAATCTCAAGAGTTTATTGGAAATAACGAAAAATAAGAAAGGAGAGCCATATTGAAACCTTACTTAATAATAGGAATAGCTCTTCTTCTCACAGTAACAATCGTCATAGCCTTCTTTGCGCTGAATAAGAACG
>JAGBTY010000022.1 GCA_017631085.1 Clostridia bacterium
TATCGAAGAGTACAACAACACTCTCGAGCAGAGTCAAAATTCATCGGAAGAACAGAATAACGCTTCCGAGATGACTGCACCTAAGATGCAGAAAATGTAAACAATACTATTAAAAACAATCAAAAAAAGAAAGAAATGAGGATTTTAAAAATGAAAAAGTTTTTTGGTAAAGTAATGCAGAAGGCAAATGAGGCAAAGGCAAGAGTTCAGGAGGTTGTGACCTCCGTTAAGGCAGAGGGCTATGTAGATACCGGCGTTAAGATTATTATCGCTGTAGTAATCGGTGGTGTAATCCTCGCAGGTCTTTACACCCTCTTCAACGGAACTATCATTCCCACTCTCAGCACCAAGATCGGTGAAATGTTCAGCTACTCCGGCACCTAATTCAAAGCCAATAACATAACGGAAAAGAAAGGAATTAAAAATATGAGAAAGTTTTTCAGAAATCTTAAGAACAAGGCAGAAAATGCGGTAGAGGCAGTAAAGAGCACCGTTGCATCAAAGAGCGCGGAGGGCTACGTAGACACAGGTGTCAAGATCATCATCGCTGTAGTAATCGGCGGTGTTATCCTCGCAGGTCTTTACACCCTCTTCAACGGCACTATTATCCCCAATCTCCAGAACGAGATTGTAAGTATGTTCGGTTACGCAGGTTAATTGAACGAGCATAACAGGAGGGCAAAATCGCCCTCCTCTCAATAAAAACAGAAAGGAGAATTATATGCGAAAGCTATTTAATTCAAACGGCGAAGGCTATATCTCAACCGGTGTCAAGATTGTAATCGCTGTTGTAATAGGTGCGCTTATCCTCGGTGGATTCTATCTTCTCTTTGCGGGTAACGGAGGTGTGATGGATCAGATGAACAAAGAGGTGGACAGCATGATGCACCACGAACAGCTCCCGACTTCAATTGATACAAGGAATGAAAGCGGTTACGATTACCTCGTAGATCTTTCATACACTTACGACGGCAAGACCTGGTACAAGGCAGAAGTACCCACCTATGAAAGCACAGCCCTTATAGAGTGCTATGCAAGCCACGAGAATATGCATATAGCAACCGTAAGAGATTCCAAGGGCGTTTATATGATTTCCTCCCTTGACGGTGGTATTACGTGGGAACAAAGACTATCATGGTCTTTAAGAACTGCCGAAGAAACATACTTCTATTGGGATGAAGCAAGCGGAGACTTTAGAGGCAATACCGAGAATTACCGAATAGTACAGATGTACAGAAGCCCCGATGGAGTAAGATGGTATGAAGTCGGCGATGCTTGGATCAAAGTATAAAAGAAAAGGGGTTTAAGTAATGCATAATCTTATAAACAAAAGAGGCGAGGGTTACGTTAATACCGGAGTCAAAATTATAATTGCCGTGGTAATAGGCGCGCTTATTCTCGGAGGTCTTTACCTCCTCTTTGCGGGTAGTGGCGGTATAAACGATCAGCTAAACGATAACATCGAAGGTATGTTCAATCATGACGACGTTATCGATGCCGTTCAGGTGAATGGCGATGAAAATTACCTTGTGAACTTGCAGTATACATATAACGGGAAAACATGGAAGAATGCAAACGTGCCCACATACGATGATGATGCCGTCGTTTTAGATATCGCATCTCACGGAAATGTATACTGCGCAACAGTTCAGGATAGCGAAGGAACATATCTTATTTCTTCCGTAGACGGTGGAGTCACATGGGAGCAGAGAATGTCTTGGGGAACGTATGTCACAACTGCGGATGTAGGATGGTCTGACGATGGAAGTTATTTTTATGGTAACTATGAAACGGAAGATATAAGACAGCCGCTCAGAAGTACGGACGGAGTGGATTGGAGAATTTACGGAACTCCGTGGGAGAAAATTAAAAAATGATGAAAACCAACACAGTCTTAATTAATATTCCGAGAGTAAAAACTCTTGATGTCGGAGTAAGTCTATGCGGTATAGAGGTTGTTATTGCTGTGATGACTCTTATCGCGTCGATTGCACTTTCACTTCTTGTTTGCGTTTTGCTTAATAAGGTGATGGCTTCGAAATCCTTCAAAACCAATGCTACGGCAAATATGTGCATGACAGCGTTAACGACAATAGCCCTGTATCTCTGCTACGGACTTTCGGTGGAGCTTTTACAGGGTATTTTTCTTATGTTCGTTTTGCTTTATGCCTCGTGGTCGGACATTACAAGCCACACGGTGGAAGATTACATATCCGTAATAATCCTTGCTCTCGGTATCTCGGGTATACCAACCCTCGGAATCGGTTCAATGCTTTTAGGTGTTGGTATCGTTGTACTGCCTCAAATAATTATGGCTCTTATTCCGAGCTGTAAGCCTCTTGGAGGTGCAGACCTTAAGATCTCGGCAGCTCTTGCATTTCTTCTCGGATGGCAGAGAGGTATTACGGCATTTATTGTAGGTCTCTTGCTTGCAGTAATTTATATGAGCATTTATAACAAGATAAAGGGTGAAAACAAGGGCGAAGAAAAGCCGTTTGCTCTCGTTCCGTTCCTTTCCATTGCGGCTATGGCACTGTTTATCTTTGCATAAGGAGGTAGGCGAAGATGTTGAAAACAAATATTTTCAAGCGTAAATCCTTCAAGCCTAAGAAAAACAAATCCGCAGGCGGTAAGGGCTTAAGCAACAGAACAATTATAGGAATTATCTGCATTGTGGTAGCACTTATTATGTGCTTCGGAATTGCTCCCATCGTTAACACCATCTCAAACGGCAGAACAAGCGTTGTGAGAATGACGAAGACTCTGAGTCAGGGCAGTTATATAACCTCTCACGATATAGAGGTGGTTGAGGTGGGCAGCCACAATCTGCCGAAGGGTGTTATAACAAAAGCAGAGGAGGTTGTCGGAACATATTGCACAACAGACTTGTACGCAGGAGATTATCTCTTTGAGCAAAAGATAACCTCAGACCAAAAAAGCGCAACAGATATCCTTGGCGGTCTTGATGGAGAGAAAAAGGTTATATCCGTTACCATTGACAGCTTTGCACAGGGACTTTCGGGAAAGCTCGAAACAGGAGATATAGTCTCGGTAATTGTGTATAGCTCCAAGGAAGGAAAGGTATATACACCGCCGGAGCTTAACTATTTGAGAGTCGTAACCTCCACAACATCAAAGGGTATAGACAAAGCAGACGTTACCGACAGTACACAGCCGGTAACCGTTACCTTTGTTACAAACAAGGCTCAAGCAGAGCTTCTCGCCCTTCTCGAACAAACAGCAACGATGCACTTTGCGCTTGAATACCGAGGTGATGCTGCAACGGCACAGAAATACCTTGATGTACAGGCGGCTTATTTTGGAAAGGCGGGAGAGTAGATATGAGTGAAGGAAAAATCATTGCCGTATGGGGTTCTCCGAATTCGGGGAAAACCACAGTTGCAACAAAGCTTGCCACAGCTATATACGATAACTATCAGTCAACCGTCATAGTACTGTATACCGACATCGAAACGCCCGCTTTGCCGGTTATATTCCCGAACGAAAAAACCGAAGACGTGGGAAGTGTCGGAATACCTCTCTCAAAGGTCGAGGTGGATAGAGATGACGTTATAAGAAATCTTGTCATAACAAAGAACCGTCAGAATTTCGGCTTTATAGGCTACCGTGCGGGAGATAACAAGTTTACATATCCGAAGTTCGGAAGAGCAAAGGCAGAGGCACTCCTTGAAGAACTGTGCGAACTCGCAAATTACGTTATAGTGGATTGCACGAGTAACCTTGAAAATAACGTACTGTCCTCTGTTGCCGTTGAGATGTCCGAGCAGATCATAAGACTTGCATCTCCCGACCTTAAAAGCATCAGCTTCTTCCTTTCACAGCTTCCCGTGTATGCGGATGAGAAATACCGTCTGTCCGAGCATATCCAAGGCATCAATACTCCGAACGAGGATGTGTTTATGCCCATCGAAGAAACTAAATCTCATCTAAAGGACGTGAGATTCTCTGTTCCTTACTGCGAGGAAGTAAAGCTTCAGATGCAGAAAGGCTCTCTTATCGAAGCTACCAAGGATAAGGTATTTGACAGCCGAATGAGCGAGATTGCGGGAAAGGTTGTGACTTATGGTCAGGTGTGATTTATGGACGGTACTGACCGAGACACAGAAGTATATATCCAAGTATTATGCGGTAGCCTTAACCGATGAATCAAAGCACGATGAGCTGAAGTCCTATATTGAGAAATTCATATTAGACAACGGCTATCTCGTAGACGGATATGACGAAGACAGCCTCGTTGACAGAATATACTCCGAAATGGTGGAATATTCAATACTCACACCTCACCTTTCATCAAAAGAGCTTGATGAGATAAACATCAATTCTTGGGATGACGTGGTTCTCACCTATTCTGACGGAAGAATGGAGAAGCTCGAAGAGCACTTCCACAGTCCCACACACGCCGTGGACATAGTAAAAAGACTTCTTCATCATTCGGGAATGATCATAGATAACGCTACCCCCATAGCACAAGGACATCTTCCCAATAACACTCGTATAACCGCCTTAAAAGATCCCATCGTAGATACCGAGTCGGGCATTTCGGTTTCCATCCGTCTTTTGCATCCTCAGAAGGTGGACAGAGAGTGCATAATAGAAAGCGGTATGGCTACAGAGGAAATTGTTGAGTTCCTCGAAATGTGCATAAGATACGGTGTATCTCTCGTTGTTGCAGGCAGAACCTCCTCGGGAAAAACAACCCTCCTAAATGCGCTTCTTACAAGTATTCCCGACGAGAAAAGAATATACACCATAGAGTCTGGAGCGAGAGAGCTGTCCCTTGTAAAGCGAAACAGATTCGGAGAGGTGCAGAACAACGTTGTACATACGCTCTCAAGACCGAGCGAGAACACAGCCTTTAACATTACCCAAGAGCATTTGGTTGTTGCAGCCTTGCGATTCGATCCGGATATAGTCGTTGTCGGTGAGATAAGAGATGCCGAAGCAAACTCTGCCGTAGAAGCATCGCTCACAGGACATACGGTAGTAACAACGGTGCATTCGGGCCCCGGAGAATCGGCACACGGAAGAATTTCGCTTCTTTGTCAGAGAAGATTTCAGCTTGGTATGGAGGTTTCTCTCTCCCAGTCAAGACAGGCTTTTCCATTGGTTGTCTTTGCCCACAAATGCGAGGATAACTCGAGAAAAATCATGGATATAACCGAGTGCTTCGTATCCCCCGAAGGCAAAACCGAGTACAGATGCCTTTACCGTTACAACATAATCGAGAACGAATACACCGACGGCAAGTTCAGCATCAAAGGTCATTTTGAAAAGGTGAACGTTCCGTCAGAGCATTTGCAGACGGTGCTGACACGGTCTGGTGTACCGGAGGAAATTCTGAAAAAATTCACGAAAAAGGAGAGTAACCTATGACGGTAGTATACCTTATATGCTTTCTGCTTATGGTAGCCGGTGCGGCATTTTTACTCGGATTAACTCCCGAAGTCATAACCGAGGATATTATGCGCTTTGCTTCTCCCAAACGAACACTCAGAGAAAAGGTACTTACGGCAAAGGGAAAGAGAAAATCGAGAAAGCTGACTATAGAGCTTAACCGCATAAGAGATGCCCTTGATTCAACGGGCAAGGGATCGCAGTTTGCAATTGCACTTGCCGCCTCGCTTCTCGGTGTTATAGCCGGATGTGTGGTTGCGGTTGCAATAAACAACTACTTCCTAATACCGGTCTTTGCTTTGGCATTTGCTCTTATCCCATTTGCCTTTGCTAAGAGAACTATCGGGTTTTACGATAAGCATATCCAAGACGAGCTTGAAACCGCTTTGTCAATCATAACTACGTCATACGTGAGAAACGATGACATCGTAACTGCAGTATCCGAAAACATTCAGTATCTGAAACCGCCCGTAAAGGATATACTTGCGGGATTTGTAGCTGAAAGCACCATGATAAGCGCTAACATCAAGCAGTCTATAAAGCATCTCAAAGAACGTGTTAACAACAGCATTTTCGGCGAGTGGTGCGATACCCTTATAGCTTGCCAAGATGACAGAACTCTAAAGGACACCCTTATGCCCATTGTTGCAAAGCTCACCGACGTGAGAATAGCCAACAGCGAAATAAAGGGCGTTTTAAGTGCGGCTCGTACCGAATATTTTATGATGGCGGGGATGGTTGTAGCAAACATCCCACTTCTTTATTTCCTCAATAAAGATTGGTATGATGCCCTTATGCACACAACTGCGGGTAAGATAGTTCTTGCAATAAGCGCGCTTGCAATAGTAATTACGGCGCTGTTCATGTTCAAGTGGACAAAACCTGTGGAATATAAGAGGTGACAGATATGGTAATGATCTATATTGTTCTTATATCCTGCATTTTTGCAGTCGGAGTCTCCATGATGCTTTGCGACGTTCTTAAGGTTCCGTCATATGCGGTATCCAAGGCAACGCACAATCTCGGAAAGCGGCAAAACGCAAAAACCAATCCCCTTGAGATATGGTTGTCCGAACTTGCCCATTGGCTTTCGGGAAAGCTTAAGTTAAACGAATATAAAAGGCTTCAGCTTGATGCGGATATGAAAACTGCAGATATGGATATGACACCGGAGATGTACGTTGCAAACTGCATCGTTAAGGCTTTGTTTATAGGAGTATTCGCGATTCCGTTCTTGTTCTTTGCACCCATCCTTTCGGCGGTAATTGCCCTTATTGCCATTCTTATGTATTACAACGAATCTAAACGGGTTGGAAACATAATAAAGGAAAAGAGAGCAAGGATAGAGCGAGAGCTTCCGAGGCTTGTATCCACCATAGAGAAAACTCTCTACCACAGTAGAGACGTTATAGGAATTCTTGACGGATACAAGGACGGCGCGGGAGATGAACTGAAAAGAGAGCTTGAGATAACCGTTGCGGATATGCGTTCAGGAAACTACGAGGTAGCCCTTACAAGACTTGAGTCGAGAGTAGGCTCGTCTATGATGTCAGACATTACGCGAGGACTAATAGGAGTAATACGAGGCGATGAAACCAACGTATACTGGGGAACTCTCAATCTTAAGTTCTCTGACTACCAAAGACAGCTACTCAAGATAGAGGCTAATCGCGCTCCAAAAAGAGTGAGAAGGCTTTCGATGGTACTCCTTATATGCTTTATGCTGATTTACGTTGTGGTAATAGGTAGCGTTCTTATAGGCTCACTCGGAGGTCTTGTGGGATGATGAAAAGTATTAAGAATAAAAAGGGCGAAGGATACATCGACGTCGCCATAACGATATTGATGGTTTCGTTCGTCCTTGTGTTCGTTGTTAACGTGGTATCTATGGTAGCCTTAAGTCAGAATCTGAAAACGGTAACCGATCAGCTTGTCGAGTATGCATCACAGCACGGAACGACTGCGGTAGCCGCCTATGCTGATGATCTATCCGAGAAAACGGGAATAGATTTCACCTATTCCTTTGACGGAAGTGTGCTCTATGATTCAAGCGGAAAGGTACAGCTCGGAGACGTTATTGAGTGTACGACAAGCGTTGAAATTTCGTTTATGGGATTCGGAAATGCCGTGCATTCTGTGCCTATAAGCGCCTCTGCATCGGGAATATCCCGTGTGTATTGGAAGTGAGGCAAGTGAATGAATATCTTAAAGAATAAAAAGGGTGAAAGCTACGTTTACCTTTGCGTAATCGTAATGTTCATATCTATGCTTGTGTCGGCGCTTATACTCTATATGAGTTTAACTACTCAGGTACAGGCACAGAAGAGAGATGTGAAAGCCAAGCTTGACGGATATATCTCGGACTATTCCGTAGAAATATTCAATACCCTGAAGCAAGGTCAGCACTTTGCAGATTATATCGATTGGAACGAGCTTGAATCGGGAGCACTTGCCGCCCTTGGCTTTTCGGATGTTGCCGATAGCGAATACGTGTACGCAAACGGAATACGTATGGAAAGACCCGTGGTTGAAGTTCTTTCGGGCAACGGTTTTGGTGTGAAGATCGATTATACGGTATATTTCCCCGTTGAATGGAACGGAGAGAAATATGCCGAATTGCAAATTCCTACAACAATTACAAGTTATTACAAATTAAAGTAAAGGAGAAATTAAATATGCGTTATTCAAAAGCAATGGTATTTGTTTTAGTCGCAATATTGGCTATAACGAGTATGTTCGGAATGGTTTCGTGCGATTCGGTCGAAGATGTGAGCGGTGAAGTCCTCGACATCGTTTTGCCGAACGTAGAAAATCCTCCGTCGGTTGAAACCGACACAACTACCGAGGTTACGGTACCTCCCATTACAGACATTGCGCCCGATGATTCAAATACAGAAAACGAAGCGCCGGAAGATATTATTATCGATGTGAATCAAAGAGAAGAAAGCAACGATAAAATCGACGCGCCCACTCTTGAAGGAGATGCGGTTATTACCCCCGGCACAAAGGGAGTTAACTGATGAAAAACAGATTTTCAAAGCTGTTTGCGGTTGCCTTGATTTTCGTTTCCCTTATCATGGTTTTAGCTATATCAGCATCGGCATATTACGGAATGACTTGTACCGTTTATTATAAAGATGAAAGCGGAAAGGAAATAGCTCCTCGAATTACATTTACTGTTGATGCCGGAGAACCATCCCAACATCAAAACGGAGTTACATCGCCTTCCATTGACGGTTATTCACTCAAAAACAGCTCCGATTCCTTTGTATCTTATGCGATGATGGATAAGAATTTTCCTGCATCAAATTATGTCAGAGAAGGTACAGCGACTTATACCGTCTATTATATAAAAAACCAAAGTACAACCATTTACTTCAAATATTCCGACGGCTCGGAGGCTTATCCTTCGAGAACGCTTAGTGGTAACCCAAGCGCGAATTTTGTTACCTACTCTCCGAGTATTACGGGATACAGCCCAAGTAAAACCTCGTGTTCGGGAAAATACGGAAGTGCATCTCAAACGGTTTATTATTATGAGCTTACATACACCGTTTCATTTAATATGAACGGTGGAACCGGTTCTATCTCGAGTCAGACAAAGCGATATTTCAGCGATCTCAAGCTAACCTCTTCAGTACCTACGAGAACGGGCTATGTTTTTAAGGGGTGGGGAACAAGCTCAACTGATACCGTAGTAGATTTCAGTCCCGGAGGTACATATTCACACAATATGAATATGACGCTTTATGCAATTTGGGAAAAGGCTACGTATACGGTAAGCTATGATGCAAACGGCGGATACAATGCACCGGAGAGCCAAATCAAAACATACGGAGAGGATCTTACTCTCACAACAAGTGTACCGAGCAGAAGCAACCATGTATTTATGGGATGGAGCACCTCGTCAAGCTCCTCGAGCATAGCATACAATTCGGGAGACACCTACGCTGCAAATGCTCCTATAACGCTTTATGCGGTATGGCTTGAGAGAAATTACGATTTCTCTATATCCGATCTGCAAATAAATCCGAGCACGGTATATCAGTACGAAACAATAAATATCTCGTTTAGGACAGAGAGCTGGGATAAAAATTTCGGATATTCGAATATTCCTATTGAGGTTTTGGTAAACGGCAACGTGGTATATTCAACAAGCATCACCTTCACAAAGTATGCCGTTAAGAATTTTTCCTTGGACGTTAACGTTGGATCGGGCGTTGGAGTACAAACCGTTGTAGCCCGTATAAACTGGTCGAAAAGAACAAGTGAAAAGGACTCATCGGATAATTCCGTATCTGAAACCTTTAAGGTGAAAAAGATCGTTGAAACCTCGGTACAGCCTATTGAGCCAAATGGTGAGTATATAGAGGGATTCGAGGTAATAACGAGCTTCTATATATCCAACAGTGAAACGAGAGATATTTTGCCGAGTGATGAAATTGCTTTCGCTTTCACGGTCTACCAAATAGAATCCGGAAGCATTAAGATTATCAAAAACCAAATACTCGACAGCATTGTAATACCCGCAGGCGGAAAAAATCTTGTTTATTTCAAGTGGAGAATTCCCGAAAGCAGCGTGGGATGTACCTATTACTGCAGAGGAACTGTAAACGTATATGACAGCAAATACGAGAGTAATCCGAATGACAATGCGAAGGAATTAACTGTAAAAATAAAGTCGGTAACAGAATCTCAAACGGTAAATACCGTATTCGAGAAGAGCGCTCCCACAAGCTATAATCCTAACAAGTCGGCAGAAGAAAGCAAATTCGGAAGTGCCGCTTGGAATATGTGGGTATACGAAAACGGTAATCTTGTATTAAAAAGCTACAGAGTAGGCGTTTGCGAGGACAAGCCTCTGCTTGCACCGAGTGAGGATTGCAAAAGCGTTATAACAAATGAAAACGGTTGGACAATGAAATCCGGATATGGTGTAACCTTGACTTGGTTGCCCTGTGCCGTCGCAATGGATGACTATGATATGCCGAGCGAAGATGCATACACCGATGCACAGTTTGCTTCTGCTTTATTCCCCGAATACTCCTATTCAGAGTTGAAAGGAGAATACAGAACACTTGTGTATGAAGGCGGTGTATATCGATTTGCAGAGAATGCCGATTCGGAAAGCGGAGAACGGTTGCACTTTGTGCCTCTTTACATAAAAGACGGCGCTTATATTGTCACGGCACATGTGTCCCACATTTGGACACCTGCGGGTATGATCTCTGCTATTGTGAATACCGACAGCATCATCATAAACGGTACGCTCTATGATGATTTTTACGTAGGCAAGTAATGCACAAGAGCATACTAACAAATTCAAGTAAAGAAAGGAAAAACGATGAAATCTTGTTATTTACTTATAGGATTGGTCTTGCTTATAATCGGTTCAATAGCCCTTGTTGTTGTACCCTTATGTATGAATGAGTCTGAACCCAAAGAAAGCATAACGGATAATAACTCCGATGGGGATAACGGAGCGGGTGTCATTCCTCCGGTAAGCGATCCTACGTATCCCGATGGAGATACTGTTATTGTTACACCCGATAAAGGCGATGGCAAAGAGGAAGAGTTGAAAGAAGAAAGTGATGAGCCGCCGATAGGTGACGATAATATCAATCTTGACGTATCCGAAAGTGAGCCTCCCGTAAAGAATCCCGATCCATCGGCAAGCGTAGGAGATGTAATATATGGAACAAAATAAGACTGAGAAGAAAAAGAAATTTGACCTTGATAAAAGGACGAAGCTCATCATCTTGGCGGTGAGTTCATTGTTCGTTATCTTGGGTGTTGTTTTGGCTGCCGTATGGCTTACGAGGTATAATAATTTCACCTCATTAGACAAAGAAGAAGCCGATTCTTCGGTAGAGTCGGGAGATGAGCGTCTCGAGTTTTCGGATGGCTTTCAGGATGATGGAAACGGAGGCTTATTCGGAGGTGAAGAGGTTGTGTTCCAAAAGGTTGTGCCGTTGGTGGGAAACAGCAGTATAACTCCCGAAAGAGAGGTTTTGCTTGAATCGGGAATCATAAAGACAATAGAGAAAACAAACACTCTGATTCCTCTCATTAACGAAAACGGAAACTACTATACCGATGAGAACGGCTTCCTTGTGTGCAAGAAAATAAATGTGCGCGACTATACGGGAATGCGTGAGAACCTTATTATCATTGCAAACTCATTTGCGGATGACGGTTACCCGATAGAGCCTATATGGTGTGCTCAAAGGCTTTATTTCGAGTATTATGATAGGTTTTCGGAATATTCTACGGAAGAACTCCTTGGTGGACTTAAAGAGGTGTTTCTGAAATCCGGCAACACCGTTGAAGCTGTTAACGAAAGGGTGATGGAAGTGTTCAATATACATAGGGCAGATGAATGCAGCTTCGTTTTTGGAAGCACACTTGCTCCTGCGGATATAACTCCATATTTTTCCGAGGTTGAGCTTCAAATCACCTATGAGTGGAGAGATGAATATGAGCAGTATTGCATCTATGATGAATGGATTGCAGAACGCGGAGAAAATGACTACAACAGGAATTTAGAGCATACTTTGCATATCATAGTTTGCAAAATGGTAGAAAAAGGCGCATCTGAGTACGACATACGCCTCGCACAACTTATATATTCTTCATACCTTGCAGACATAAAATATACACCCGAATGGCTTCTTGTTTTATATGATGCATTCGGGGAAGGAACTCCCGACTACGTTTTACTTTGTGAAAATATGCGAGACATCTTCGGTGAGGATATGAACGGTAATAAAATGATAGCAGATTACTATGATGGCACATCCAAGTATCTTGGAGGTGGAGCAAAATGAAAAAGATAATTATTAAAATAGTTTCTGCCGTTTTGCTTTTATCTATGGTTTTATCCATAGCCATAATACCTGCAAGTGCGACAGAGTATCCTAACGGTAGCACTTTATACTTCGAGAATAAAAACGGCACGGAAAAGACGGTCAACATTTCTGCTTACAGTACAAAAGACGGTCACCTTCTGAAAAAAATGGTGATGAAAGGCCCGCTTAATTGGTATTGGTGCGAATCGCTCCACCTCTGGGGATATGATTACAGTCATTGCGATCTTCCTTGGAAGTTACTTATAGACTGTGAAGTGGCAACCGGATTTGGCGGTAACACAATCAATGACGGCAGATCGTGGCATATCATTGTTGGTGCAGAGTTTTATGCGTTAAGCGGTGACAGCTATAGCGGAACGGTATATTTTACTCCTCAAACCTGCACTACAACTGTAAGACATATTCTTGTAGGCGGTGACGGAAGTGAAACGCTCTATTCATCGTCTTCTGCAGTACAAACCTACGATGAATATTGGTCTGCATACAGCAAGAGCATCACAGGATACCAATTGATGGATGGTTATGCGACTAAATTTGCGGGCGATTTCAATTGGGATATGATAGGTGCTTACCCCAATACTCCTGAAGAAAACTATGATGCGAGATGGAATGATGCCGGAGAAGGTGCGGAAGGACGAAGTCATTTTTGGTTTGACAACAGAACTCTTAACGTTGATTTCAAGTATAAAATAAATTCTTATACAATTACCTACGATGCCGATGGCGGCACCGGTGCTCCCGGTTCTCAAACGAAATACTACGGAACGAATATAAATCTGTCTACGCAGATACCGACAAAAGAAGGATATAATTTCGTTGGATGGAGTTATTCTCCGAGCGATGATAGTGTCGAGTTTTCCCCCGGCGAAACATACAAGTCCAATGCTGATTTGAGTCTATACGCAGTATGGGAGCACGCAGGATATGCAATCAGATATGATGCCAACGGTGGAACAGGCGCACCTGCAACACAGTATAAAAAGCAAGGTGAAATACTCTCCCTCAGATCGACGAAGCCTACGAGATTGGGATATACCTTTATGGGTTGGTCGACTACTCCCGGACCTGTACAAGCAGTAAAATATACGCCCGGCGGTCAGTATTGGCTTGATGAGCCTGCAACGCTCTATGCGGTTTGGAGAGAAAACGCAAAAACCTACACGGTAACCTATGATGCTAACGGCGGTACGAATGCTCCGGCGTCTCAAACCAAAACTGAAGGTACGGCTCTGACACTCTCTACCTCGCAACCTGCAAAATACGGATACGAGTTCCTTGGCTGGAGCGCAAGCCCCACGGCTACTGTACCTACCTATTACCCGGGAAGCAAGTACACCACCGATTCATCAATAACGCTGTATGCGGTTTGGGAAAAGCCACCGTCACTCTATACAATAACCTATAACGCAAACGGTGGAACAAACGCACCGAGCGCTCAGGTGAAGACCGAGAACGTAGATATAACTCTCTCTACCCAAGAACCTACAAGAAGCGGATATAAATTCCTTGGATGGAGTACCGCTTCAACATCGAATACGGTAAGCTATAGACCCGGAGATTTGTATACCGAAAATACCGGGTTATCTCTTTACGCTGTATGGAGAGAGGATAACTATGATATTTCGGTATCCAACCTAACAGTTAGCCCAAGCAGCGTGGCGCAGTATTCCGATACATCGGTTTCCGTAAGAGTGGATAACTGGGACAAAAACAAAGCCTATTCCAATATTCCCGTGGAGCTTCTTTACAACGGTTCTGTAATCGCTTCAAAATATATTGATTTGGGCATATATGGTGTTGCGACTGTGAACTTCACACTAAATGTAGGCGAAACGACAGGAAATAACACCTTGACGGCTCGAGTGAATTGGTCTGACAGAAACAACGAAACCGATCCGAATGATAACTCTGTATCCACGGCGGTGAACGTTACCCCATATGAATATGATTTGTATATAAGCTCAGTCACTCCTAATGCGCCTTACCGAGAAGGTACGGACGTTATTACGAGCTTTATGATATACAACGACAGCGAAAAGGACATCCTTCCCGAAAATGATAACATCGTGTATTTCACCGTGTATTATTATGATTTGAACGGAACAAGACGAACCATAACAACGCAGACGTGGACTAATACCGTTATTCCCGCGAAAGGTTCAAACCTTGTATATTTCAAGTGGACGGTTCCGGATGGATTGGCGGGTAGAGTTGTGTACATAGACGGAATCGTTAATGCATACGCCAGTATATACGAACAGGATCACAGCAATAATTCAACAACGTTAGCGTTAACTATCGCAGATAAGCTCGATTCGCAACCATCAAATACAAGCTACGGAGAAAAGCCGAGTGATTACGAGGCTAAAGAGCTTCCGTCAACATCATACGGAACAGCTACGTGGAATCAATGGGTGTATTCCAACGGTGAGTTGGTGTTAACGCAATACGGAGTCGGAATATCTACAACCAAGCCAATCCTCTATCCATCCGAGAGTGTAAGTTCTGCGGAGGTAACAACTGCCGGATGCGTAATAAAATCCGGATATGGAATAGGGATTGAATACTCACCTAACTTGACCGTTTTAAGCGGATATAATACGCCGACGATGAATTCGTTTACAAAAATACAAAACGTATATGCAACTTTCCCCGAATATGGGTATAACGCGGATGCAGGAAACGCGGCTGTGTTAGTATTAAATAACGGAGTGTTTGAATTCGTCCCGAATGAATATTCAAATACAGGCGAATCGGTTCATTTTATTCCCGTCTGGATGGACAACGGCAGATACGACGTTTCTGTATATGCGGGTGACGTGTGGACACCTGCCGGAATGATATACACGGTTGTAAACAGCGGTAATATGGAAATTAACGGAACAATGTATGACGATTTCTACGTAGGAGATTAAGATGAAAAAAATATATGTGTGCCATAAAGCCATAGAAAAAAAGGAAGAAGAAAACGAGGTTATAGCATTTTGCAAATACGTAAGGAGCAAGGGAAATCTTCCTATTGCTCCATCAATTCACTTCGTCCGTTTTATTACAGATGAAAAACGTGACAGCGGATTTCAAAAGACGGCAAGTCTTTCGTTGATTTCTTCGTGTGATGAGCTATGGTATTTCGGAGATACTATCACGACCGGAATGACGGACGAGATATGCTTCGCTATGGAAAATGGCAAAAGGATACAATACATCACGAAAGAAGTTTTTGAAAAATATATAGAATCAACGGAGGTACATAATGAGAAAACTCAATAAAATATGTGCGGTACTGTTTATTGCTATAGTACTGTGCTCTATGCTCGTAACGTCTGCATTTGCGGCAGGTCCCGGAGGCGGAGAAAACGCCGGCAGCTTTCAGGGCGGCGGAGGTGAATCGACAACAGCTACCGAAACAGGGGACGTTGCCGGAGCCGTCGAGGACACGTGGAATGCCGCAAAGGGTCAGATAAAGCAGGTCGTCAATAACGTTGTGTTCCCCATAATTGATCTGATCCTTGCCGTGCTGTTCTTCACGAAGATAGCTATGGCATATATGGATTACCGAAAGCATGGTCAGTTTGAGTGGGCGCCTCCCGCGATCCTTCTTGCAACGCTTATTTTCTCGCTTACTTGTCCCCTTTATATCTGGAATATTCTCGGAATGTAAGGGGAAGAGAATGCGCCCCGAAGCAATTCGGGGCGTAAATCTATAAAGGAGAAAATAAATGTTTGATTGGATACAGGATTTAGTAAACGGAGTCGGTGAATCCATAAGCGGTGCTATAGCGAGTGTTTGGCAAGGCATATCCGATAGCATTTGGGGAACGTTTTTGAAATGGGCGTACACGGCAATATACGAAGCTCTTGCAAACTTTTTCTCTATGATGACCGACGTAGGCGCAAGCCTATTTGATCTGCAATGGGTACAATCGGCATTAAAGTTTTTCTCTCTTTTCGGATGGGGCTTGTTCATAGCGGGTCTTGCGGTTGCAATATTCGATATAGCGATAGAGTACCAAACGATGGGAAGGCTGAACGTAAAGAGGCAGGTGCTTCCCTTCATTTGGGGGCTTTTGGCTGTAAATCTGTTTACGGTAGTTCCGGTTCATTTGTTTAGATTTTGCGTAAATCTTCAAAACACCTTTGCAAAAGATCTTATAGAGAGTGTCGTGGGAGAATATATGGGAATAGAGGATGCCGCTCATAAGGTGCTTATGACGTTTGATTGGGATTACGCCATAAGTGTCGGCGGTTTACTTGCCCTGTTAATGCTTATATGTCTTGGATACTGCGTTATTAAATGTTTCTTCTCGAACGTAAAGCGCGGAGGAATCCTTCTTATACAAATAGCGGTAGGTGCGCTGCATATGTTCAGTCTTCCGAGAGGATACACCGACGGCTTTATAGGATGGTGCAAGCAGATAATAGCTATATGCTTTACAACCTTCATGCAAACCACACTATTGCTTTTGGGCTTAATAACCATTCCGATACAACCCCTTGTAGGTTTTGGAGTTATGCTCTCCGCAAACGAAGTGCCGAGAATAGCTCAACAGTACGGACTTGATACCGGTATGAAGGTCAACGTAATGAGCGCCGTTCATACGACAACGACCGCTATAAACCTCGGACGTGCCATCGCTAAGAAATAAGGAGAAAAAATGAAAAGACAATACATATATCCTCAAAATATGAGGACTCAGGTGAAGCTGTGGTTTTGGACACTGAAGGATATAATCATCCTCGGTGTAGCCTTGACCGTGTCGGTTGTATCTTGGGCAAAACTAAACTTCGTCGTCCCTGCAGCTCTGACGGCATTATACGGATTTTTAACGATCCGAATGGACGAATACTCTATACTCGACTTCATCAAGCGGGCGTGGAGATATTTCGTCTCTACACAGCAATATTTTGAGTGGAAGGAGAAGGACGAAGGATATGGCTAAAAAGGCAAAGAAATCCACCCTTGATCTCATAGGCATAAGCAACTTTTCAAGAAACGGTCTTGAAACCTATAAAGGCGAGGAGCTTGTTTACTTCATAGTTCAGCCTACGAACATATCTGTGCTTTCGGAAACGAATATAGGTCTTAAGATTCAGCACCTTATGCAGCTTCTTGCAGTACAGCCGGATATAGAAATAATATGCTCGGATGCGAGAGAGAACTTCGAGTATAACAAGCTTTCCCTTGCGAGAAAGGCAGAAAAGGAAGATAACCTCAAGGTTCAGCTTCTGCTCCGAAAGGATATGAAATTCCTTGACGATATACAGCTTCAGATGTCGACTGCCCGTGAGTTTATGTTCTGTTACAGAATACCTCGTAAGGGCAGCGACCAGAGCTTCAGTGTGCTTAACCGTTTGGAAAAGCAGATAAACGATCAGGGCTTTGATTGCCGCAGAGCAAGCAAGGAAGATATAAAGAGATTTATATCAAGATACTTCGGTCACATATGCGAAGATCCCATCGATGACGTGGATGGTGAGCGTATGATAAAAAAGTGGATAATCCCCGACTGATAACAGTATGAAAGGAACAATATGAAGAAAAAAGACCAATTACCATCGGATGCCGTGCATAGCGAAGCCTATGTAAAGGATTTCTTCGATATGGTTGCGCCCACGACCATAAAGTTTTTTAACGAGTATTTCATATGCGGTGACAGCTTTCGCTGTGTGTGGGCGATAAAGGAATATCCTCCCGTCACCACCGACCAAGCAATACTCGCCCGCTTCGGAGATAAAGAAGCGGTAACGCTCCATTTGTATTCAAGGTTCGTTGATGCTATGGAGCAAAGCAAGATACTTCAAAACGCCACGAGAAAAAACAAGCTCCTTGCAACCTCAAACGATATAGAGGATATGGTTGCGGGCGAAGGGAATCTCGGTGACGTTGTGGAGCTTCTCAACGATTTACGAAAAAACCGCGAACCACTGCTTCATTGCGCCGTGTTCATAGAACTTTCCGCAAATAGCCTCACAAAGCTTGAGGAACTGAAATCGGATGTGGCGATGGAGATGACGAGAGAAAAGCTGTCCGTGGATAGACTCTCAATGAGGCAGCTTGAGGGATTTCTCTCTTGTATGCCCTGCGGATCGAATATGTTTGGTGTGCAGTTTGAGAGAGTTCTCCCGGCATCCTCGGTAGCAAATTGCTACCCGTTCAACTACTCGGGAAAGACAGATCCCGGAGGCTTTTATATCGGAAAAGATAAATTTGGTACCAACATTATCGTAGACTTCGACAGACGTGCTGACGATAAAACCAATTCTAATATACTCATCCTCGGAAACTCAGGACAAGGAAAATCCTATCTCTTGAAACTCCTTCTTACTAACACAAGAATGTCGGGTAAATCCGTAATCTGCCTTGATGCGGAACAGGAGTATGAAACCCTTTGCAACAATCTCGGAGGCTGTTATATAGACCTTATGAGTGGTCAGTATATAATTAACGTGCTTGAGCCGAAGGAGTGGACGGATAATTCCGCAGAGGTAGATCTCGAAGCTCCCGAAGCCTTTCGAAAGGCAACAAGACTTTCACAACACATATCCTTCCTAAAGGACTTCTTCCGAGTATACAAGGATTTTGATGCGGCACAGATCGATGCCCTCGAAATACTTCTCACAAGGCTGTATATGAAGTTCGGCATTACAGATCACACCGACTTCGATAAGTACAAGCCAGAAGATTATCCCACGATGGAAGACCTTTATGCCATCGTTGAAAGCGAATACCAAAGGTACGAAAAAGGCTCAAAATCCCTCTTTACGGAAGAGCTTCTCCGCGAATTATGCCTTGGACTCAACTCCATGTGCATAGGTGCAGAAAGCAAGTTCTTCAACGGTCACACAAACATAACCGACGACAAATTCCTTGTGTTTGGTGTCAAAGGACTTATGGAGGCAAACAAGAAGCTTAAGGATGCAATGCTATTTAATATCCTTTCGTATATGAACCATAAGCTCCTAACCAAAGGACATACGGTGGCATCTATAGATGAGCTTTATCTTTTCTTAACCAATACAACGGCAATTGAATATATCCGAAACGCATCAAAGCGCGTAAGAAAAAAAGAATCCTCAATTATTCTGGCATCACAGAACATTGAGGACTTTTTATTGCCCGAAGTAAAGGAGCTTACAAAACCCCTCTTCTCAATTCCCACACATCAGTTTTTATTCAATGCGGGAAACATCAATCCGAGAGAGTATATAGATGCTCTGCAGCTTGAGCAGTCGGAATACGAGCTTATAAAGTATCCGGAGCGCGGCACCTGCCTATTCAAATGCGGAAACGAAAGATATCTGCTTCAGGTAATGGCTCCCGAATATAAAGCAAGGCTCTTCGGAAATGCGGGAGGAAGATAATGAAGGATAACCTTGAACTTGAACGAAGCGATATATGTGTAGACAGGGATATGGAAATCGATCCCGACAACAGCTTCCATCTCCGAGTTTATCTCGAAACTTGGTTTGACGTTGAAAAGAAATTCGATCTTATACCGTGGGAAGGTGATGAAAAGAGTGTAGACCTTTATGCCATATACAATCCCCTTGAGGATCACCTCGTATGCGAGTATGTAATCAAGGATGATCACGGTGAGGAATACGTTACCTATGAGCCTACTGAGAATGAAGCAAAGCTCATCAAGGGAATGATAGCCGAAACCATAATGGAGGAGCACGGCAAAACACCCGAAGCATTTGTTTGTGAGCTTGAGGATTTTGATTATTCACTAATTTGTCAGTAAAGGAGAAACTTTGATGATAAAATTAACAGTTGAAAAGAACGGTTATCAGGCGGATGTTAAATTCCCGTGTACAGAAAAAGAGATGAGAGAATCTCTTGTTAAAATCAGAGCCGCGGATCTGATACCCAATAAACTATATATAAAGGCTGTGAAAGAGCCTTTGTGTATGGCAGGACTTGCGGGAAAGGAAATAGATCTTGATGAGATAAACTACCTCGCCAAGCTTATGGATAGCTTCGGTACTCGCGAGGAAGAAAAGTACTATGCTGCCGTTGGATACGAGAAAACAAACAATCCCAAGGATTTGATCAACCTTGCCTTCAATATAGGTCAAGCCTATACCTTGATACAGGATATAGGAAATATGGAGAACATAGGCAAAACACATTATATGGCTTTGCACGGAGGTGTACTGCCGAATGCTCGTATTAACGAAGATTTTGCGGAGATTGGCAGAAAACTGATTTTTTCGGGCAAAGGAACGATGACCGATTACGGTCTGCTTTTCAGAAATGAAGAGATTGAGATTGAGGAAGTTTATAAAGGTCAAGTATTCCCGTACTATTCCTTTGACGGAGATGAAGCTGCGGTTGTAGCTATAGGAAACGATAATATAAAAGAATACGTTTTTTTACCTTGCGAAGACATTGCTATCGAAAAGGCTTATGCAAGACTCGGAGGTGACAGTGATTCGTATGCTTGTGTATTTGCCGGATTCAGCTTTGAAAACAGAGAATGGCAACCGAAGCTTGAGGCGTTGCTCAAGCAAGACGGAATCTTTGATATGAACGCACTTCTCAAGCACGTGAACCAATACGACTTTGATTTTGATCAGCTTTCTACGGTAGTAGAATACGCCGGTGTAGTATCTACGCTTGACATAGCAAGTCTTGCGGCGCATTTAGATTATTTCGAGATTATCGACGTATACGACGATGAAGCCCTCGGAAAGCATCTTGTGGAAAACGATTCGGAGTATTATGCGAGTGAGCTTGTAAAAGAGCACATAGATTATGAAGCACTCGGGAAAGGCTTTGCCGAAAATATTGATGGAGAATTTACAAGTCAGGGCTTCATCTACATAAGTAACGATTTGACACTCGATGATATTCTTGGTAATGATGACGGTATTAGTCATCAAAGTATGTAAGCAATTAAACTATGAAGGAAGGTGGACATCGGATTCTGGGCAGTAGCGGGTAAAGTAGCGAAGAAATTACTTCAGATACTTGCGGGCGATGAAAAAGGGCGAAAGTTTTTGGGTTATGTTATAGGCATAGCCCTTTTCATATTCTTTCTGCCATTGATTGCAGTTCTCGGACTTTTCGGTTGGATGTCGGGAGAAACGATAGAACTAAGCTACGATGAGGTGTACAGCAAGATTCCGAGCGAATACCGAGAAACCATCGAAGCATACGAGGATGAGCTTTCGGAGATAGATCGTGTGTTCCTTGATAATGGACTTACACTCACCGATGCATCTAAGGCAAGAACGATATTCATCTCCTGCCTTGTCGGGAAAGAAAGCGAGGAAGGTTTCTACCAAAGGTATGCCGAATGCTTTCTGAATCAATGCGGGGATAGTGATGTCCTGACAAACATCGAAAATACATTCTCCGTTACGTTTACCGAACAAGAACGATTACAGCTTGAGAACTTATATTCAAGCTGAAAAATGTAATACAAAAAGAGAGGAAATATATGAAAGGAACGACACAATTTCGAAGAAAAGATCAAGAGATGTTTCTTGATAAATTCAGGGTGGTAGCGGTTACAACATTGAAGCCGTCACATTTTGAGCACTTCTCAAAGCACTTGCTTGACGATTATTCATTCATTGAGCGCCACGCGAAAAATCTGTGTGTAAGAGAAGATGGCTATTCCGACTCCCTGCTGGTGCTTGATGACGAGGGAGATGACGGAATACTTGTCAACAGCGAGGGATCGTACTACCCTAAATACAGTTCGTTTTTGCCCTATGCAAAGCCTTTGTTCAAAAAGCAGATTAAGGACATCGTGGACGAGATTGTTGCAGGCCGCTTCGGAGATTTTGACAGTGGGTCTTGGGTAATAGGCTTCGATGATATAAAGGAGCATTTCGATATGACCGTAACCAAAGAAAACGGAATAGGCGAAATGATCATAGAAGAACTTAAAAGCCGAGATGAAATAAGCGAGGTAATCGCAACCGAGGACTGCATAGAGATAAGCGAATATCTCTCCGAGGCTTCCGAAAACACACCGCCGTCGGAAAAGCTGATGACGGTGTTTTCTCTTATGGGGTGCAACCTTGAGGATATACACCTCGTAGATAACGATGAAGAACACGAGCTTGCCACGATAGTCGAGCTTAATCAAGACACGCTGACCGAGCAAGGCAAAAAGGATTGGGCGGACGTTCTCTCGGCAAAGGTTGTGAGAATTTTTGAGGGAATTCGCGGAGTACAGATTTCCATAACCGGATGCGATGTCGAAAGAGTCAAGGATTTTTCGTATATGTTATCCGGACATTGCAAAGAGGAGGATTACAGGAAATGGGTATCAGGTGGAGAAAATATAGATAAAGACATCGAGAACAAAACTACTCTTTCCGAACAAGAGATACGTTTAAGATGCGCAAAGCATCTGCTTTGGCTTAACGATGAGATCGGTGGAGAACAAGCAGATTTTCGAAATTGTTATCTAAAGAAAACAAATCTTTCGGATAGCGATTTAAGGAGTGCATTGTTCGACGGAGCAGTTATAGAAAACTGCAACTTTTATAGCGCAAATCTCGGCTCTGTTGAAATGCGAGGAGCAACAGTTATCGACACGCCTTTTTCATATGTGAATATGGATAATGCAATTGTCAAAGAAAGCGAATTCACAAGATGTAACTTATCTTATGTGATTGCGCATACTGCAAACTTTGCGGATGCAAAGCTCATAAAGTGCGATCTTTTCAATGCGAATTTTTACAATTCTTGTTTTGACGGAACGAGTTTTGAGAAAACAAACGTAGATGATTCGAACATAGATTTGAGCGATGTTGAGAGCGAAGAAACGTGGGCGATTTACAATGGTGCTATGATAATGTAAAACGTGGGGAAAAGAAAATGAACGAAAAGACAATACGGTTGGAAATTTCGAACCTTGACAGAATCAGCGGGGAGTGGGTTTATTCGGATTTAAGTTTGCCCGCCGAGGAACACGAAATAAAGGATGCTTTTCAACGTGCAAGGCTAACATCCGCTTACGAGTCGCCATTGAATGCCGCCGTTTATAATAGCAGTGTGTTTCCTCCTCTAACCAATATGCGCCTCGACTCTCCCTCGGTTCTCGAGTTGAATTTCCTTGCTCAAAGATATTCGGAGCTTGATGAGGACGAGATAGCCGTGCTTAATTCCGTATGGAGAAAATA
>JAGBTY010000023.1 GCA_017631085.1 Clostridia bacterium
TAATCTCGTCCGCGATATTATTATCCATATCTACATTCGGATTATCCGATTGAAGCATATCGCTTAACGGCTTAAACTCTTGTTCGGTAGAATTAGCGTTATCGTTGTTTTGTATCGTTTCTTTAGGTTGCTCAGTTTTTGTTTCAGATACCTTTTCAGCTTGCTTTGTAGATTCTACATTGAGAGTCTGTTGTGGCTCACCTTTGTCGGTTTCAACCATTTTATCATACAAATAAGCATCCTTGTCTGTGCTTTTATTTTTTTCATTTTGATTTGCTACCGTATCCTGAGGGATATCTGCTTCCTTTAAACGCTCCGCCTCATCTATGCGCTGATATCCTATAATACTTTTATCACCTTTGACCATATTGTCTATGATCATCTCGTCAATAAAGGAGGTTTTCTCAGTTTTTCGCTCGCTTACGGTCTCCTCATAGAGCGGCGGTGAATCCACTGCATCGTTATAGGATTTAGCTTCTTCTTTTTTATCTGTACTCGGCTCTGATGCTTCATCAGGTCCGTTATTTTCTTCTTTTAATTCACTTTGTTCTTCTTGAACTACTTGTTCTTTTTCTTCTTGCTCGGGTATCTCTGCTTCTTCTTGCGAGAGCTCGTCGTTTTGTTGCTTTTCTTCACTCTCATTGATTGGCTCGCCCGTTGTCGTTTCTTCAGAAACATCTGCCACCTTTTCCTCCGAAACTTCCTTGGATTCCTCTGCATCGGTCATCTCCTCGGCGTTCTCCTCGAGTGCTTGTTCCTGAGCATTTTCTTCGGCGGCAACTGTCTCCTCTTCGGATTTTCCGTTGCGTTTTCCACCGCGTGTCTCATCGTCGCCCTCTTCTGATTCGTCGGTTTCAATATTTTCGCCAAGTCTTTGAAGTTCAATCTCGATTGCCGTTCGTATATCCTCATCGTCCGATATATGAAACGATACCTTCAATCGCTTCAGCGCACCGTTCTCACTGCGCCATGAAAAATAGTGAACCAGACATTTCCAAAAGGTGTCATATTTTTCAGTTACGCGAAGATCAAGCGCAAAAAGGCACGACAAAGCATCGATAATTGCCGCTTTTGATTTATTCTGTTCTACGGTAAAAACTGCACGCTCTACAGAAGCTACTATTTTTCGGGACGAAAGACGCTTCGCTTTCCACTCATCGTAAATTTTGTAGCCACGGTTTATCACGGAATCGCCCGTGTAGTCATTGTACATAAAATCCTTTTCCATGTCTGTTCTTACTCCACTGAAAGTCGGTCAAACTATCTCCATGATTTTTTAGCTGTCCCAAATGCCCATTGGCATTTGGGACAGCTTTGCTCTTAACATTGTTACCCATATATCCCAAAGGAAATATGTTTATTACAAATACTTATTTTTGAAGCGATATCTCTTCCTTTGAAAGCTCTTCCTTCTTAGGTTCTATGGGAGCATTCTTTTCGCTTTCATCAATGCCTATGGAAATGCGTTCTTTCTTTTCCTGCTCATTTTCATTAACGTTAGCTTCTCCATCGTTTGCTTTGTTAGCCACTTCCTCTTTTACCTTGCGCTCAGCCGCCAAAGCTTCCATCAAATTCTTCTTGAAGAGGTTCTCGTCAAAGTTAAGGTCCTCACCGCTTTCGATGATTTTCTCCTTATTTTTCATTAAATCATCAATCTTTCTTTGATAAGATTTAACTTCCTTTGCGGCATCAAGCTCTACGTTAGACAGGTCAGTCTTAAGTTTGGCCGCCCTGTTTTCGTAAATCCATTTATCATTATCAAGTTTGTCAGCTTTTTGGGTGTTAAGTTGAACCTGAGCAACATAATTACTCAGTTCTTCTGTTAAGCCATCGAGTACTCCTTTGGTCAACTTAACCGCCTTTTTAGACTCGTCACGTGCTTCTGCTTTTTCCGCTTCTTTTTTCGCCTCTTCGTCTTTGGTCTTTTGCGAAGTAAATACCGATCCTACCTTTGAAAAGAAGGAAGATTTTTCCTTAGCTTCTGCCAGAGCCTGCTCCTCTAAGTTCGTGTTTTCCAATGCTCGGTCACCTAACTGCTTGGACATTTCCGATATCTGTTCTTGCAAGAAATAAATTTGAGAATTCAATTCATTATTAGCCTCTCTTAAATCATTGGCTTCCTTTTCCATTTGAGCGAAGATATCTTTGTTCTTCTCTATATCACGGTTTCGCTCATCTTCCTTTGACTTGCGAAGCTTTTCCGAAGCATTAAGATTAGCAGTTATTACTTTTATCTTATCTTCAAAGAGCTTTTCCTTGGCCTCGTATACCTTTTTAGCATACTCTTCCTCTGTTATTAAGGGTTCCTGCTCTTCCTCTACCGCATCTTCTTCCACGTATTCATCAGCGTTCTCGTTGAGATTTTCTTGCTTTTCAGGTTCTTGGGATATTTTTTCCTCTTCCTCCTTGCGCAATCTTTCCTCTTCCTGCTCCTTGAGTATCCTTGCCTCTTCCTCTTGGCGGAGTCTTTCTTCTTCCTTGGCTTTTTCATATGCTAATGCCGCAGGCGTCATTTCTTGGAATCTAATGTAACGAGTATGAATTTCATTTTTCAACTCATCGTCGGTGATATTAGGAATATTATCCTTGCCCAAATTCTTTTCAAGAAGCTGAATGATATATTTTTTAGGATCAGCTCCAACACGTGTCTGTCTTTCTCTATCAATTGCTTTATTACTATTTTTATGATTTGCATCCACAAAAATATCATCAATACGATACGACTTTATATACGAGGCAACACGCTGATCCTGAGGAACTCCAAGAATAGCCTTTTCTCTTGCAAGTTCTTCCTTCTGCTTTGAATAGGAGAAGTATCTGAAAAATCTTGAAAGTCGAGATTTATATCTCGTTTCAATTCGTTTCTCCAAAGCATATGCCGCATCCATAGCCTTTTTTCGCATCTCTCCCTCTCCGAATGCTGTACGACGTGGAGCGGTAGCATTTTTAGGATTTATTTGAGGATCCGGATCCACACGATTCTTCTTATACTGGTTATAAGAATTTACTATAGCTGCAGTCTCTTCAACAATCGAGTCGCTCGATCGCTTTTGTGTGGTAAATCCCTCAAATCGAGCTTCGGCATCAGCAGTAAAGAAGGCGTCGGGCTTATCAAGATACGCAAGCCTTGCAAGCTCCATCGCTTCCGCTCTTGTGTTAATATCATGTCTCGCCGTATAGCCATTAACAACTCTATCGATAGCGCCCGAAATACTAAAATCCGTTTTTTCACCGCTAACCACCTTAGGATACATGGTATACATTGTTACGCTCATCAAATCCGAAATTTCATTGAAAGGAACGTCGAAATCTATGGGACGATGTTCATTAATACATTTTTCAATATAGGCAGCGTACGTAATGCGTGAAACCTGATTACACACCGCAGTCATATCATTCAAAAAGGATTCCGTGTCGATTTTCTCTTCCGCAATATATCTCGTGTTTTCGGTGATATATGCGATACTTGCCGCCTGAATGATGCTTTGCGCGTTGAGCTTACTTTGATCTATGCCCATGCGGTCTGCGAATTTCTCAAAATAAGCATACATCGGTTGATTGATTTTAGAAGGCTCGGGATCATTCGGTACGATAGGAAATGCACTGAGTCCTCTTTCGTTGTCTTCATGCAATTCTTCTATGTGTTCCCGCTCTTTTTGCGCTTTTAATTCCGCTTGCTCCTGCTCTATGAGCTTTCGATCTTCTTCTTTTCTTTTCTCCTCGGCAATTCTATCCTCTTCCTTCTCTTTCTTCTCGTGCTCTTCCCTACGTTTGCGGATTTCTTCCTCTTCCTCGGGGGTTCTTTTAAGGCTCTCTTCCAATTTTCTTTGGTATTCTTCGTATTTATAAGTCATTTTCAAGAACTCATTCTCCGGATAACCCGCGAAAAGATTTTTCACTGATAAGGGGTTGCAAATAAGTGCCTCGCTGGCAGCATCCACTGCAAGTCGACGTCTGGGAAGGTCATAGCCTCTTTTATTATAAGACGAAGAGTGCATAGATCTTGCAAGATCCTCCATTTTATCATATGCGCCTGAACCGTACTCTTTTTCCAAAATGTTAAATACGTCGGTATATGCATGCGTTGCAAGAATCGAAAGCTCCAATAGGTCATGAGCAATCTCGGTATAATCCAGCTTCTCTTCACCTTTACTATTTGTATAAGGCTTTCCGAGCTTCATTTCTTCCACCACGCTGCTAAGCTGAAAATAAACCTCTTCAGTACTCTGCTTCAACATCTCTATCTGAGTGGAAGGAAACTTATCTTCCGGACGGTAGTTTTTAATGTTTTCAAGTCCCGTGGGGTCCTCGGCGGTTGCATAATACTGCTTTGCTATAGAACGCCATCTATGATTAATTCTATAGAAACAGTCTATATCAATAGGAAATTTTGTGTTAATAAGTCTATTCTTCTTATATGTCTCTTCGTTACCCGGAATATTTTTAGCAATTTCTGCATACTTGTCGTTAAACATGATAAGCTTGCCTACAAACATACGGTAAGCATCTCTATTGAGTATTTTAAGCGTGTTGGATTCAAGGTGGACGTGTAAGCCGTCTTTATCCTCAAGTGGAGTAAAATCTACACCCTCTTTAAATTCTTTTTCGAATGCCATTTTTAATATCTCTCCTTTGAATTGTTTTGTTTATTATTCGTGGAAGATCGCGCGAATCTTCGGAGATGCTACGATCTCTATATTGGTTCTTGATGTAGGTCCTGTAATTATAAATGCGTTTCCACGCTCGTTGTTAACGATCTGCTCCTGCTCCACCTCATTGATTCGTCCCGCTTTGTCGTAAAGCGTACACAAGTCGTCCATATCGTTGGGCGAGAGCGAGAAGATAAAGGAATACTGACAAGCATTGATGATTGCAGTAGATTTTCTGATAATATCCTGCGTTCCAACGAAGTCCTTGATGTTCTGCGTGATAACGATCTGCATACCGTTGTACTTACGGATACGCTTTGCAAGCTGATACATAAAGTCAAGTGCTACGGGGAACTTGGGATCGATAAACACGTGCGCCTCGTCGATCGCAACGACGATCTTGCGCTTTGTGCCGTACTTGATGTTGAATTCTCTGTTCTTAATAATTTCGTTATCAAGCCACTTCAAAACGAGAAGCATCTGCGCGTTTGCAATAACGCCGTTCTTATTAGCAAGAAGACTTTGGAAATTAAATACTGTGAAGTTTTCCTTGACAGTAAGAGTTGACGGGCCGTTCCAAAGATTAGAGTCACGACCGCCGCTTGCGAACTTGGATACGAAGTTGGAGAGAATACGAAGATTTACAATATCGTAATCCACCTTCACTTCTGCAAGCTTTTCCTTGATAATGGCATATAGGTCATCAAAGATAGGATAATCCTCAGCTACAAGACGCGAGAAATCGCTGCCAAAGCCAATTCCCTTCTTTGCATACACCTCAACCACAAGATTATTGAGATATTCAAGCGCCTGCGCGTCGATTCCGGGAAGGATAACTCGGAAGTATTCCTCAAGGAACTGAAGATGTACCGCAAAGTTATCTACCTTAGCACCAAGTCCGTCCTCGTCGGCATCGAGCGTTGTTACCACGTGGAAGGGGTTGATTCTTCCCTGCGTAGCAGTTCCCACGTCAATAAGTCTACCGCCAAGGTTTTTGGCAAGATAGTTATATTCGTTCTCGGGGTCAAGAATGAATATCTTGGAGTTCTCTGCTGCAAGGTTTGTCAGGATCGTTTTGGTTGCATAGGATTTACCCGAACCGGATTTTCCCATGATTACCATATTGGAATTTACGCGCTCTCTATCACGCTTGAAGAAGTCTACGATAACGGGGAAATTACCGCTCGTTCCGAGTATAGATCCGCCGTCGTCCATAATAGTTGACAGAACGAACGGAAATACCGCCGCAACAGACCCCGAATGGATCGCTCTTGCAAATTCAGAACAAGCATCATATCTCGAAATGTTAGACGAGATAACCGCTTTCTGTTGCTTACAGAAGTTATCGGCAAGCTCAAAGCCCTGCTCTGTTACAATTCTCTTAATTGTCTTTTTCAGATTTTTCTTTGCATCTGCGTTTCTAAGTCCATTTTTATTATAAATGGTAAAATGCAACGTAACGCTGAACAACGTTTCATTATCATTCTGGAGCATTCTAAGTACGTCAACGAGAGTCTCTATGTGCGTCTTCTTATCAAGCATAGATGACGCCTTAAATGAGTTTTCCGATTGGCTCGAAAGCTCAATAAGAGAACGGTCGATCATTCGAACTGCTTTATTCTTCTCATACGGATCGATATTCATCACCACTTTGGTATCCTCGATGTTGAACATCTGGTAACCCCATGCGTTAAGCACGGCAAGGGGGAAATTACGAACCGTGTAATTGAATGTCTCAACTCCATCGATGAAGGCGCTCTTTGTTCCAAATTGTACCTCGGTTGGCTTTACCCACGTCATGAGCTCCTCATCAGCAAGCATATCTACGTCGGTTTCTTCAAAGTTATCCGTAAATGTATACTTCAAGAATACGGCAAGCTCCTTGTTGTCAAGCACACGAGAGTTCATTCCCGCATCAAGAAAGCTAGATATTGCGTTGGTAAGAATCTCTCTGATTACTGTTTTGTCCTTATCGTATACAACAAGATAATAGAAAGGCTTTCTGAGAACCGTCGCTCCGCTGAGTCTCTCATAGATTGCAATACGCTCGGCAAGGATCTTGGCTCTGATAAATTTCTCCTGCTCATCAATGCTTCCTGCCTCAAAGAGCTTTTCAAGCTGAGTTTCTTTTTCGTGCTCCGCCTTTATGTACTTATCAAGAAGCATCTTTCTGTCGACCTTAACAATAGATGCCTTTGTATTTCCGCTGATGGATCGAATGACCTTTCCAAAATGAATGTCTATGATCTGGTCCTGCTTATATCCGGAGAGAAGTCTGAACTCTCTCGGATCTATTTCAAGCACACCGGCATAGTATTCGTTGTATTCGATAAATCCGTCCTTGATATCCTTAAAGGCGATGAAGTTATCGATGCTTGCATTTGCCTTTGCGAAGTCCTTGGAATAATGCTTGACGGAAACGACGTACTTTGCCATATTGACGAACATCATATAGAAGCGCTGTCCATCAAAGGGCATATAAAGCCAAATCGAAACTGCCAAGATCAGTATCATGATCGCATATTTGGGGATAGGAGGAATATTCGTTGTGAATACTAAAACCTCGAGCGCAAGCGCTGCGAGACCGATAAAGGTATCCGCCAGAGAAATATTCTTGAAAAATTCAATTTTTACTTTTGCTGTTTTTGGAATAATTCTCATTTATTTTCTCCTCCCTTTGGCTGCTGATTGTCTTGATTATTCTGTGTGCTTTTTTTCTTGTCTCCATTGTTAATAGCATCGTCTACAGAGTTATTCTTATTATTATTATTATTATTGGTATTGTCGCCGCCAAAAGATCTCTTGAAGTCCTTATTATTGATAGCATCCTTGGTCGAATTGGGGTTAGAGCCGTAGTTCGTCTTTTCGTTATTTGTGGATCCGCTATCTCTACTGCCGGGTTCCGGATTTCCGTCCTTATCGGTCTTATTATTTCTGGGAAGTCCTCCGTCCAATCCTAATCCACGAAGCAGCCTAGCTCCCAAGTGTCTTGACTGTTGATTAATTGCATCTCCAACAATACTCTTACCTGCCCTGAACGGAAGCCCTACGGTATTACGCGCAACGCTACCCGCGATGCCGAGCGCCTTGCCTGCCGCGCCCTTAGCCATTCTGGCAAGACTGCCCATAGAGAATGCGTTATCACGAAGCTCATTGGAGCCTGCTCCCTGAGATACAAGGTTTCCGACAAGTGCCATCGATTTCTGCATTGTAAGAGCACCGCCTCCAATAATAAGAAGCTTCATAATAAGATCAAGGAACGCTGAACCTTCCTCGGGAAAAAACGCAAATCCGGGTTTCGTAACAAGACCGCATACCATCGCGTAAATATTGATAGCCAAAATCATTCCGTATCCCATAATAAACTTGGACAGAAATTGGTCTCTCCACAGCTTAAAGCGTGCACCGTCGTCCAAAACACTGGTAGATATAGAAATAGGTGCGGCTATGTACAAAATCACAATAGAAAGGACACGGTCCACAAATGTCAGCATTGCGGTTCCCACACCAAACAGAACAACTCCGCCGGCGAGCCAAGAGAAAAAGAACGGAAAATCCGAGAGGGTCATGTGCGCTGATACAAGATCCGTATTGTTATAATCCCATTCCCCCGTTCTAAACAACTCAGCCATTTCTTCCTCCATTCCTCCATCTTGAGCAAATGCGGAGAAAAGAAAGGCTCCAGGGCTAGCAGCGGATTGTACGGTTGCCCTGTACAATGCGGTTACAAATGCATTTCCTATTGTCATAAAAGCAATCATAACTGCCGGCACAAGGAAGAACATTACGAGGGTCTTAAATGCCTTGATCGCGATTTGGGCGGGAGTTCCCTCTGCCTTATCCTTTGCGATAGTTCGTATTATCATAAACACCGTAAAGACAACGAGCAGTATCGTAGCCAATATAGCCGATACACGGAATGCAAATCCGATCTCATTGCTAAAAAGCAAATAGGATAAGAAATCGGTTTCTTCTCCATCAAAGCTGATAGCATCAATTCCGCACAGCTTATTTGCGCAAAGTATCAGACCGTCTATAAGTCTGAATATTGTTTTTGAGATCATATATAAAAAATTCCAAAACCAATCAAACATTTTAATTGCCTCCCTGCGTTTCCTCAACATTCTTTATATTCAGAGCTCTGATCAAAAGATTTGTCATCGTAATTTCAGCCTTTTGAAGCTCAGAGCCTGTTTGAGGGTCAACAAACAGTTGTTTCTTCTCGTCAAAAATACGCACTCCGCTGTTATTTCTGATTTGAAGCAAAATATATTGACCATCCTTTATTTCTATGCTTTTTCGTGTTGTTCCGTTTACACGAAAGGTATCCAACACAAAAGAGCCCCATTTTCCTTTTTTAAGGTGTACGGTCACTTCTCCGATTCTTGTTTCGGGATCGGGATCATCATACACTTTCTCTGCTTTTTCTGTTTCTGAAGTTTCTTCATTGGTTTCTTCGCCGGTCTCTACGGTTTCTTCATTGGTTTCTTCATTGATTTCTTCGTTAGTTTCTTCACCGGTCTCTTCACTATTTATCACATTGTCTTCAATAGCCTTCCAGTTGGTCGGTATTTTGTCGCTTATAAATACGTTAATATATACTGTTACGTCATTTTGAGATTGAATGTACAACGCAAGGGTATCCATATCGATACTGCTTGAAAAAGGAATTGCCATGTATACGTAATCGCTATACTCTACCCCCGTATACACATCGTTTTCTCCCACAAGGAATTTTTCTCTGGACTCCTTGTTATAAAAGTAATCTTCTACCGAATAATCATGTACTCCCTCTCTGTCGATCAAAAAGATATTGCCATCGTCATCACCAAGAGAGTTGTAGTATTCTTCCGTATTCTCGTATGCACCAAGATCATCACATCCGCTCATGGCGCCCGCAAGGGTCGCCATGATGCAGAGTGCGATGCAGGTACTGACGATTTTTTTAAATATCATAGCCGCTCCACCAGTCGGTAAGAACGTTTGTTCCAATGTTAAGCATGATCAAAAGAATAAAAATAAGTACAAAGCCAACAATTGCATTGACAAGTCCCTTTTTAGCCTTTTCATGCTCCTGGGGATCGTCTGCCTTAGCGTATTTTACGCCAAGAAGAATACACCAAAGTGCACCTACTGCGCCTACTACCGCAAGCATGATCGGTACAAGAGTGTTGCAGATGTCCAGTACGGGTTGGATGATAGAATTAAGATCGGTTAACATAGGTATGTCTCCTTTAAATTTAATTATTTTTTTAATTACGTAGTTTTTGCTTTTGTAAACCTATTTTACCACACGGTACGTTACAAAAGTGTTACAAAAGGAATGAAAAAATTGAATATTTTTGTTTTTTGAAAAATAGCCAATAAACCCAAGAGTGAATGCGTTCGCTGTAAAATCAATCATCGGTTTTTGATTTATTTCTGTAGACAAGACCCGTGAAGAGTCCGACAACAGACAACCCGATAACGACCATAATGAATATACTTCCTGCGGTATTCATCACGTGCTTTCTGACGAAGGAAAGCTCCGTTTGAACGCCCGCCTCACTCTCTATTACAACGCGATATTTACCACCTTCGGTAATGGTAGGAATCTTGGTTGAAAGCGAAGTAATTTCAATTTCTTCAACAAGCTCCTCGCCGGTCTTGGTTTCGCGATAAATCTTGATGCGGTCTCCGACCTTGAGTCCCTCAAACGTTACGTCGTTTATCGTGGTTTCTCCGTTGTTACAACCAACCAATGTCACTTCCGGGGCGGTTGTATTTACCGTAAACTCAAACGTAGAGGTTTTCCCGGTTACAATAGAGGTCATTACCACGGTATATTTTCCGTTCTCCGTGAAATTGAAGCTTGACGTGTAATCGTCGTGATTTACAAAGGTCAAATAAGAAACGTTTATGCCGTCTCCACCATCATACCACATTTCCGTGATATGGTATTCATACGGTGTGGTATATGCAAATCCGTTTTGCGCGTGTGTTACGATATAGAAGGAAAAATACGATCTGTTTCCAAGCTTATCGCAAATAATTAATTCCCATTTGCCATCCTCTGCAAATTTCGAACCTGTAAAGTCGGATCGAATCACGCCGTTGTGAATTGCTTTTTCGATATACGCACTATCCTTGTTCAGATCCTTGAATCCAATCTTAGAGGAATTGACAACGCTTCCGTTTTCAATCACGTTTCGGCTGTCCGAATCATAGAATGAAAATTCAACGGCTGTATCCTTTTTAATGGTCAGCGACGTCGCATTTCCTGCATAATCAATGACGGTAAATCGGTAGGTTCCATCTTTCTTCAGAACGTCTCCGGAGTGATAAATAACCTCTTCTCCGTTATTTCTCGTATAGGTTGCGTAGATGTTCTCACCAAAGGTGATAGAGATATCATTTTTCGTATTGAGTACTCCGTCTATCTCGGTGGTACCTATATTCGTAGGAATATTTACGTCAACGTTCTTTCTTACAAGATATGCAGTGAAGCTATACTCAAATCCGTATTCATCAATATAGGTGATTACGTATTCGAAGTTACCGAAATCTCCCGCATTTTCGAACACAAACGTCCTCGGGCACTCTGTTACGCTTCCGTTAACGGTGAAAATATAAGTCTTTGCATCGGTGTTGAAGCTCAAGGTGTTGTTCGACCAAAAACCAAGTGAGATAGCATAGTTCAAATCGTACACCTCGGATTCAGACTTAGAACGTGTTGTTCGCTCAAGTTTAAGCGTTGGAGTTCCTCTGTAATGAATTTCCTTCGTTACTACCCCTCCGTAACGATTGCGACAGATCATCTTGTAAACCCCGTCGCCGCTTGAACCAATTGCATTGACAAGTGAGCTCTCGTTGATAGCCACAGGGTTCTCAGCCAATGCATCAAACAAAACGGTCAGCGTATCACCATACTGAATAGCGAGGTAGTAAATACCAGCACTATCGTAAACGGATTTATCTACCGAGAGCTTTTGGTTTGTATATCCCTCGTCTCGCTTCAGAGCCTTATCGTTATAACCCGTCAGCAGATTGTCGGGGATGGTATAATCGGACTTGTTAATCACAAGCGTTCTTGTAATTTCATTTCCGTAAGAATCGGTCAGTTTTACCTCATATGTTCCCGCTTTGGAGAACATAAGATAAGTGATCTCACCGTCCTTTTTCTGTGCGTAACCTGTGTATGCGGCACCGTTCAAGGTTACGGTAAATGTGATATCATCATTAAGCAAATCCAAAACGATTTCGCTATTCGAGTAAAGAGTGTCGTTGTAGTCCTTGCTATAATAGACCTTATGTCCATCAGCGAAGATAACGGACGAGGTAATACCAAAGCTTGTCGAAATAGCAATTCTGTAAACTCGCTCATTGCCGTAATGATTTCTTACGACCAAGAGATAGAACCCCTCGGTGTCATACTCGCTACCGGCAACATAGATGTTCGTTTTACCCTCAAGCTTAGTTGCATCAAGATCGTTAAGCTTTGAATAGTAGAGACTTATGCTCGATATGCGCTCACTCTCAAACGTAGATTGATCAACGGTAAATCCACTGTTGAGACGTACATCATCCTCGGTTTGAACTCCAAGGTCTTCCAACTTTACGCTCGAGCACTTTTTGGAAAGCTCTGCAGAAACGAAGCTTGTAATATTTGCGGATACATTCTCAATTCTTGCACTGACCGAAACCACCCTGGATGAATCCTCGGGAACATATACCTTGATGCTAACGGTCTTATCCGTTCCAACCGAGGCATATACCGCATAGGCACCGGTCTTGCTGATCAGATATTCCTGACCCACCTTGAAATCCTTAGCAGTCCTGTCAAGAATTGCTTCGCCTGTAACAAGATCGATCGTTTTATTACCGTTTTTATCAGAAACGATTTTGTATGTCAGAGAATAAATTCGTCCTTCGGAAATAGTAAAGCCATATATTTCAGCAGCTCCTCCGGATACACCAACCGACATAAAGACGGTGGAATTCTGTTTCACGTTCAGTTTGAAATCCTTATTTCCGAAATCTATCTTTGAGTAAACCTTCTTACCGCCAACGGTTTCGAAGTTAAGATAGCCGTGAAGCTCCTGTCCCTTCTCTGCTCCGTCAACAAAGTAGTCAAACGAATCGGGCATACCATTTGTGAATGTAAATTCAGACGTATTTCCAAGAGTATCCTTCGCTACAATTCGATATTGTCCCAACTTATTAACAATGATCTGTGAAAATCCGCTCTTTATGTCTTTCCTCTCGATCAGCGCTCCGTCAAGATAAACCTCAACAAGCGACAGGTCATTCGCATCACTTACATTGATCTTAATGAGATCCGAGCTTATTGTCCCGCCGTTTGACAAGGTGATGGTCTTGGTACCCGAGAGAATGTAGTAAAGGTCCCCCATCTTAATAACATCACCGACATTACCCTTTTGTGCCCAATCATCAAATAAACTGTTCTCACCATTTTCAAGCACGTCAACATCAGCAGATACGTTTAAGGAAGGCGGTGTAACGTCTACCACTCCCGTATAAATTGTGTAACAATCCTTGTGGTTCTTATAATAAACCTTTAAGGTGAATGACTGTCCCGCATCGATCGTCACAGTAGTTTCGGCGCCAAGCATCTCATCGTACTTAGGTGTTGAACCGATAAACTCGTACCCAAAGTCTCCGCTAAAGCTGAATTTCGTTTGTACAGCGGTAGAAAGCTTATACTGATTATCGGATACCCATGTCAGGAGAAATCCTTGTGTATTTGTATCCTTGGGATCATAGGTGTGATATTTTCCGTCTGAACCGTAGTATTTCCAGGTAACAGTGGGATAGTTTCTCTCAAAGAGGTATTCCTCTGAGAATTCATTTCCGTATATATCCTGAATGTAAATCCTGTAATTTCCTGCCTTGGTAAAGGTTTGCTCCTCTGCGTACGTTGAGGTGAGAAGTCCTCCGTTCAGATAGACCTCGTATCGATATATCTGGTCGCTTCTGCGGTTACAGGTGAGCTTTATATACTTATCGACAGATTCTTTGATATCGCACTCAAGAGATGTGCTGCTGACCTTGGCGGTTACGGTATAATGGTTGCCCGAACGGTCGGAAACAACGATGTAATAATTACCGTCAGCCAGCTTAATGGGGGCCAGAGCAAGATCTGCTGCAGTATAAATGCCGACAAGTGAAAGGCTGGAAGCTTTATAGACAGCCACGTAGGAGAGCCTGTCATATTCATTAGGAGAAATGCTTCCTATGTACAGATCCTTTGTTCTGATGTCAAGAACCTCTTTGCCGTCTACCGGAATTTCTTTGAAGTTACCGTTTTCATCAGTTTGAGTGAACTTTACATCAGGTGCTTCCTTATCCATATAGATCGCATAAATTGCAACACCTTCCGTTGATAATTCACGGATATAGTAAACGCCTGATGCTTTCAAGACATCAATGAAGGTTTGACCCTTTTTGATATTAAGCGTTGTCCACGTTGAAGCATTATCCTCGAACTGTTCAAGAGTCTTATACTGGAATATCGAATCCTCTGGAAGATCAAAGTTTCCAACGAGAGGATATTTCTCGTAATCGTCTTCTCCCTCAGTACCGACAGAAACCATGCTCTTGTAGATATTTTTGTCAGCGGCAAAGCCGACCACGGTGGTCCAAGCATTTCCGCACATTGTTTCACCTGAAAGCTCGTCAGCTGCATGTATCTGTCCCAGCAAGAGATACGGCATTCCGTAATCATCAAGCAGCTTATTGCCCACCGCAGATCCGAGTAACAATGAGGTGTCAGTCAATACAACCGACTTTCCGTAGCCGGCGATGCGTGCTGCAACGGCGTTAAGTGCCTTCAAAAGATTCGTGGAAAGCGCACCCTCTGTAAGCTCTGCACTATCGCCGTAATAATAATAAACCCATGCATATTCGCCCGACGTCGGAGTCCACGCTTCGCTCTTATACCGTATCCAATACTGCCCTGCCTTCGGAACCATTGTTTCACCCGTGGCAAGCAGATATCCTCCTGTACCGCTGGCGAGCGCGCTTGCGGTTGTAGCACTTAACTGTACAAGATAAATATCTCCAAGCTCCTTAAAGTAAACGTACTCCTTTGCCTTTTCAAAGCTTGAGAAGGTTGCGGGCTGCTTAGTACCGTTATAATTTACCTTTTGTATCGCTCCGTCTATGTCCTTATAATAGAAGTAAGGATATTCAGTGGATAACTGGTACACGGTATTGCTAAGCAGTGTGCCGAATTCGACTTGGTTCTTGACAGCGGTGCTGTCGTTTTCATTTGCTGTTGCGTAAACAGTATAGACCTGAGAAACCTGCTCGGAGTCGTTCTCGCTGTTCAGAGACCTGACAAGCCTGATATCGTAGCGTCCGCTTTCGATTTCCTTATGCAGGTGTACCTTAACCCGCCAAGAGTTTCCATCTGCCGCAATGCTATCACAAATTACACTGTATTCGCCACTTTGAAGAGCTGTACCGTTATAGCTTATGAGAATACTGTAATATTCCTTTTGGTCGCCGACAAGCTTTGTTCCGTCAATTTTAAAGCCAAAGCTGTAATATATCGGCTTGCTTCCGGCATCATTTACAACGGTATCATTGCCGTTCTTATAATCGTAAATAAAGGTTTTATTGTTGATCTTTTCCGGGCTTGTTACAAATTCATCATTTCCGGTGAAATTCAGCGGACCTACTTTAGACATAACATCCTCGGAAATATAATTGTAGGTATCAAACATCAGCGCAAATTCTGCTGTTTTTCCACTTGAGTTTCCGAGCTTATCAATAAGTACCCAATAAAATTCTACTTCACCGCGCCCAAGAATTTCGTTTCCGTCAACATCAACACCGATGCCGACCTTATCATGCGTAATCTTGTATGTCAGCGTTTTCGGGGTTCCCGTAAACGCATCTTCATTGAAGGTTGCAAGACGAACTCCCTCACCGTCTTTTCCGACGTAATACAGGATAGCTTCCCGAAGCCCGCTTCCGCCGTTGTCATCGGGAAACGGAACAGATATCGTTCTATACTTCAAGTCTCCTGTTACCCCTATTTTCTCTGCCGAAAGTTTTGGAGGAACATTGTCAAACTTAAACGGTCCGAAGGGGCCGGAAACAGAAGACTTTCCATAAGAAGAAACCGCCTTCAAATGCAGGTACATCTCTCCGTTACCGGTTCCGATGATAGTTTTCAGAATCTCTTTGTCCTCTTTGGTATGAAAGACTATCTTCGAGCTTGAATACCAGCTTTTGTCTTCAAGCCCCGGTGTGGTTGCACTGTTGGTCCACTGATAATAAACGGTTACGTAATCGTTAAAGCGCGAATTTACATTTTCCTGTGCGTTTACGTAAATATCCAAGGACTTTGATTTTGACCACAGATCCGAGCTTTTTACACCGACTGTTGCAACGGGAGTTCTCAAGTCTCTTCCGTAGTTGTAAATATCATGGATCTTCGTACTCAAAAAAGAATAGAATCTATCATAATTGAGATACCTCGATCCACCTTTACACGGCCACGAGATGTCTGTTAAAGACGTTATGGTGATGCCATCAAGCTCCTCGGGTAGTTCTCCCTCAAATACGAACCTATCCCACGAATAGTAAATACTGCTGCGCCAGTCCTCGTCTTCTTTTGCATTATAATATAACTGCTTCATATTCAGGGTTACGTCATATTTGCCGTTGATCTTCGCCGTAATGATCTCAGGATAATTTTCGGTCCTGATGCGCATAAGCTGATTTACTTTGATCGTCATTTTGAGCGGATCGCCCTTGCGCATGGTATCGATGTTGGTGGTAACCATCTGATTGCCGACCTCATCCGTAACGATTCTTGCCCACTCATCTTTTTCATAAAGACAGAAGGCGAACATCACATCCTTCAGGCGTCTTCCGTCCTTAGCATCAAAGGTTTCGGTGGTAAATGTCCATGAAAAGCTGTCTGCATAAGCGATATTGGTCGGCATCTTCAACCAGTGCAGGGCGGATGTACCGACAGGCGTCTGCGACATTTTAAAATGATAATATTGCTCAATCGCGTATCCTTCGTTCTCACATTTCAGAAGTGCGGCAACGAGATCGTCTATATCCTTGCCCTCTTCCTTCATAACCCTGTATGCTTCGTTTCCGTCGTTATCATAAAGAATAAAGCCATAGAAGTTATCATTGATAAAATCCTTTATGTTGTATTCCGTGTCCTCGTAGCGGTAATCGCCGTCATTGAAGTATTCATCACCATAATTTCCGTGAGCGTAGTCAAAGGCGTGCTCCCAGCCGAAAAATTCACTCTCATCAAACTGACCTTCGATTATGAGGGATAGTGCTTTTTTCTTTTCCCCCAGATAGCTATAATACAGGTCAAATGTAACGGGGCCTTCATTGTTCCAAAGGTCCTCTTGACAGAGACCGACAAGCGATACGCCGAGGTTGTATTTTCCCGTGGCAAGAAGCGCTCGAAAATGACTCGGAAACTTATAGTTCAGATTTCCCGATTGGCTGCCTTGGTAGTAAATAAAGGGAGTGTTGATCGTATTGTCTACCAATGATACGTATGCTAGTTCTTCTTCAGGAGTATCACCGAAGTTAGTCTGATTGAAATAATGTTCTCCTCTCAGATAGCAATAAAGTCTGCTTTTGTCTCTATCAGCTATCGTACCGGAATAGGTCTCGGGGTCGGGCTTATACAATTTTGCATTTCCCTCAACATCGATCAATTCAAAAATAAATCTATAGGAAACAAGAGCATCACTTTTGGTATCCTCCCACAACCAGTCGTTGCCTCGGGATGCGACAGGAAGCACAGTAGAATTTACCATAACTCTTGCCTTATATCCGTTTGCCTGATTGAGGGTTACGTAGGTATCTCCATGAACGCCAACGCTCTCATAGTCACCCCAAACGGAAACTGCGGTATCATCCACTGTTCGATAATACACCAAAATTTCCTCGCCATTAGTAGGTGCTTTTTCCATATCTTCCAAAGTAATATCGAAATAAAACACACCGTTTTCATCTGGCAACGCCCGGTAAAAGTCCTCCTGGAGAGTTTCATAGTGGTGATAGGAATACAGACTTTCAACAATTACCACGGGCAATGAACTGTCGTTTGTTGCCGTCGAGCCTTGTTGCCCAGAACCAGTTCCCTCTGCAAATACCGACAGAGGAATGGCACCGAACAGAATCAGCACCGACAATAAAATACATATTATTTTTTTCTTCATCAAATTACTCCACCTCGCTATTCGTACCCGAGACATCCTTGTAGAAATCGTCAAGAGTTCCTTCCGGATTGTTTTCCTTATACATTCTCCAAAGAGCAATCAGGGTCTGTTCATCGGAGTTTGAGTTGCTGTCCTCACTGACAGCTTCTCCATCTTCTATATTTTCTTCAATATTTTGATCATTCTGTTCGTGAACGATTGCCGAAACACCGGGCCCCGGAGTAAACGTGATCGTTTCTTCCTTTTTCTCGTCCTTCTCTCCGAACAATATCTTGTTTCTGTTTTCTACGCTATAAAGTATCGTATTTTCATCGAAGAAACGCTCGGAAAGGTCGCTGGTGTCCATTTTACCCATCTGATAGAACGGAACCTTAAAGCTCGGCGAGAAGTATGTCTTTAAAGGATAGTTACCAAAGGTAACAATAATCGAATTACCAATATTACCAGGCTTATTCAGTCTTTGAAGCTCTGAGGGGTAGATCAGCGGTCTTACCTGCGTTTGATTTGAAAGGTTTATGTCACTTGAGCTGATAGAACCGCTTGTAGTGCTTGTTACTACCGTAATATTACCGCAGAGCTCGGAATACTCCTTACAGGTGTTCATATCGTTCGAACCGATGAACATCTTGATACCGCAGTTACCCTTTACGATGTCCGCGACGGTATCACCGTAAACGTTATTGAGCTGCGCGTACGACTGAATGATCATAGTAAACCAGATCTTTCTCGAACGTCCAACCGTGATAAACTTATCAAACTTTTCGATCTTGGGCATATTACCGAACTCGTCCATGATGAAATATACGTTTCTCGGTAGAGCGAGCTCAACGGTTGCCGATGCAATCTTGATAAGCGTTTTATAAATATTAAGTATGAATATCGCAGCAAGATTGTGACGCGTATCCTTTTCATCGGGTATCTTCAAGAAGAGCGCCGTGGGCTTTTCTGCAAGCTGCTCAGAGTTGAAGTCCGAGGAGGAAGTCAACGCACAGATACCTGCGTCGTTGAACATCGTCAGCTTTTCGTAAACGATGGACATATAAGATGCTCTCGTCTGCTCTGCGGCGTCGCATACCTGCTTGGAAAGCGAGAGTGCCTTGGAGAGCACGCTTCTGCCTGCAAAATAGTTGCGGAGCTCAAGGTAGTCCTTTGATGAGTTTTGAAGTATCTTGGTCATATTGAAGAAGTTGAACTTCTCCTTGGTCATACCGAGTCTGTCGTCTGCGCTATCTTCGAGCATTGCAAGAAGGACCGCAAGTGTGATGCTTCGCGCACCCTTTTCCCACATGGGGTCTTTGGGGTTTTCAACAGGAATAAGTACCGAAACGAGGTCGTTGAGGTCCTCGTAAACCTCGTCATATACCTTTTTCTTGTAGACCTTTATGGCTTCAACAAGTCTTTCATATTTTGCATATCCCTTACCGTCAAACTCGTACCACTTTTCGCCCTCGGTAAAGTTTTCAAGAGGCTCCATGATCTGAAGTCCCGAATCCTCGGGGCGGTCCTTTCTAGCGAACGCCTCATTGTGGGCGTTGAGGAACTTCTGATAGTTATCCCAGATCATATCGAGGGGGTTCCAACGATAGGAGGAATATGTATCACGAAGGTCTATGACCTTAACGTCGTATCCTCTGCTTACAAGATATTTAGAGTGAAGTGCGAAAAGCTCTCCCTTCGGGTCGGTCATGATCATTGACGAGCCTGCACCCGTGGCACCGATCAGCTGGATCATAGGACTTACGAAGGTTGTCGTTTTACCCGAACCGGTAGAACCGATGACGAGCGAGTGACAAGGCGAGTTGTACACGACCTTCATATCCTTATCCTTGTCGATCAGCTTCGCCATAACGGGAATTCCGTCCTTCTTGACCTCTGCGAGCTTTGAATACTTATGAGGCTTGAATATCTTGTCTCTCTCCTCATCCTTCATCCAACGAGAGTTTTCAAGGTTTGTTTCAACCTGCTTGAGCTTACCTGTTCCGTGCAATCCCGCACGGATCATCAAAAGCATTCTTCTGTCGATAAAATAACAGTATATTGCAACGAATGCAATGAACATGATTACGACGATTCCGTAATACGTTACATCGAATGCAATGATATCCTCAAAGAACCCGAGCCAATCGAGCATCTTTAAATTAAAGCTACACTTGATAAGGCAGTAAAGCAAATATCCTAAAAGATTTGAAACAAGAAGCGATGTGGATGCCAAAAAGAGTATTTCCTGCAATCTTCCCTGCGCAAATCTATGTGACAACAGTACGTTTGACAAAAGCATCAATATAACGTAAAGGAATATGAACCACCGCAAAAAAGAAATGAACGTCAGGCACTCTTGCGATATTAAAACAGATAACGAAATAATACCGCTGAGCAATGCACACACAAGCTGTATAATTCCTATGAAACCAATTTTTTGTTTCATTTTCTCTCCTTTCTGTATATGTTAAAGATTAAAGACATTATATGTTGTTGTTAATAATAAACTTGATCTTGATGGTTATCAAAAACCTTCCCGATTGTGGCTGACCGCCACAGATAATGCTATAGTTCGAATCGACCGATACATTGCACTCGAGATCATATATTGTATTGATATTGATAGAATTATTGGGGGGTTGTAACCACGTATCCGTTGTAGTGTCTTTAGGAGTCATTAAGCTATAGATGTCGGCGTGGTTACTATATTCCCTGAAGATTGCATTTGAAATAGCATTTCCAATGACAGAGTCATCTTCGCTCCACACATACCATCCGTCGTTGTCCGGTACTTCAATATAAAAATCTTCCGGCAGCGAATCGATATCTACGATAGTTATGGGAGAAATTTCAAACGCCCATTCGATAACACCCGAATTCGAAAACTGATATCTTGTCGGATCATCAAGAGTTGCCGTAATGACCTTCACATATTTGCCAACATTAACAGCAGATCCAACGGCAGTGCGATTTCCGTTCGCATCAATCCTGAACAGCTGCTCTGTTACGTTGACATGATTGGGAAGAGTTCCGTTCTTTATCGAAGGACTCTGATTGTCACCGTTGTATATATATTCTCTATCGCCGTCACGCTCAATATCATAAAGATTTATAGTAGCTTTTTTGATCGTGAACGTATACTCTAACATACCAGTGATCACATAGTTATTACTTGTAGAAACAAACTGCACATATACGTAATATTCTCCAGGTTCAATAACCGAGGTCGCATAACTTCCATCTGCATTCTCCATGATCTTTCTGTTTTGATAATAAATCACAACGAAGTTGATCTCATCAGGCAGTTGACCGATTACAGTAACCGTCTTTTCTGTACCATCATACACATCGGATCCATTTAATTCAGCACTAAGATTCGATACATTAAAGCTCACCGCCATAATATTCAAAACTGATGAAATAGAGGCTATTTCATTACGGTTGGTGTCCGTATGCGCAAATATTGCCTTAACGTTATAACGACCTACGTCGACTACCGATTGAACAGGCTTATTTTCACCGTCAACCAAAAGCTTGCCATCCTTGTAATATTCATAAGAAACTGTAACGCCTGCGGGAAGCTGTCCTTCGATCTCGATCGAATGTGCTTTTCCGTCGTATGGGGATTGAGAAGGTAAGAAATGAATATTCTGAAGAGAAGGATACTCTGCCTTCAGCACCTCAAAGGTTCGCTCTATGGGGGGGATCGGTTTGTAATTATTACCGTCTGCCATGGTAAATTCAACTCTTGCGGTATAAACTCCCACTTCCAAGATATTTGTTTTCTTGTTTGACGTTGAAATCACCTTTCTATCCTTATCATATACAGCAAATGACACTGTAATCTTCTTTGAAAGCTTACTATAATCATTCAGGTCAAACGTAATGCTCTTGCCATCGTAAATCTTGGTTGCACCACTTATGACGTTACCGCCCTCGCTTTTGAAAACAATATCTACACCTTTTACGGTATACTCTGTAGGAGTTATCTTTAACGTAGTTTCCATTTCAGGAATTGCTTCGTAATTCGGATCGCTGTTCGCAAACGTAGCCTTTACCTTATATTCTCCTGCATTGGTCGCACTCGAACCTACCTTGCCGTTTATTGTATAAGTCGGAGAGGAAACTCCATCGGGAAGTTTTCCGGAAATTGCAACAGAATGAGAGGTTCCATCATAAACAACTTCTTTCCCCTCAAACTTCACACCCGACATATCATATTTTGCTTGTTCGATTTTCACTGTGGTAGAAAGCTTTTGCGTAACGTATCCCTCACAGGAAACAATCGCAGCGACATCGTATGTACCGGCATTAACGAAGCTGTTTCCGCCAAGATATGTAACGACCGCATTTGCGGGAAGGTTACCGTCTACCTCCACCACATGTTCCTTTCCGTCGTAAGTAAAAACGTTGTTTTCAGGGAATACCAACTCTCCAAAGGTCGCTCTCTTTACAGATAGCTTGAAGGTATACGTTTGCTTACCGTAGTGAATGGTGATCTCGTGGTCACCGATCTGATACAGCTTAAACAGATCCGTCTCTGCTATCATTTCTTCGGTAAGAGCGATCTCTTCAGTATTTCCCGATTCGTAGGAAACGACTACAGTATATGAGTTATAGTCAAATTCTCCCAGCGCAACCTCAATAACAGTATCCGGATCATGATCCTTGAGAAAAACAGACGCAACACCGTCTTCTTTTTTGCACCCGGATAATACGAGAAGAGTGAGCATTGTTATCAAAGCGAGAAACATAAACAAGCGTAATTTCTTCATTTTTCCTCCATCTTGCCTTCAAAAAATATTTCATAAAGATATTATTACTAATATAATATATTGTACATAACTGTACTTATAGTATAGCATTGCAAACTGGACAAAAGTTGGACACTTTTCCTATGATTCAAAAGAGATTTAAAAGAATTTACAAAAACTTAACAAACAGCAAAGCGATAAATCAAATTTGTCGGCATTGATACCATGTCATACTAAAAAGGAGCAGTTGTCCTGCTCCTTTTGGATTTTTTAATTTGATTATATTTTTCTCGAATCGTTGGTGAGCGTTTTATCTTGATGTTCGTGCTTCGGCTCGATCTTAACATTCTTATTCGATTCTAACTCAATATTACCAAGTGGAATCCTTCTCGAATTATTTTCAATCTGATCGTTCTTCTCAAATTCCTCTGCTCTGACGATCTTTGGAATAACTTCTGCCAAAGCGGGATTATTTCTGGTAAACTTATCCTGAACCTCATCGCTGTTGTATTGGTTGATAAATTTATCCTCCGCCGCACGGAGTGCGTTCTTGAACTCATTGCTGTTTCTCAACTTCTCTTGAGCTGCGTCACGGGCATCGTTGCTCTGGAATCTCTGAATCTTCCAGATATGCGCCCAGTCGAGAAATCTTCTGAAAAGACTGTAGTTGGTTTCCTTTTTATCCACCTGATTGAGCTTATCAAGGTCAATCTTGATCTCCTGATGGCTAAATTCGGTTTTTCCGCCTGCGGCGGTTACCACCCGCATCATCGTAACGATACTCTTTCCGTCGGTAAGGGCGTTTTTAAGCATCTTTCCGACGGTAGCCTGTGCCTCGAATCCACTGTAATCTTTTGCCTTAAGCTCTATAATAGAGTCTCTGACGGATTTTCCGTTAATATACAAACGATCGTACTCAGGAGTATCATAATCAGGCGCCTGGGAAATCACTTTACCGGACACCTGCTCGACACTCGTATGCGTATAAGATCTCGCAAGATACATAAGATAATCCTTGGCATACGAATCATTGTTATAGAGTAGCATTCCCCCATTGTCAAACTCGAAGGGATCGTCAAGGAAATACTTCTTGGTGAGATCACTCGCCGAGAAATCAAGGTAGATATCATCGTCACCCTTGATTCTTGCGTCGATTACCCGATGTCCTAACTCGGATATTAATTTATTTTCAAAGCTGTTGTTGCTCTGAATCATAAAGTCGCGTTTATCCGAATCCGTAACGGTTGCGTTGTTACTCCCTAAGAAAATACGGACATCATGGCAAATGAGCGACGACTTTGCTGTTAAGTTATCAATCCGTCTGATGTCATCTGGCGTCGGATAAAGATCGAAAAACACACTTGGAAAATCCGTCACAAAGGTCGCAAAGCTCTGCGACGCCTTTTCTGTAGCAAGGAGTCTTTCCACATCCTCTACGCTATCCCAGTTGATATCCATAGTTGTGGTCATTTTTTCGTACACCTGCTTGATATACGGCTTTATCGCCTCGGGATAGGGCAAATTCGTTTTCTCGTCGAGGGTAAAGAATGCTTTCGCTATCTGTTCGGTCTGCTCGCGATAATACTCCTCTCGCTCATTTTCGGGTACACCGCTCATGTCGACGATAAGAGCGGCGATATCCTCAGGATATCGTACGTCAAACGTTGAGCCTATGTTCTTGATCTTAAAAGGGTTGGGCACGGTTCCGACAACCTCGCATGCGGTTGTTAACTTCCAATTGAAAGATTCCTGCGCTTTTTTCAGTACTTCGAGATTTGTAAACATTTGTGGAGTGGGCATTGCTTTTTCTCCTTTATTAAAGTGCTTTGTAATTAGTTGTTCTTTATAATGGGATCTTTATCCAACTGTGGGGCAGTTTCTACGGGCTTTGACACATTAAGATTTGCGTTGGGATTATCCAAAGGAATCGATATACTTTCCTTTTGCTCCACAAGATTCTTAACCTCGGAAAATTTCATTGCATTATAATTATCGTGATTACCCTTATCCATAAGCACTTGTTCGATTTCTTCGCAACTCTCTACTGGTACCCCCGCCTTAATTTTTTTAACAGCATTAAACTTTTTAGTTGTCGCCTTGAAAACCTCTATTACATCCTTTGGAATTGTGTTAGATTTAACGCCTTTACTAACAATCTTTGCAACCTCATTGTACTCCAGACGCTGCTTTTCAAACGTTTCATTGTCGTGCGAGGGTCTGAATTTTATTTCAAAGAACTGATCTTTTAAAGGCAATTTGGATATCGCCTCGATTTCAACCTCGGTTTTAGCCTCGATTTTAGCCTGCTCCTCTCTTATCGAAGCATATTTTCTTTCGTTTTCTGCAAATTTTTCTTTGATTTCACTTTCAGCTCCGGACCTCTTATATATGCCGTATAAATAGCCCTTCTTTGTCATAGCTTCGATAGCCTCGTTTTCAGCCTTTGTATCAAAATTCGCACCGCTAAGCGATCGGTCTGCCGCATTTATGTAGTTTCTCATTGCTTTTGCCTCGGAGCGGTGGGTGATGGCTTTCCAAACCCATCCCCAAAAGCCTTTTTTGCTATCAAGCGTTTCTTTCATAACCTGCTTTGTTGCATATACCTGCTGCATTCTTCTTTTCTCGCTGGCAGAAGCTTCCTGATATGAAACCTTGTTTTTAAAAGCCTCGTTAAGATCAGCCATAAACACAGGATCGGCAACACCAACAGTAGCCACTTGCACTCTGCGCGCATTAATATAAGTAGCGGAGTTTACTTGATTTTCAAGTAGGTACTTTGCCTCTTCCTCGCTAATACCGAAATAATCCATAGAGGATTCGTAGGGCTTAAATGGAGCAACACCTGCCAACTTTTTTTCCGCATTCGACAAGGCAATTGCAGAGTTATCGACTTCTTTCTTATATTCATTCAAAACAAAATCTCTGTCAATATTTTTGCCGGTTTCCTTATTCATATCCATTTCTTGGGCATTTTGATATTTTTTTTGAGCCTTATCATTCGTTGTTTTGGCCTCTTGCAGCGCTTCTTCCGCTTTTTTTCTATCCTCCTTTGCCTGTGCTTCCAAAGCATCGGAGGTTTCCTTTACAATTTCGGAAATAATATTGACATATCCTTCAAATAACTCTAAGGAAGATGTGGTTGATACATCGGACTGTTGCATCAAGATTCCCCGAGCCTTATTAAACTCGAATACTTCGGCAATTTTGGGATACTCGTGCTTGATGAAATCTCCTATTCTTTCCTCTCTCGTTTTATTATCTTCTATTTTAGACAAAAGACTTGTCAAAGAAGTTTTGATGCGGTCGGTGTCCAGTATCACACTGTTGTTTGACTGAAATTCATAAATTAAATCTTGGGATGTCATAATATTTCTCCTTTTTAATAAAAAATATTTCCTTACTGTTTCTTCAATTTTGCATAAAGCTGAGCATTGGTATTTTCTGCAAAGCTATACTGTGACATATATTCTCCAAAATATGATATAGAAAGATCTTTTTTACCGTTGAGATAATCGTAATAATCGCACTTTATCTCGGTAACGACCACTCCGATCATTCCTCTCTTATGTAGAATAGCGTCTGAGCATCCGACTTCCTTAAGTGTCTCTATCAGATCTCTGCGGATCTTCTGGAAATACTCCTCTCTGCCACTGTCGTTCTCAAATAAAATTCCGATGATCTCGCCAACGCTGCACATAGAGCCACCCCTGTCTACGAGATATGCAAAAAGTTCTTTTGTTCTTCTATATTTGAAATTCAAAGGTTTATCGTCGATATATACCTCGAAATTACCAAAAGTTTGAACCTTAAGCCGCTTTTTCACCGAAATAGGCCGTCGAAGATTTTCGAGCTCATTCTTTACCTTCTCGGGCGTAATCGGCTTCATCAAATACCCGCTTGCATGAAGTTCAAATGCTTTATCTCTGTAATTTCCGTATCCCGTGCAAAATACAATATTGATTTCCGAATTGTATTTTTTTAATTCTTCGGCAAGCTCTGTTCCGCTCATTCCAACCATCTCTACATCAAGGAAGGCAATATCACAAAGGTTTTCCTTCGCGTATTCAAGAGCATCCTCAGGATAACGAAAGGTGACGACCTCATCCTCTGCAACGATTGCCTTGATCGCACCTGCAAGTGCTTCTAAAGCAATTTTCTCATCGTCTACCGCTATTATTCTCATTGCTTCCCTCCTTTCGGTATGATAATCGTGGCAAGTGTTCCCTTGCCTACTTCACTTTCTATCGACAAAGAACCACCGCACATATTAAAAAGTCTTTGTCTTACATTCTCGATACCCACGTGACGTTTCCCGTCATCCTTGGGTTTTGAAGGATCGAAGCCACAACCAGTATCCGCTATCTTGATTATATAGCTTTCTTTGTTCTCGTCAGTAGATATCGTTACCGTTCCCCCGCCTCGTTTCTTCGAAGTTCCGTGCTTTACTGCATTTTCAACGATTGGCTGAACAGTTAGAACAGGCAAAGAAAAGTCAACGCAATTTATATTGTATTCAATCTCAAGCGTATCCTCAAAGCGTATTTTTTCAATTTCAAGATAGGTTTTAATGTGCGAAAGCTCGGTTTCAAAGGAAATAAGCCCCGGCTCCTCCAAGGTAGAAAGATTATTTCTTAAATACTCTGCAAAGAAATTTACCATAGATCTTGCTCGCATTGGGTTCGTTTCACATAACTGATAGATTGAATTCAACGTGTTGTAAAGGAAATGCGGTTGGATCTGCGAGAGCATAATTGATATCTGACTTTCCTGAAGTTTCATCTCCATTGCCTGCTTTTCTGCTTCCATGCGTTGAGATTCTAACACTCCCTTTACATTTCTTTTCAATTCCCATCTGATGAGTATGATGGATATAATAACTATCAATATTATCGAACATACCGAAATCAAGGCACTGTACCAAGTACCAAGCTCTGCCACAACAACGGCTATCACAGCAATAACGGCGACGATAGCAACACCGATCACTGTATTCGGTATTCTATTAATTTTTTCTTTATCAAACAATTTTTTCATCGAACCGTGTGTCTGTCAGCACAAACGATAGTGCTTGATAACCTCCGTGCAGGTTTAAATTTTACGTCAATTATCCGTTTTCCCTTTAACCGCAATTGCGATTTCGAGTAAAGTGTAAAGAAGTTCAAGAGAGGAAAGAATGATATCATTGACGTACTGAATATTGTAAAGGTGGAACAGCTCCTTGAGCGCAGAAAGATCGTCTCTTGTAACGTGATAATCTTTTTCAAGAATATCATACGCTCTATTCTGTGCCTTCTTTTCGGTCTTAAGGGTCAAGACAGAAAGCACGATAGAATAAGCATAAAATACAAGACCGACTGCTCCAAGCACAAGAGTACATACTCCGCTTCCGTTAAATACGAAGTAGTCAAGCAGTGCTCCGATTGCAATCAAAGGAATAAAGGCAAATGGACCGAACGTAACCAAGGGCACAAGACGTATACGCTTCTTCATATCCTCGTCACCCTCTTTATCGAGAATTGCCAGCGCTGCCTTCTGTGCGCCTATTCCCATAGAGGTCAAACTGGTCTCATATCGAATCAATCCTCTAAGGCGAACCTTTTTAAAATAGTGGCTATAGCTGTTACCGAACAGGAGCGAGCCGGTTCTCTTGACCTTAATGTACTCAAGGCCATTATCGTCAAGAATTTTTCTTGCGATCTGCATGCCCGAAAGTCCAAGGCTATTTTCTTTTCGATTAAAACGAAAATATTTGACCGTGAGCCAAATACTCGTTATACCGGACGCAATACCAACGATTACAATAAAAATACCAACGATCATCAACGATATTTCAAGTGTCATAGTTTTTCATTCTTTCATCAGATAAAATTTTAAGTTTTTTATAATAATACTTATCCGCTAAGATTACATAATCAAAGCGGTATCACAAAGTTTATATCTTTCCTCACCTACAAGAGTTACAGGAATACCGAGCATAAGAATCTCTTCCATAAATGCATTGAGGTATTTTTCGCCCTTGCCACTTTGCATAAAGGTCAAGGAAAAGTCTTCTCCTACAGTCATTACTTCGATGAGCAACATATTTTTCGTATCCTTCTCACCGATGTAGGCGTGCAGATCTTCAATGTAACGTTCAAGGCCGCACCAATCCATTTTTCCAACGTAGCTGATTCCGAAGGTTTTGCCGTGTGTACTGTTCTCAGCATAGCGCGCCATTGCGTCCTTCTTATCAGAAAACGCTGCCTCCCTAGGAAATGTCTCTATCAGTCGATTGACCGATGCAATATCTGACTCAGTTCCCCCCTTGAGGATAACCTGCCCGCGCACAACAGTATTCTGCCGCTCGACGTCCCATCCATTAAGACGGGGAGGCATGGTCACAGGGATATAGTTAACAAGACTATGGTGGCTCATAGGTGTGCGCAATGCGGCACGGTATTGATGCTGCACGTGCGCCACTATGGGCTTATCTATGTGAGTATCAATTCGATGGAACGCTCGATAAAGTAAGACCGAAAGAAATGAGATCGGGCTACCGTCAGAAGAGCTTGCTCTTTCCATCAGAGCCCTCTGCGGAATATGCAGGTGATATGCGTAAAGACCTTTGTTGTCAAACGCATCGGAATCCAAACCATATACTTTTTCGGGTGTTTGGGGAAGAATGTTGATTCCTTCTACATCTATTGAACTATCGGGGAATGGGTAAGCGTGTTCTGTATCACAAACAAAGCTATCGTGCATTCGAATCCGTTCAGTTGCTAGTCCTTCTTTACCATATCGTTCGGAAACATACACATAAAGTATACTTTTCATCAGAGGATCTATACCCATTCCGTCGGCGATATAGTGGCTGGCGTCTATGAAAATGGTTTTTCCTTTGCAGCCAAATGAGATAAGATGTCCTCTGCTCTCATTGCTTCCCAACGTCACGACACGATCATCCGGAAAGACGGGTAACGGACATTTATTATACCGCAAAACAAGGTTTTCCCCTTCTAATTCAGGGCAAATGCAAAAATATGGGTAACGCACCATCACCTGCTCCACGGAGCGAGACAGAAGCTCGTAATCAACTGTCTCCTTCATCCGTATCGCAAGCCTAAAGGTGCTGAAAAAACCTTCATTTGCTCCATAAAGTAAAGGATTAGGCTTAAATTTCATAGTTCTTAAATTAAAAATATAAGTTGTCTGTTTTCTCAAGAAGCTTTGCCAACATTTCTTTACAATGTACAACCATTGCAGCACTGTCCTTTTCATTCGGACGGCGTATTGCTCGGCGAAGCAAACGAGTATAACCAATGATCATTGCCTTTTCCTCAACATTTCGGCATATGTCCTCGTCCTCTGTGCCAAGGTACTTTTTAAGAGACATCTTCCAGAATCTCTTTGCAGTATCGCGATCATACCCCATAAATTCCTTGATAACATTATGGTCAAGTGCAGAAAAACCGAGGAAAGCATTATACATCGAACCAAGTTCAAAAATGGGATGTCCCACGCAAAGTGTATCAAGATCAATCAAAAGAGGCTCGCCATTCTGGATCATAATGTTGTTCGTGTGATAATCTCCGTGCAAAAGTGTATTTTGCTTCGGGAGTGCCTCGATCATTGCGCGCAGTTTCTTTCCCTGCTCTTCGGGGATATACTCAGCTACGAAGTCGGCCCACTCGAGAGCGGTTTCTCTCATATCGGGAAAATCCCCTTCCTCAGCTTGGGTTGCATGAATACTTTTGAGGAGATCCACATAATAATCAACTGGTTTCTCGATATTTATTGGATCATCACAAAGAAGCTTAGTTACGTTAACGGCATTCAAAAGCTCAGTCACCGTTCCGTAGCCGTCACCAACGCGAACGATTCCGTAAGGGATAGCAGTGTTGATACCAAGCACGAAAGCCTTTCTTGCGCTTTCTCTTTCCTGCTGAATCTCTGGAAGCGCATCCTTAGCGTAATAGGTTTTCAAGATAGTCTCGTCATCATAACGATAAACTGCTCCATTTGCACCCTTAGCAATAAATTCACATCCCTCAACACTCATTCTTCTGTACGCCTTTTCAATCGTTACCATATCGGTAAATCCGGTCATATCAAATACATCGTAAACCTCGGGAGCAACGTTGATGATCGCAAGCTTGGGTTCTTCCTTTTTGATCTTCAGGATGACGCGCAATCCCGCCGAGGAAATGTAGTCAAGATTGTCTGCATCAATAACAGTATGCTTTCCTTCACATTCCTTTCTGATGGCAAAGATCTGTTCTTCGGCAAGAGAGGAATTTGAAGCATCGATTCTTCCTTCTATAGCAATATAAATAATGTTTTTGTCAGTACGGTATGAAATGTTCATTATTATTCCTCCATTCCAAATATCTTCTCTACGAGAGTCTTATATTCAATCCACGCAAGTGTATCGGAAAGTCTCTCCGTATATTTCATAATTGAGCGATAATACCAAGCCTGTATATTGATGTCTGACTGGTGGAATTTATCCCACAATTGATTGCCTTCCACCAAAAAATCGCGATAGATGGCACGAATATTGGAAAGCTTATCACCGATCCAAAGCATCAAAACCTCGATATCATCCGTACTTCTGAGCTTTTCGATCGACTCCTCCTTGCGAATGCGCCAAGTTTCTTCCGGAGGCAATTCATCGCGCTTGTTCTCGGTTTCGGATGCCACAAGTTCCCTTACACGAGCACCGAATTTCTCTCCAATCTCCTCAATAGTAACCCCAGCATCCTCAACAACGTCGTGAAGAACACCTGCCGCGATAACTTCTTGCTTATCGGTCATCGTGCCGATAATTGCGCCTACCTCAATCGGGTGTAAAATATAAGGAGCCTCACTTTTTCTACGGCGCATTCCATCGTGAGCATTTACAGCAAATACGATTGCTTCACTAACAAGATCCATCATTACACTATCTCCCATATATCTGCAAAGCCTGTCATTTCAAGAACTTCCATTACAAGTTCATTAACTCCGGAAAGCTTCATTGCGCCCTTCATACGCTTGTGGGCAGTAAGCAATACACGAAGTCCGGCGGAAGATATGTATATAAGCTTTTCACAGTCAAAGATTAGAGAGTCTGTACCCTCGTATTGCTTTCCGAGGAAGCTTTCAAGTTCGGGGGCTGTACATGTATCAAGACGTCCATCGATCATGACGATCAGCTCTCCGTTATTTTTTTTGAAATCTATGTTCATTTCTGTATCTCCTTAAGCGAATTTTTTAACTATAATGATATCCGCACGCTTGCCCTTCACACCGACAACAATATCGTCGGCAACTGAAGCAATCACGGACTTCTCAAGCTCATCCCATTTTTCAGTCTTCTCTTCCTTTTTAATGGCACTTCTGTAGTGATCAAGAGACCAAAGCCTGGAATAATCCGCGGCGTAAAATTGATACAGGCTGTCGTTATATTCCGTTACGAAATAACGCGATTCAAGCGACATATCGCCACCGCCAAAAGAATCTTCCTCCAAAAATACGTCCTCGAGTGCCGAACGAATCATTCCAACGATTCCGCTTGCAGAGGCATTTTTCTTGTTTTTTGCAATCGCCACAAGTTCTTCCTTTTTCTTGGCGGTGAACTCCTCAAAACGCAACGAAATATTTACCTTACAAACGCCATCATCAAAATCGATCCAAAACTCGCCGTTAAAATCGTCAATGATATTTGGCAGCATTCCATCGATCTCCTCGCAAATCAAGCGAAGTTGAAGAGTCTGCTTGTGAGTAAGCTCGTTATATGCCGCCACTTTTTCGCTTTCGCGGAGGATTGCAGCAAGATCCTTTGTTCCGTTTTCAATTTTACACACATTTGATTTCATAGTATTTGCTCCTTTTGAACCGTGTGATCGGTATCATTCAATCGTCAAAATATCGGCAAAGCCGGTCATTTCCAAAACTTCCATAACATCCTCACAGACGCGAATAAGCTTCATCGAACCGCTCTTCTGCAATCTTTTCTGAGCACCGAGCAGAACACGAAGTCCAGCGCTGGAGATATATTCAAGTCCCTTAAAATCCAAAACAAGATTCTCGCTGCTTCCAATGCTATCTGCAATAGTCTTTTCGAGTGCAGGAGCAGTTAGTGTATCAAGCCTTCCAACCAAATTAATCGTGGTTTGATCTGTATTTCTTTTAATTTCAATAGTCATTCGTGTACATCTCCTTTAAATTCTTTTGGTCATTGTCAAAACGTTTTCACCGTTTTCATAGGCGTATTCAACTGTGTCCATAGTCTTCTTTGTTATAAAGATACCAAGTCCTCCGATCTCACGCTCTTCTGCAGGCAGTGTAATATCGGGATCTGGCTTTTTGAGCGGATCAAACGGAACTCCCTTATCTCTCATACGGAATGTAATGGTACGACTTTCTTTATCAAAGCCAATTCCAAAGATTACGTCACCTTCGCCATTTTTGTAGGCATAGCGAGCAACGTTTACAAACACTTCTTCAATGGCTACACAAATAGCCGTTTGGATCTTCATTGAACATTCGTATTTTTCAAGCATCAAATCAACGAAGCCGAGAATATCTGACAGTGCTTCTGTTTGAGCTTTGAATGTTTTATTGGTCATATGCTCGCCTCCTTGATATGATTTATAATCGAGCAACAACATCGTAATATCGTCAAACTGCGGAGCATCTCCAACAAATTCGTCAATATTTGCCTTGAGTGCGGGCAAAAGTGCTTTTGCTTCGACTGTTGATTCATGATTCATAAATTCGAGAAGTCTATCTTCTCCGTAAAGTTTATTGTCGGCATTGGTTGCCTCGGGAACACCGTCGGTATACAGGAACAGTCTATCTCCGGGTGCAAGCGCAATCTCAGTTGCGCGGTAACGAATACCCTCCATACCTGCAAGAACAAAGCCAGCACGAGTCTTGAGATACTCAAATGAGCCGTCAGCACGCTTGAGAATGGGCGGGTTGTGTCCTGCATTAGCAAATTGCAGATTTCCCGTCTTAAGGTCTAAGATGCCCATCCATGCGGTAACGAACATTCCCGACTCGTTGTTTTCACAAAGCTTTTCGTTTGCCTTGGTGAAAATCTCGTTGACCGCCATTCCGCTCTCTGCGAGGTCCTTGATAATCGTTTTCGCAGTCATCATAAACATCGCCGCAGGAATTCCCTTGCCAGATACATCTGCAGCGAGAAAGGCTACCGTCGAATCGCTAAGCTTGTAAAAGTCGTAGAAGTCTCCTCCCACTTCCTTTGCGGCAATCATCTGTGCGTATATTCCAAAATCCTCGTTCTCTGGGAAATTGGTAGGAAGCGCCGAAAGCTGAATCTGCTTTGCGTATTCAAGCTCCTTGTCGATGCGAGCAGCTGCTTCTGCAATATACCGCTTCAATGTAGAAACCGTGGAGTTGATATCGTCTGACAGGGACGAGAACTCCCGACTTGAACGCACGTCTACCGTGACTTCGAGATCTCCACTTGTAATCCGAGCAAGCGTATCATTGACCTTCTTCAAATTATTGATAATAACACGCTTAATGAGTATGTAAATAAACACGAACAGAGTTGCAAAGATGATGACCTGCATAAAAATGCTTGTCAGCATAGAAGCATCTCGCATGAACATTGCCTCAGAAACAGGCATAGCCGCGATCAAGCAATATCCCTCAACGAACTTGAATACGTACATATACTCGGCACTCGTATCACCGATGCCGTCTACAACGTCTGCGTGGTAGAGTGCAGTAGCAGTTTGTCCCTTCGTCATCTCCTCGGGAGGATCAATACCAATGGTGGAGATATGCTTGCCGGCGTAAGCATCATCAATGACCATGCAAAGCTGTTCGTCAAGAACCGCTACAAAGCCGTCGGTACCGACATGACGATTTTTAGTAACTTCTATGACGAATTCGTTGAGCATTTCATGAAACTGTTCTGCATCGTACCCTACCTGAATAAAGCCACCGGTAGCGAGATTTAACGCTGCATATTTTCTCCATACGGATTCATCCTTGCCTCTGGGAGAATAATCCTGAACAAAGGATTTCTGAACCTTCAGTTTATCCACGAATTCTTTGGATTGCTCCTTGCAATTCATATCGTAGCCGATACTGTCGTTTTCTGTTGAATTTATAATAATACCATCAGAGCCAACAATGTTGATCTCCTTGATATCGTATTTTTCCGTAAGCTCCGAAAGAGAGACCGTAGAATTATTTTCATATTCTTCTTTCACCTGCTCAACGATTCCAAGAAGGTGAAGATTGGATTTTTCTCTTACGGTTTCCTCAACGTCGTTCATGGAAACGGTAAAGACTTCCTTTGTTTCAACCTCTGCCATTCCGTTTTGCAGAATGAGCGTGAAGGTGCTGGTTATGAGATATGCAATTACAATGCAGCTGAGAAGTCTTCTCTGGAACGTATTGGCGATTCCCTCGGAGGTTTTCTTTCTGAAAAAGCCTTCGCGGCTAACAATAGAAACCATGATGATAGACACGCCTACAGCCACAGAGTTGCCAAGCATCATAGGCCAGGTAGCACCCTTGACAAATTCAAACGCCTGGGAAGAGTTATCCATATTTGTAATGAAGATGAGTATCATATGGATAACTTCACAGAACACGGCAATGCAAACGCCGTAGCCCCACGTGGGCTTTTTGTTGTCAAACATCAGTTTTCGCAGACCTGCCGCCATAAATCCGGCAAGGATCGTAGCTAAGCTACACGCAAGTCGCGTATAAGTGCCGCCTCCCCAATATACCGAAAGCCATCGATAAAAACCGCCGATAAAGCCCGAAATAATGCCCGCAGGAGCACCGAATATCAGTCCTGCCGATAGCGGTGCCGCATCACGAACGTTCACAACGGTGCCCAGCCATTCAACACCGAAGCTCGATGCAAAAGCCGATACGCAACCGAAAAGAACACCGATGATGATTTGTTTTGTCATATACGGTAATTTTTTTACCGCAGTGTGCTTGTCGGCTAAATAAACACCAAGTACAAGTAAGCAGTTAAGTAAAACGGGAACAAGTAATCTTATCATCCACGTCCCCCTTTACTTCAAGCCAAGCCAAGTCTTGGCGAAGTCACCCAAAATCTCACCCATTACAGCGAGTAACATAAGAAGGATCATATACACTGTCATGCTACCTGCGCTAATCGAGTTTTTGGTGATGTTATAATAAAAATTAAACTGTCCTTGCATATTAGATTCGCGGTTCTGATGCCACTGATAAGAAATCACGTCATCAGTCTTATACTTAGGCGGAATATATTTTCCGTATAGTTCCTCCTCGATATGTCTGATACGGTAACATCCCTCATCATTTATATCGTAATTCTCGCTCACGGTGATCGTTATTACCGCCTTCTTGATCTTTTGGCGATGGAATGAGCCAACGCGGGTTATTTCCTCGGGCAAAAGCCTTGGCTCGTTGATACGGACCGAATATCCGTTCTTTTCCGAAAGCATAGGCGAGGTGATAAGATCTCTGAATCGGCTCATAAGGCTACCTGCTCCAACTCGGGATTTAAAGAGCCTATCCAATGATTTATGAGGCATACGCCAAATAAAATACGCCTCGTCATTATCAATAAACGGTTGAATGGGCGTAAGATCAACGTCCATAAGCGTACCGTTTGACAGCTCGGATAATTGATAATCCAGCGTACTGATATGTACGATATCCACGGTTTTTCCTATGTGCGCGATTTCGGACGTGAAGTTATTTTTCTTATAGTCTACTATGCATGCAGAACCAAAAACCGCCTGCAATATTTTAGTATCGTTGAAAAGTAAAGATACGTCCTCGATATCGTCTCGAGAAAGTTCATACGGAATATAGATTCGCATACGTGTGCTTACCTTTACATTTCGTATACGGATTGCAAGATCAATGTAACTGTTTCCTTTCGGGTTCAACCAATCCTGCAAATAAATAGTGCATATATCGTCACCGTCGGTCCAGATAGCCCAGCCGTCGTCAACGAATTTTCTTTGTTTTTTTGCCATTATTCATTATGCTCCTTATAGAGTATAAAATCGATCCTTATATAGATTTCTGTTCCTTAACGATAGGTTTTTCTTCAATCTGTGGCTGCTTATTCTCATTTACAGGTTGATTACCGTCAAGATCTACGGAAATATTTATTCTTGTTTCTTCCTCTTTAACGTCGGTAACAGTGTTCTCGTTTACCTTCTCATCTATATTTTCAACCTTACTGTTCTCGATAATTGGATTTTTGTATTCGCTCATAGCCTGCTCGATCTCATTCTTAAGATTTTCGGCATTGATCATGCCCATTCCCTTTTCCCCAAGACCTCTTTCAAAAAAATTGCAGACCTTCTCGCTATTGTAAGATCCGAATGCCGAATTTTTTGCAATCTCCTTAAGCTCGGGGGCATCGTAAAGCACTGTGTAGCTATCCGCCATAATAACGGCGACGTCGGAGGCGTCCTTTATAATTTCCGATACGTTGAGCGTTTCACTATTCTTCATAGCTCCTTCTATGATCTTTAAAAGAGACGCAAAGAATACGCCCTTTATATAATCCGTAAAATTACTGGTCTGTCTCATAGTATCATATTCCCGCGCAACAGTCTCCTCGAGAATTCTGCTGATGCCGACCATTCCCTTACGAGCTATGTCCTCCTCAACAGTCTCTCCGTACTTATTAAATACGGCGTTTATCTTATCAATGGGATTGTTGGGATCTCCCTTAGCTATATTTGCCGTCGCGCGAAGCTTATCGCGGGCAACGGAGATCTCGGTTACGTTGTCCTTTGCATTTTGCTGCTTATTCAGCTCATTGAGATCGCCTTTCATCTCCTCAAGATCTATAAGGTCTTTTTCAGCGCAGTAGTCGGTGGTCGTTTTGAACGCTTCCATTGCGGCAGGACCGTCGCTCTCAGTGTTAAAGCCGGTTTTTTTGAATATAGCATTCGCCGTTCTTATAATGCCAACGTTCTTGAAGAAGTTGATCGGGTGAAAGAGATTACCGAAAAATCCTGCCTCTTTGATATTTTTCCATGCATTGTCGTAGACGGCATATGTCTCAGCTACCTTACGGTCATTTTGATTATTCAAATTTCCCATATAAACAAATTCATTGTTTTTATCCAACAATTCCTCGGAAAGCATTGAAATCGAATTTTCACAGGATTCGATCGTTGCCTGCTTAAAAAACTCGTTTTGCACGTCCTTCATTGTGATCGAAGTGGCAAGGCTTCTGATATAGTCCATATATTCCTCGTTGGACATACCCATTTTTTCCTTGCAGACGTAATCTGATCCTTTTTCCTTTAAAACCTCTTGCAGCATTTCCTCAACCATCTGGGAGGTTAATTTAGCGGAAACGATCGTCCTGTTCTGATACTTCTCACGCATATCCATACTCCATGACATAATGCCGCGGTGGATCAGTGCGTTTTTCGCCGTTTCATTGATCAAATCTGTATAAAGACCTCTCATAAGCTCGTCGCGCTTCGCTTCGTTCGTAGCAGCAAGTGCTTCCTCGACAGATATTACAATTGACTCATAAACATCCTGACTATTATTAATAAACTCGGGTGTATGAGATTGTTCCGCTAACATGTTAAAATATTCAAATGAGCTTGGCATTTTTTTATTTTCCTTTCAATTAAAATTTAAATTTCATGTTGTTAATGTGTAAGTTTGAAAACCAAATTATCTGACTGATCGGTACAGTGTGAATCGATCAGCTTTTTTATTTAGGATTTCTCACCATTGCATAATGCATAACGGGAGATGTTGGAATCAGCTCTTCCTTCATCAAGTCAAAGCCGTAATGCTGATAAAGCCCTACGTTTGCTTCCTTGTTGGTCTCAAGATAAGCTACCATCTTCTCGTCATCACAAAACTGAAGCATCGGGCGCATCAGCTTGCTGGCTATTCCCTTTCCCTGGGCGTCCTGCTTAATAGAAAGGTTGAATAAGTACCAATCATAATTGTCAGTAAACTCTTTCTTCAAGCCCATGGCATATTTCTCATAGGTGAGCAGCCTACCGATAAAACCAACCCCCGAATGTAAGAACAATTTAAGCCCACCGTTTTTCAAAAACGGCAAGGTCTTGTTTCCTTCAAATCCAAAGGGTAGCCAAGCCGCAAATCCGTTTATTTCCTCACTGTCGGCATATATCAGGGCATCCTCGGTCATTGTTTTTAAGGTAACCTTCATAAGAAGCTCCGATGCCTTCGCATCATACTTCCCCTTTGTAAACCAATTGTGCAGAGGGTAGTCGCGGTATGCGTCTGCCGCAACCTTAGCCAATCGGTCAATATCTTTTTTCTGTACGATATATAAGTCCGCTTTTTCTATTGCGCGTCTTGCAAGCGGAATTTCTATTTTTCTAACTAATTTATCCATTCGTTTTTCCTTTTGAAAAGCAAGAATCAAAGATCAAGAGTTGTTCATCACACCGTCAAAAAATCTGAGTAATTCACTCTCCATATCCTCCGCGTGAGGAACAAAGTAAAGCTTATAACTTCCAAATCCGTCAATATCAAGATCAATCCTCCCGTATTCATCGGAACAGAAGTGAATCAACATCTCGCGCCAAAAGCTGCCATGTAAAAGGAAAGGAAGCTCGGCAGTGATATGTACGTAGGTAAGCTCAGCAAGGGGGATTTTCGCTTCCTTTTTGCTGTGTATGTAGAGAAATTCGTCATCATACTCTAACTGTACATCAGGAAGCTTTAGATATAAACGATAAGGGCGAACAAAGATCCCGTATCCAACCAATCCAAAGAAAAGTATAACAAGAAGCACAATTCCCCAAGCGAGAGGCTCTCTCAGCAGATCCGGTGCAATACAGAATATACTGACAGGAATACCTATCATCGCTAAGACTGAAAAAATGATACCTCCTATAAGCTCAACCTTCAAAAGCTTGAGGCTGCCCATTTTTCTAACAAGTGTTTTCATAATAACTCCTAAAATGTTTTTTCTATCATGCTTTTTTATTTGAAACAGCCTTGGATACAAGCAAAACCACAAGCAATGCAAGGAAAAGCACAGCGGATACCTTGTGAATAACAGCAAGAGCTACAATTCCGTGGACATTAAGACTAACTATACCGGAGATCAACGCAATACCGTAAAATGCTCTCATGGTAATTTCCAAAGCAGGAACCTTCCATTCCTTCTTCGTAAGGACGGTGTACGCAATCAAAACCAAAACGCCGATTATCGAAATTACGATATGTGCGGTCATGCCGGTTGCTCTAAGCAAAAACAGCAAAATACCGATCACCAACATGGCGGGGGCAAAAATCAAATCTTTTTTCATAATACATTTACTCCTAAAAATATTTTTTTATTTTTTCTTTCCAATTCTATCAAGCCCGAAGAATGCAAATCCAACCGCGACAAATGCTGCGGCGAGGATGCAGATCCACATCAAAACTCCGGGAACTCCCTGCGTGTCAAGATTGACAAAGAAGTAGGGATAGATCAGAGGAGTAGTTGTAGTGGGGATCAGAATAGAAGAGTCAAACTTTAAGATAACTGCCTGAATAAGCAGAAAAATTACGTAACCGAGAGGAAATGCGATAGATGCTATGGGATAATACCACTTGCACTTTTTGTGCTCGTAGAACAAGAACCAATCAGCTATGTACATAACGGGAAGAACAACGTGGAACAGAAGGCTTCCGATTCTCCAGTTGAGCTGAGGATCGCGCCCCTCAGCGCCCGCGAGCATAATGTTGAACACAAGGAAGGTGAGAAGTATTCCGAGCATACCGATAAACTTCAGAACGGGAGCGGCAGCCACATAGCTGTCCACGTTCTTTTTTGCCGTCTGGATAAGAGCGGTAAGCATAACACCGATGCAAAGGAAGTTGCTGATGTTGGTGAAATGCACGTAGAAATCCCAACGGATAGTATTGAAGTTATCAAAGATTCCAAGACTTGCGATAGTACCAACAAGTCCGAGGGTACAATAAATTGTGTAATAAATCAATTGTGCGGTCCTGTTTTTTATCATAATATTTCTCCTCTTGTTTTACTTAAACATTCCAAATTCGTTCTCAATAGGCGTGTCATATTCGCAACCGATTATTTTAACGCCGTAGCTTTCGGCGATATGCTCTTGATCGTCATCTATCATTTCCACACCGTCCTCGTAATAGATATAGTTTGTCAAAACGTGAGGAAAGAAATCGGTTGCGTAATCGGGCTCACCCATAAAATACTCAGGATATATAAGAAAGCAAAGAGCTACCTTGCCGTTCTCTGTCTCCAAGACCGGTATTACGTCGCCATCTTCATATCCGTCGAAATGTCCGTTCCAAGATCTGTAACTCGTTCCGTCGAGCGTCAAATCTACACCAGCGTACTCACAGATATACACAAGATTAAGAGTTTTGATCTCCCCATTCACCTCGTACGTAATGGATACATCAAACTCTCCCTCCTTTATATCGGGACGCTGAACTGTAAGTCCACAGCTTGTCAGGCTAAGCGAAAGCAACAGCAATGCAAGAAAAGCACATAGCAATTTTTTCATCGTGACAACTCCTTTTTTAACAAACGCGATAATAAATGCAATCGTGATAACAACATAAGCAACGACAAATATATAATTTTATTACTGTATTATAACATATGCAACGTTACAAAAGTGTTACAAAAAAGCCCTTTTCAAAAACTTTTTTTCTCTTGAAAAAGGCTTTTTTAATATTAAGTTAGATTCCTTTACGAACGTTCATTGCAAACTTAACATATCCAGCCAAAACTGCTACGTCTACTGCAATACTTAGAAACTCAGAAACGTTGCCAAACGCCTCTCCGTTGCCTTGAAGGAATGAAACGAGAGGAGAAATCAGACCGGCTGCTGTAAACACGACAAGGATAATTCCCCAAACGATGTGTCCAATAGAGGAGTTGGGCTTCTTGGCAATCTTAAGTCCTTTGATTCCTATGTATGCCTGAGGCAAAAGCATCAAGACAGACACTACCAAAATAAAAATCTGGGCAATAAGAACGACATTTCCCGGAGCACCTTCGGGAACCGTTGCATTGTTAAGCTCGCCGCTAAGTTCGCCGAAGAAAAGCTCAAAGAGAATGTTGAGCAGTGAAAGACCCGCCAAGGCTAATACGATGATAGATGAGTTTTTCAGATTCTTTCTTGATTGTTCCATAATTTTTCTCCAATTTATTTAATTTTTTATATACATTACAATTAAGAAATGCATCGGATCAGTTAAAAATACTGAACTCGTTGCCATCAATGGCAACCTCTTTGTCTTTATTCACCGCCTCTAACTTAGGCGCGTTATTCGTCTTTACTTTATCTGTTCCGTTAACGTCTTTCAAGAACTTTTCATTCTTGCTTAACTGCTCCTTTTGGGAAAGCTCATTGAAAAGCTTCTACTGATTGGCGATTTCCTCATTTACAGGAGAACAGCCAAATACCTGAGTTGCCGTTGTGGGATCAAGACGCCTGGGCCCTGCAACCTCCACCTCTCCTCTGATGAGTGCATCCGCAATATCGCGAGAAACAACAGCAGGAATCACCTCATCCAAGTTAATCTTCTTCATTCCTTCAGGAAGTTGATCACGGATAAATTTGCCCATTTTTTCGATCAGAGCATTTCTATCCTTATTCTCGGTGCGGTGGAAGAAACGCCAAAAACCGTTGTGATTTTTCTGGCGATCCTTGAGAGCTTGATATTCGGCAATCATCTTGCCCATAGATTCCGCTTTTTTTCCTTTTTTTATTCCTTCAACAATAAGTCCGAAATCCTTGGACACCTCGGCGGCATCCTTTCCGCGCTGTTGCTTAAAGGCGTCATCCCTTGAGACGTCGTATTTTACAAAGGCTCTGTGTATCGTCATTGCAGAGTTTGTAAGCGTATTTTTGATGTTCGGATCAAAATGAAACAGAGCCATATTGGGGCATCCCAGCTGCTGCATTGCTCGGATATACAAACCATCAACAGCGGTTGCAAGATATTCAACCGGATTAGAAAGATCTGTCGTATCCTTTAAAGTATCCGCATTTTTAACGAGATATTCGCTGAGGTTTTCGATTATAATATTCACGTTAGTTTTCAGCGCGGTCATATGCTTTGGATCTATCTGTTCGCCCTCATAATACTCCTTTTGCTTAAGTATGTTGCCGATCGTTCTATTAAAACGAACTTCGTCCGTTGCGCCTATCACCACTTTTAATTTAGTACTGCGCTCAGTAATATATTTCTTTGCTGCTTGAATATCTGATTGTTTAAAATACATTCTATCCCCCCGATCTTTCTTTCAAACCTCGTGCATAACCATTTTAACGTATGCTTTATAGCCCTTTTTCCCTTTTGTGCCGCCATTATACCACACCCTACGTTACAAAAGTGTTACAAATTTCAGGAAAGATCATTATTTTTTGTTTTTTTAAAAATTATTTTTTAAAAATTAAATAAAAAAGAAAAAGCCGGGCTATAAAGCTCGGCTTTTTTCTATGCTTTCATAAATAATTGTATATTACTTGAACTGGCTGAATACAGAATCAGTTGAAAAAACTTGATACTATATTGCTGCTTCCAATTAAGATTTTTTAATAAAGATTTGCGCAGGTATCCTCTGCCCAGCTATATTGCATCATGTATTCACCGTGAAATTCGGGTTTTCCCACCTCAAGATAGGAAAGATAATCGCACTCGATTAGACTGGTATCAATTCGGTAGTACGGCTTTTCGTGGCGAAATACGTTCTCTGCGCCTACTGCCTTGAGGGTGGATTTCATATCAAGCACCAGTTGACGTAAATACGCTGAGTTCTTTACATCGTCTGAATCCTCGGGAAACAAAGCGACACAGATTTCCTTTGCCGTCATTCCGGCACCCTTTCTATCTACTAAAAATGCAAATAATTCTTTCGTTTTTGCACGCTTAAAGACAAGCTTTTCTTCCTTTGCAAACAACTCAAAATTACCAAAGCATTTAACTTTGAGAAGCGTTTCTCTTTCTTTTATGCCCTTAATGTTATTGATTTCCGTTTGCACGTCCTCAGCTGAAATTGGCTTCATCAGATATCCGGATGCGTGAAGCTTGAAGGCGGGAATGGCATATTCCTCATAGCCCGTGCAAAAAACGATCTTGCAGTTCGGACGAGCGGCAATAATTTTTTCAGCAAGCGCAAGTCCACCCATACCACGCATATTGATATCAAGAAAAGCGATGTCTATTGGATTGTTATTTACAAATTCAAGTGCCTCTTCACAATTTAAAAACTTTGTCACCTCAGAAATATCGGGCGACGCACTGATTGCCTTGACCAATGCGCCAAGCATCAAAAATTCATCATCAACAGCTATTGCAATCATTTTTTTGACTCCTTTGGAATTTTGATGAGTACCTTGGTTCCTACTCCCCTGGTGCTCTCAATTTCTATCGTTCCGTTGACCATCGCCTTAAGTCTTTCGCGAATGTTGCGAAGTCCAACGTGCTTTCTTTCGTCAAGCAAAAGGCTTGTGTCAAAGCCAACACCGTCATCCACAACAGAAACGTAGTAATCGGTATCAGTCTCGTAAGATTCGACGTGAATAGTACCGCCGTTTTGAAGCTTCATAAGTCCGTGCTTGATCGCATTTTCAACGATCGGCTGAATGGTGAGTGCCGGAATGCGGAAGTCCTCTGAGTTCATTTCAAAAGTAAAGGTCATATCCGGGAAACGCACGTTTTCAATGCTTACATAATGATGCACATGATCCATTTCCTGCGACATAAGAATCGGCTTGGGATTATCAAGTTCTCCAAAGTTTCCGCGAAGATACTTGGCAAAGTCATGCACGAGAGCTCCTGCTTTAGGTGGATCGAGCACACAGAGCTGCTCAATACTTCCGAGCGTATTATAAATAAAGTGAGGACGAATCTGGCTCATCATCGTAGAGATTCTACTTTCGGCAAGCTCTGAATTAAGAACGATTTTCTCCATCTCAAGCTCCTTAGCTTTGGTCGCAGCATTAATATTGTTCGGTATAAGCTTAAGTACCATAATGATAGCGACAACGAATAAGATGGTGAAAACGTACTGAGAGACAACTCCGCCTTTCCAAATGCCGATATATGTTCCCAAAACATCTACCGCAAAGGCAGTAAGAGGCAGAAGCGCACTTAAATAGAACCACTTCAGCCTTGTTTTTGAAATCAAGAACTCTCTTACAAGGCATACTGAGAGAACTACGTTTGCTATGATTTGAGTTGCAATCCACCAAGTCCACAAGTCGTAGAAGCGGATATCACTGACAATTGGCAAAAAGAAGAATATAGCATTTGCCACACCGAGTAAAATGACTGTTAGCTCTCCAACTTTTCGCATTACAGACATAAAGCAAACGATGAATATCGAAAACAAAAACATATAAAGCATCATTGATGCGCCCAAAATGGTAGTGTTTGAAACAAAAGACTCACTCCAGAACGAAACGCCATCAGCATTATATGCAAAGTAGATTCCGGCAAACAAAATAAGGCTGCCGAGTAACCAAATGATTTTAGAATTCTTTACGTGTATAAGGCTTGAGAACAGAGCAATACCCAAAATCATGATAGAAGCCAACACCAACACAAGTCCTATATTTCTTTCTGTCGATCCGCTTTCAAGCATTTCCTTTTCAAATTCAATTCCGGACCAAAAAGCCATGGTAGACAGCATTTCGTCAATCGCGGTTTCATTTCCAAAGCCGTGAGGATTATGTATCAAAATCTCGATAGTTTCCTCAGGATCGCCCATAAAGGCATAAGCGGTCCATGTCACTCCGCAAACAGAGTCACCATATCGTGAGTCTTCAATATCAACGACAAAGGGATCGTTTTCACCTTCACGAATCGTCAAATTGATATGGTTTACATAAAATGCGATCGGCATTTCACCTCTGTAAATACCTACATACTCACCGTCGGGCGCCCACATGTGGAAATTACCACGCAAGGTTACATCACCTTTCGTAGCGGAAATATGCTTCCCCTCCTCAATCTTCTGCCATTCACCATCCCCGATTCGATAATCTCCGTCAAAAGAAACCTTTGCCACCAGCGGAGCTTCAGCCTGCAAGCTGGTACTGTTATTGAACCACAAAAGACAGACGAAAAGTAAAATAAGAAGCAAAACTCCTGCTATTAGCAAGTGTGTTTTGTTTATCTTTGAAATTTTATTCTTTATTTTCTGCATTTTCTTACCTCATTTCCGTTATTTCTCTTCCGTTGGTTCGGTGATATCCATAATCTCGTCCACATTACAATCCAAAGCACGACACACTCTTACAAGAACGTCAGTAGTGACATTTTCGTTTTTGCCGAGCTTCGCAAGTTGCCTTGTAGAAATACCAGCTTTTACTCTCAATTCACCTTTGCTCATACCTAAGTCAATTAGCTTTTTCCAGAGCTTATTATAACTTACAGCCATAACGTACCTTCCTGAATAAAATTAGATGCTCTATTATAACATAATCTTTATAATTTTGCAACAGGTTAGAGTGCATTTGTGCAATTTGTGATTACGATTATGCAATTTAAAATTGCACAAAAGGCATCAAAAAGCGTAAATACGGCACGATATTCCGAGATAATGAATATAAAATCGGCAGAGATGTTATTCTCTGCCGATTTTATAATATGTACCTGATTTTATCTATCCTCGCGGAAATATGGAAGTCCAAGTGAGGCGGGGGGCTGATGCTCACGTTTTTTACGAATGCTGGTCAAAACAAGCACTACTATTGTAACCACGTAAGGAAGCATCTTGATGATTTCTCTTTGGGTTGGTGTGATGTTAGGGATAACGAAAGCTACGATGTAGCACGCTCCAAACAAGAGTGCACCGAGAATACCTATATTGGGTTTCCAAAGGACAAATATAACAAGAGCGATCGCTAACCAGCCGAAAGCTTCGATGGTAGCGGCATTTTCCCAGCTTCCTTTGATATAGTCCATAATATAGTAGAAGCCGCCAATACCTGCTATGGCACTTCCTGATATAATCGCCGCGTATTTATACATAATAACATTGATACCTGCCGCATCGGCGGTAGCAGGGCTTTCGCCAACTGCTCGCAAATGAAGTCCAACGCGTGTTTTGTTTAACAAAACTGCGCAAATTACAGCAAGTGCTATAGAAATATACACAAAAATTCCGTGTCCAAACACTACGCGACCGAATCCGCCAAGACTATCCGCAAACGGAAGAGAGGAAGACAGCAGTTTTCCTGCAGGATCAAAATAAGTACGGTCCACAAACGACATAATAAAATTAGTCGCTCCGCCACCGAAAACAGTAATTGCAAGTCCCGTGATATTCTGGTTGCAGCGAAGTGTTACGGTCAAAACAGCGTATATTCCTCCAAGAGCTGCCGCAAATACCATAGAAAAAAGTAATGATATAAGAACAAGTAGTATCCATGAAGCTTCTGTCGGAGATGAAAGTCCACCCATATAAAGTGAAACACCAAGGCAACCACCCGCTGTTCCCATACACATAATACCGGGAATTCCAAGGTTTAAATGTCCTGCCTTTTCGGTAATTATCTCACCAACGCATCCGTACAAAAGAACTGTGGCAATTGATATTGCTGATACAAAAAAGAGTGTCATACTTTTTTATCTCCTTTCACTTCATCAGCTTCTGCATTCTTTGTGTTTGACTTACGAAATACCACACGATAAGTGATAAAAAAGCTACACGCAATAACACAGAAATATACAAGACCGATAACAATATTCGCAACACTGTCATTGGTAAATCCAAAGCTACCTCTAACCTCTACCATACCTCTTGAAATAAAGATAATGAAAAAACAAGTACCCATCATAATGAGAGGATTAAAGGCTGCAAGCCATGTAGCCATAATAGCGGTAAAGCCCATGTTGTTTGCTGACGCCGTACTTATTGTGTGATGAATGCCTCCTGCAAGGAAGAGTCCAACAATTCCCGCAAGAGCGCCCGAAATAAGCATAGTGCGTATGATAACACGTTTAACATCAATACCAATATATTTTGCAGTATTGGGGCTATCTCCAACTACAGATATCTCGTAGCCATGCTTGGTATATTTTAAGTAAATGAACATCAGTATGGTTAGAACAAAAAACACCAAAACTGTAAGCAAATATCTGTTTCCAAACAATTTAGGGAAATTACCTGCCTTTAATGGTTCAAGAACGCCCGACCCGCTTTTTACCCAAATAGTAATGAACATCGCTACAAGACCTGTTGCAATATAGTTGAGCATGAGTGTAAAAAGCGACTCATTCGTACCGAAAAAGGCTTTGAAGATAGCGGGTAAAACACCCCATATAGCACCTGCTGCAATACTAGCAACTGTCATTATGAAAATAAGCAGAGGATCAGGAATCTTACCGCCAAGATAAAACATACAAGAGATCGCAGCAAGGCAACCGACAAGGATCTGTCCGTTACCGCCTAGATTCCAGAACTTCATTTTGAATGCTGGGACAAGCGCGACCGCAACACCGAGAAGCAAGGCGGAATCCTGCAAAAGCAACCAAACTCTGCGTGAAGAACCAAGTGCACCGTTAAATAGTGCCTCGAAAAATGCCAATGGATTTTTCGAAGAAAACAGTGAGCAGATGAGTGCAGAGAGCATAAGGCTTACAACGATCGCAATAGCATATATGAGAACGACCTTCGGAACAGAGAGCGTATCACGTTTAACAAGACGGATAAGAGGCTCCTTTTTCATTTGATTTTTTTTCGTTTGTATCTTTTCCATAACCCAACCGCTTTATAAGCTTCCTCCCTCTTGTTTTTCTTCCTCGCCACGAACAGCACCGGTCATCATAAGACCGATTTCTTCTTTCTTAGCCATACGAGCGTCAAGTGTGCCCATAACCTTACCGCCTGCGACAACAAGAATACGGTCACACAGTGCCAGAAGCACGTCAAGATCCTCTCCTACGAATATGACGGCAACGCCGTTTTTCTTTTGCTCGGTGAGAAGATTATAAATTGTATAAGAGGAGTTAATATCAAGTCCTCTTACTGGATATGCCGCCATCAGAACGCGAGGACCTGCGGCTATCTCACGTCCCACAAGCACCTTTTGCACGTTACCTCCTGAAAGGCGGCGCACCGGAGTGTGAGTGCTCGGAGTAACGACCTGAAGACTCTCGATCACTTCATTTGCAAGATTTTCTGGAGCTTTACGGTCTACAAAAAATGACTTTCCACGACGATAGCTACGTAGCATCATGTTGTCGATAATGTCCATATTCCCCACAAGTCCCATACCGAGACGGTCCTCAGGGACAAATGAGAAACGAACACCAAGCTCACGTATCTGCAAAGGTGTCTTTTCGCGCAGATTTATGACCTCGTCTTCTTTGAAAAAGATCTCCCCTGCCTCTACCTGTGCACGAATAGATTTCTTTGATAGCATTTTACCGTTCTCGTCTTTACCCGTAAAGTCTCTGCCATCAGAGTAACGAAGCATACCTTCATTCGCCAACTCCATAACTCTCTCAAAGCTCTTGTGATAGAAGGTAATTGGCTTGTCTTTTTTGGGATTATAGTAGGTAACACTTCCCTTTTGCAAATGGTGAAGTCCTGCAATAGATTCAAGCAGTTCCCTTTGACCGCTTCCCGCAATGCCTGCAATACCGAGGATCTCTCCGCTGTTTGCGGAAAAGCTCACATCGTCAAGCACCATGTTTCCCTCACTTCCCATCAATGAAAGCCCCTCTACATCAAGGCGTATCTCAGGATTTTCAGGCAACGGACGGTCGATATTGAGAACGACCTTCTGGCCAACCATCATATCGGCAAGCTCTTTCTCATTTGTTTCGGTCGTATTGACGGTCTTTACGTGCTCACCCTTACGAAGCACAGTAACGCGATCCGAAATAGCCATGACTTCATTGAGCTTATGGGTTATTATTATGACCGACTTACCGTCCTCGCGCATGGCACGAAGCACCTCAAAAAGACGGTCGATCTCTTGAGGAGTCAGGACCGCAGTAGGTTCATCCAGAATAAGCACGTCAGCACCACGGTAAAGTGCCTTTACGATCTCGACTGTTTGCTTTTCCGAGACCGACATCTCGTGGACTTTTTTATCTAATTCTATATGGAATCCGTATTTTTCGCTCATTGCGCTAATACGGTTTTTTGCTAATTTTATGTCGTATTTATCGTTACCATCAGCACCAAGGACGATATTCTCGGCAGCGGTAAAAACATCTATCAGCTTAAAGTGCTGATGGATCATACCGATATTGTAGCGAAAGGCATCTTTGGGAGAACGGATACTTGCTTCCTCGCCACGAATAAGAATAGTTCCCTCATCGGGATAATATATGCCTGCAAGCATATTCATAAGGGTAGTTTTTCCGCATCCATTCTCTCCAAGAATAGAGAGAATCTCCCCTTTTTTTACGTCTATAGAAACGTTTTTGTTCGCAACGACTTTCGTACCAAACCGTTTGGTAATGCCACGGAGCTCGATCACTGTTTGTTTTTTCACAGATTTTTCTCCTTCATGTATTGAGTGTAAAATATGGATATCTATCGCATAAAGGGTTGTCGCAAAACGACAACCCTTATGACCTTACATCACCGATCGCAACTTACACTCATGCGATCGGCAAAAGAAATTAATTAGTTTACTTCGGTAATGCCGTCTATACGAATATCAAAGTAAGGAGCGGAACGGAAGGAACTCTCGTCAAAGAAAGTCACGCCATTCTCTGTTTTGATAACATTGGTCTCGGGAACGAAGTCACCTGCATCGTCAACGTCTGCGAGGTATTTTGTCAAGTGCTCACCATCAACTGTAAATGTTGAACAATCAAATACCTTAAGCGTACCGTCATTCAGTTTAGCAGCAACCTCATCAAGCTTTGCCTGTGTGCCCTCAGCAGCAGCATCACCAAGTGCTGTGATCTTAACAGCACCGTTTTCAAGTGTACCGGTCCAGTCGTCAGCAATATCCTTGCCGTTCATTACGCAGTCAAGCATATACTCAAAGTAAGGGATCCAGTCAATTCTGGATGCGATAACAAATGTGTTCTTTCCTGTTTCACCATTGTAAGCAACATTGGGAACGTTTGCGTTCTCACATGCGGTAGGAGCACCCATGGAGTCAGCATGCTGAGAGATAAGCTTACAGCCTGCGCCGATCAATGCCTCTGCAGTGGTCTTCTCAGCTGTCTCGTCATACCAAGAACCTGTGTAACGAACTTCCATAGTTACGTTTTCAACAATGCTCTTTACACCAAGATAGAAGGATGTGTATCCAGATACAACCTCTGCATAAGGATGTGCTCCGACGTAACCGATCTTTGCGTTTTCATCTGTAACCTTGCCTTCTTCATCACCGTAGAGCTCAACGAGCTTCAATCCTGCAGCAACACCTGCAAGGAATCTGCCCTGGTAAATGGAAGCAAATGCGTTCTGATAGTTTGAAAGTCCTTCAGTGTGTGCCTTTGTACCTGTTGCGTGACAGAACTGAACGTCCTCGAATTCTTCTGCAGCCTTGATCATATGAGCCTCGTGACCAAAGGAGTCGGCAAAAATAACATCGTAGCCGTCATCAGCAAAGTCTGCTGCCTTGTCGTAGCACTCGGTACCCTCGGGGATATCGGTAATAATTGTGTAGTGGTCCTCATCAAGACCTTTGTTTTCACAAGCCTTCTTGAATGCATCAATAAAGTTCTTGTCGTAGGTAGAACTGTCACCGTGCAAACAGATCAGCGCTGCCTTGATGTCCTCTTTCTTTTCGCCATCACCATTGTTTTCACCGTTGCAGGAGCTAAGTGTAAAAATAGCGCCTACGAGCATAATAGCTACCAAGACCAAGGATAAAATTCTCTTAGACATAGTTGGGATTCCTCCTAAAAAATATAATATTTATTTACAAGGACAAGCCTTATAAATCAAGATAATAACCGCTAAAAAACAGAGCGGTACATACATAATAAAATTTAACTTATACATGTATATATGTTAGAATTATAGCATCTTCCGTCACTATTGTCAATAGTTTGACAAAAAGAACGGTAAGGTATTATTTTTTGACATCACAAATACATCGGCGTTATTCCTCTTGTTTGCGGAAAACTACTGTTTTAGTCGCTGCATCCATGGATTCAATGATAGCAAGGGATTCAAGTCGGTAACCGAGATTTCGAATACTTCTACCTCCGTACTGAAACCCCTTTTCGATCACAATACCAATGCCCTCAACAACGGCGCCCGCCGCCTCGGCAATAGAAATAAGTCCCTGAAGTGCACAGCCATTTGCTAAAAAGTCGTCAATAATAAGGATTCGGTCAGCACTGGATAAGAAGCTCTTCGATACAATGATCTGATTTTTGTTCTTGTGCGTAAAGGATTCGACCTCGGTGGTATACATATCCCCATCAATATTAATACTCTTTGCTTTTTTGGCAAAAACCATAGGAACGTCAAAACAACGTGCAACTGCATAAGCTATCGCTATACCTGATGCCTCGATTGTCAAAACCTTTGTAATATTCAAGTCTGCGAAACGTCTGTGAAATTCCTCGCCGATCTTATCAAGAAGCGCAACGTCCATCTGGTGGTTGAGAAAACTGTCCACCTTAAGCACGTTACCTTCCTTCACAACACCATCTTTCATAATACGCTCTTCTAAGAAATTCATGTCTAATTACCTCAACGCTCATATCATTACATTAATTATACTTTATTTGTCGCTTTTTGTCAACCAAAAAAACGGAGAATTTTTAATTTTTTTCCTTTTTTTATATGCCTGAGAAGTCAAATTTTTATTATGGATATTTGCTCAAATAACTTTGCACACAAGTGTATAAAATCACCCATTTAAAGCGTAAGTTCACAATATGCAGCAACTCACAGGTTGGCACGAAAATCCCTTTTATAAAGAGTATAATTCAATTCATTTTTGAATACACTAACCCTGAATAAATCTATGAGGTGAATTATGAAACGATCGATAGGACTTTGGGAGTTTTTAGGGTTTGCCGTAACCTCGCTTGGAGGAACTCTTTTACATTTTTTATACAGGTGGCTTGGAGAGGCAGCTTGGATCGCCCCCTTTTCAGGAATAAACGAATCAACGTGGGAACATATGAAGCTTCTCTTCTGGCCGATGTTTCTATTTGCCATCGTTCAGAGCTTTTTCTTTAAGGACGATAAACGCTTTTGGTGCATAAAGCTCAACGGTGTTTTGCTCGGTCTTGTTCTTATTCCTATCATCTTCTACACCTACAATGGTGTATTTGGAAAATCTCCCGATTGGATAAACATTGTGATCTTCTTTATCTCTGTTGCGATCACCTATATATACGAAACCCATCAATTTGCAAATAAAACAACTCCCTGTAAAAACTCAAAAATCGCAATTGCGATCCTATGCATTATTGCTATTTCTTTTGTACTGTTCACTTTTGTTACTCCCAAGATCGCTATTTTTAAAGATCCTTTAACACAAACATACGGTATATAAGAGAAGGGGCTGTCATATTTGACGATACCGAAAAGTCCTAAAAACAAAGTAAAAAGCTATCCCTCAAATAGTAAAAAACACAAATGAGACAATCATAATGTAGAAAACAGAGCCGAAAACGGCTCTGTTTTCATTTTTATTCGGACTTTTCTACCGCCGTTTTCGAGACTCGACGTACCTATTGTACGCCTCACGTCTCGAAAAACGGCGCTTCTCGCCTAAATCTGACTGTCTCCTTACACACAAATTTCGTGGCTGTCTCAAATTTGAAATTTGAGACAGCCACCTGTGTTATTGCTACTAAAAGTAACAGAAATTTAATTCAAATTACTTATTTTACCTTGATCTCGCGGATCCAGCCTTCAGGAGCTTCGATCCTACCCATCTGAATACCTGTCAAGGTATCGTAAAGCTTCTTGGTAACCTCACCCATCTCGCTCATGCCGCTGGGGAAGCAGATCTCCTTGCCGTGATCAACGACCTTACCCACGGGAGAGATAACTGCCGCAGTACCGCAAAGACCGCATTCAGCAAAGTCCTTGACCTCCTCAAGCAATACTTCTCTTTCCTCAACTTCCATACCGAGATATTCCTTTGCAACATAGCAGAGAGAACGTCTTGTGATAGAAGGAAGGATCGTGTCAGACTTAGGTGTTACGAGCTTTCCGTCTTTGGTAACAAAGAGGAAGTTTGCTCCGCCGGTCTCCTCGACCTTGGTTCTTGTCGCGGAATCGAGATACATATTTTCATCGTATCCCTGATTGTGAGCATCAACGATAGCATGTAAGCTCATTGCGTAGTTAAGTCCTGCCTTGATATGACCTGTTCCGCGGGGAGCGGCACGGTCAAGATCGCATACACGAAGTGTAAGAGGTCTTACACCGCCTTTGAAGTAAGGACCAACGGGTGTTGCGAATATACGGAACTGATACTCGGTAGCAGGCTTTACACCTATAACCTGATTGCTTCCGAACATATAGGGACGGAGGTACATAGTAGCACCGGAGCCGTAAGGAGGAACGAAATCAGCGTTTGCAGCAACGACTGCCTCAACTGCCTCAATAAACTTATCCTCGGGATATGCGGGCATTTCAAGTCTTCTTGCACTGTCTGCCATTCTCTTTGCGTTGAGGTCGGGACGGAAGGTTACGATTCGACCGTCCTCGGTACGATATGCCTTAAGTCCCTCAAAAACTGTCTGTGCGTACTGGAATACGCCTGCGCACTCGTTAAGTACTACGTTTGCATCTTCTGTGAGGAATCCCTCTTCCCATGCTCCGTTTTTGTAGTTTGCAACGTATCTCTTATCTGTCTGGATATATCCAAAGCCCAAATTGGACCAATCTAATTGCTTATTACTCATGATATTTTCTCCTTTGCGTCACGTTTGTTGCTTTGGGCAAAATTATTTGTTATAATTTTTTCCGAGGCTCAAAGCCTTCATATTAAGCTCTTTAAGAGCTGCCTTCTTTGCGGGAACAAGTTTTTCTACTACCTCTTCAACACCCTCAAAAGAAAGCTCGGGGTGATTTTCAAGAAGATGACCTACGATGATCATGTTAGCAAGGGTAGAAATTCCCTCGTCCTTTGCCATCTGCGTAGCGGGAATATAAAATACCTCTACGTCATCTCTCTCCACCTTTACATCTATCAAAGAGGAATCAACGTATATCTGTCCGCCAGCAACCACCGTATTCACGTATTTTTCAAGTGAAGGAAGGTTCATTGCAATAAGAACGTCGGGAGACGTAACGATAGGAGAGCCAACGGGTGTATCCGAAAGGATAACGTTACAGTTAGCCGTTCCTCCACGCATTTCAGGTCCATAGGAAGGAAGCCATGACACCTGAAGTTCTTCGAGAAGTCCCTTATATGCCAAAAACTTTCCCGAGAAAAGAATGCCCTGTCCACCAAATCCTGCTATAAGCATCTCTGTAGTTTTCATTTTGCAGCATCCTCCTTTTCGGATCTATCCTTATATACACCGATTGGGTAATAAGGAAGCATATCGCTCTCTACCCACTCAAGTGCCTGCTTGGGTGTCATTCCCCAGTTGGTAGGACAAGCGGAAACGACCTCAACAAAGGAGAATCCCTTTCCTTCGATCTGATTCTGGAATGCCTTCTTTATTGCCTTCTTGGCATTCTTTACGTTCTTAACGTTATTTACGGCAACTCGAGTGATATACTCGGGACCCTCAAGGGTTGCGAGCATCTCGCTGACCTTTATAGGCCATCCGCAATGGTTTACGTCACGGCCGTAAGGAGATGTCTGTGTGACCTGACCGGGAAGGCTGGTAGGAGCCATCTGTCCGCCCGTCATACCGTAGATCGCGTTATTTACGAAAATAACCGTAATGTTCTCATTTCTTGCGGCAGAATGTACTGTCTCTGCCATACCGATAGATGCAAGGTCTCCGTCACCCTGATATGTAAATACGATATTATCGGGGCGGCAACGCTTGATGCCCGTAGCAACTGCGGGTGCTCTTCCGTGAGGAGCTTCGATCATATCGCAACTAAAATAATCATATGCCATAACCGCACATCCAACGGGAGCTACTCCGATCGCTTTTCCCTCTATTCCAAGCTCGTCCATAGCCTCGGCTACAAGACGGTGGATAATACCGTGAGGGCAACCGGGACAGTAATGAAACGGTGCATCGGTCAAAGATTTAGGTTTTTCAAATACTATCGCCATAATCAGAATTCTCCTTTCTCTGCCTTGTGGATAGCAGAAAGTACTTCTTCGGGGGTGGGTATCATGCCACCTGTGCGATTGCAAAGAGAAACAGGTCTCTTGCACTCGGTCGCAAGCTTTACGTCCTCTATCATCTGTCCCATGCTAAGTTCTACAGAGATAAAGGATTTAACCTTATCTGCAGCCGCCTTAAGAACTTCTGTGGGAAACGGCCACAAGGTGATAGGACGAATAAGACCTACCTTGATGCCCTCTTTTCTTGCTTCAGCAACTGCGTTTTTAGCTATTCTCGAAGCAATACCGAATGCAACTACGCATATCTCTGCGTCGTCCATCATGTATTCCTCCCACATAGCCTCGTTCTTTTCTATTTCTGCATACTTTTCGAAGCGCTCAAAGTTCTTCTTCTCAAGCTCATCGGGCTTAAGATAAAGCGAGTTTACAATGTTGTGAGGGCGCTTGCACTCTGTGCCTGTAAGTGCCCAAGGCTTCTCATATACAGTGGGCTCGGCATCCTCAAATGTGATAGGCTCCATCATCTGACCAATAGTTCCGTCTGCAAGGAGCATTGTGGTCACACAATACTTGTCTGCAAGATCAAAGCCCTTAATGGTAAGACTTGCCATCTCCTGAACGGATGCAGGAGCTAAAACGATCATACGGTAGTCACCGTGACCGCCACCCTTGGTAGCTTGGAAATAGTCCGACTGTGAAGGCTGAATTCCTCCAAGTCCTGGGCCTCCGCGCTGTACGTTAACAACGAGTGCAGGTACGTCAGAACCTGCTATGTAGCTAAGTCCTTCTGACTTGAGAGAGATTCCGGGGCTCGAAGAAGAGGTCATAACTCTCATTCCTGCCGCAGCCGCACCGTATACCATATTGATAGATGCGATCTCACTCTCTGCCTGAAGAAATACACCGCCGATCTTGGGCATTTTCTTTGCCATATATGCGGCTATTTCTGTTTGAGGCGTAATTGGGTATCCAAAATAGTGGAGACAGCCCGCTCTGATAGCAGCCTCCGCGATCGCCTCATTACCTTTCATTAAAATTCTTTCTGCCATAATTTTCTCCATTCTGTCGCTATGTAGCGACTGCAAAAATCCAAGCGTTGACGCTATGACCTGCGATCAGATCATGAATGCCTCTCGCTAATCTTACTTTTCAATAGTTATGATGCAATCGGGACACATGGTCGCGCAGAATGCACAGCCTATGCATTTTTCCTGATACTTCATAAATGCGGGAGAATATCCCTTTGGGTTAAGCTTATCGTCTGCGATCGCAAGACAATTTTTCGGACATGCATCAACACACAAGCCGCAGCCCTTACACTTATCAGTGTCAAAAGTTACCTTGATCATCTTTGTTCCTCCTATTTTAATGACTCTGCTCCGACAGAATTTTAGTTCTATCAATCCGGCAGGTCAAAATATTTTTTTTGAAGTGTCAATGGAAGAATCGGTATTCCCGATATTCCATCAGCTATACTTTTTTCGGCTGTATTAAGCCAGATAGGCAATCCGACCGCAGCACTGACCTTTTCTGCAAACTCCAACGAATCGATCACTGTCTCTCGTGTGGTTTCAGGTCCTATATTTGAGTTGTTTACAATACATGTAAACTTAATTCCCGATGCCTCCTCGATCTCTTTCATGATCTCTACCGTATCCTCCACGGTAGAAGTCAAAGGTCTGTATCGATTTATTACAAACGCCATGCGGTAGTTTCCCTCTGCTTTTATTGCGTCTGCAAATCTACCCAAAGCATATGCTCCTCGGTCGTCACCGCCGATATCGACAACTCCATATATCGACTTGTCCTGAACGAGTCTGTAGCTCTCCGCAGGAATTGCGGGAAGGTCTACGTTCGTATTCGCGTAATGCGAGGAAATAAGGCTAATGCCCCGCTCTGCGAGCTCCTTTTCGCTATCCTTTGTTCTGAAATACGGATTTACGATATCAAGATCGGCAATGCATACCTTTTTGCCTTCTTCTGCCAAAAGCATCGCGTAATTAACGGCAATATTCGTTTTACCGCTACCGTAATGCCCCGCAAAGAGAGTTAATCTTTTATGTTCCATACTTAAAGCTTTTTCCTTATGATCTTTCCACTTGTGGTCTTTGGCAGACTATCGTGGAATTCTACGATTCTCGGATATTTATAGGGGGCGGTACGAGATTTGACATAGCTTTGAATTTCTTTCTTCAGGTCGTCTGTTCCCTCATATCCGTTAACAAGCACTATACTTGCCTTGACTACCTGTCCGCGTATCTCGTCTGGTGCCGCGGAAACTCCGCACTCAAGAACGTAAGGAAGTTCCATGATAACGTTCTCTATCTCAAACGGACCGATCCTGTAGCCCGAAGACTTGATAACGTCGTCTGCACGTCCAACGTACCAGAGGAAGCCGTCCTCGTCGCACCATGCAAGGTCTCCCGTATGATAATAACCGTCTCTCCACGTTTCAGCCGTTATCTCGGGATTTCCGTCATAGGCATAAGCAAGACCGCAAGGCAGACCGTTAGAAATATCGATACAAATTTCTCCGCTCTCACCGGGCTCTACCTCCTCACCCTCGGCACTGATAAGGTGCACATTGTAAAGAGGAGTGGGCTTACCCATAGAACCGATCTTATGGCTTCCACCCGCAAGATTTCCTATGATAAGTGTGCTCTCGGACTGACCGAAGCCTTCCATGATCTTGAGTCCCGTATGGTTTTCAAACTGACGGAATACCTCGGGATTAAGCGCCTCACCCGCAGTAGATGCGTGTTCTATGCTTGAGAGGTCAAAGCGAGACAGATCTTGTTTTATAAGCATTCTGTACATCGTAGGAGGCGCACAGAATGTGGTAATATTGTATTTCTTGAACAGAGGAAGTATCTGCTCTGCATCAAAGCGATCAAAGTCGTATACGAAGGTTGCCGCCTCGCACAGCCATTGACCGTAAAGCTTACCCCACATTGCCTTTGCCCAACCCGTATCGGATATGGTCAGATGTAATCCGTCAGGATTTACCTGATGCCAATATTTTGCGGTTATAAAGTGTCCTAAAGGATACTTATAGTTATGTGCCGCGATCTTCGGATATCCCGATGTTCCCGATGTAAAGAACATAAGCATGGGATCGTTTCCGCAAGGAGCGTCTTCGACACGGGCAAAGTGACTGCTATACATACCGTATTCGTCGTTAAAGTTACGCCAGCCATCACGCTCTCCGCCAACCATTATCTTATGCTCGAGGCCCGGGCATTTCTCTGCCGCAGCATCTACAGCATTCGATACGTCTCCGTCAGCGGTACAAAGTATTGCCTTGATTCCTCCCGCATTGAATCTGTATTCAAAGTCCTTCTCAAGAAGCTGATTAGGCGCAGGTATTGCAATAGCACCAAGCTTATGCAGTGCCAATATGGAGAACCAGAACTGATAGTGACGCTTAAGAACAAGCATCACGCGGTCTCCCCTCTTTATACCGATAGCTCTGAAATAATTTGCGACTCTTGCAGATTCCTTCTTCATATCACTGAAAGTAAATCTGCGCTCTGTGCCGTCAAGGCTAATATGTACCATTGCAAGCTTGTCGGGTTTACGCGTACCAAGCTCGTCAACAACATCAAAGGCAAAGTTGAATTTATCCTCGTTTTTGAAGGCAATCTCGGTAAGAGCGCCGTCATTTTCGGTAGGAATAATAAAATCGTGATATATTCTCTTCTGGTTGTCCTCGCCACGACGCTTTGTGACCATGGTGGAAGCAGCCGCCTGCTCTCCCTCTCTTGCCGCCTGATTACGAAGAACTATCGCATAGAAGGAGCAATCCTCTCCTCCCACAGCAACCATTCCGTGAGGCGTACCAGAATCGTAGTATATAGAGTCTCCTGCCCCGAGGATCTCGGAGTGATCGCCTATCTGGATCTTCATCTGACCGCTTATGACGATATCACATTCCTGTCCTTCATGAGTCACCATCTCTATCTCTTCGCTCTCCGCGCCCTCATGGTACTTCATCTCCATGTAAAGCGGAAGCGCGATACGGTTACGGAAGCCGGAAGCAAGGTTATATCCCACCATGTGGTGAGCCTCTTCTATCTTCTGTCCCTCGCCTCTTCTTGTCAACGAGTAGGAGCGAAGCTTCGGGCTCTTACCCTCGAGGATATCGCTCATGTCTACGCCGAAAATAAGCACACAGTGATAAAGGAAAGCAATGCTTAAATTCTTGTTTCCGCTCTCACATGCTACGTATTCACTCTCGTCAATTCCAATACGTGCAGCCATATCTGCTGTCGTAAGACCTGTGATAAGACGCAGCTCGCGAATACGGTCGGCTATCTGTTTTAATTTTTGCTCCATTATATTAATAGGTTGTTCCATTATTTACCTCTCAAAGCTTATTGCGGATGATCTTTCCGCTTATCGTCTTTGGCAATTCCTTACGGAATTCAACGATTCTCGGATATTTGTAAGGAGCTGTATGAAGCTTTACATAATTCTGAATATCCTTTTTGAGCTCCTCAGTACCCTCTGTACCGGGCACGAGAACGATACAAGCCTTTACGACCTGTCCTCTGACCTCGTCGGGTGCTGCGCAAACGCCACACTCAAGAACGTACGGAAGCTCCATGATCGTAGATTCGATCTCAAACGGACCTATGCGGTATCCGGACGACTTTATAACGTCGTCTGCGCGACCGACGTACCAGTAATATCCGTCCTCATCACGCCACGCAAGGTCACCAGTATGATACATACCGTCATACCAAACGTTCTTCGTTGCTTCCTCGTTCAGATAATATCCAAGGAATACTCCGCAGCTTGTTTTAGGCTCGGTACGAATAACTATCTCGCCGTTTACTCCGTCCGGTACGGGATTTCCGTCAGCATCTGCAAGGTCGATACCGTATCCGGGAACAGGCTTACCCATAGCACCGGGCTTGAGCTGAGTGCCAAGCAGATTCGCAATACCAAGAGTCATTTCCGTCTGACCAAAGCCCTCGGCGATACGAAGTCCCGTTGCCTTTTCAAACTGATAGAAGACCTCGGGGTTAAGTGCCTCACCTGCTGTTGTGGCATGGCGGATAGAAGAAAGGTCAAAACGGCTGAGATCCTGCTTTATGAGCATTCTGTACATTGTAGGTGGAGCACAGAACGTAGTAATATTATACTGTTTAAATAGAGGAAGTATCTTCTCTGCATCAAATCGGTCAAAATCGTAGACAAAAACTGCACATTCACAGAGCCACTGTCCGTAGAGCTTACCCCAAAGAGCCTTACCCCAACCGGTCTCGGAAATTGTGAAATGGAGGCCGTCCTTCTCGCACAAATGCCAGTACTTTGCAGTAACGAAATGACCGAGCGCATACTTGTAGGAGTGCATAGCCATCTTCGGATAACCTGTCGTTCCCGAGGTAAAGAGCATCAGCATGGGATCATTTCCGCAAGGCGCATCCTCTGTGCGAACGTAACGACGGCTGAAGAGCGAGTATTCCGAATCAAAGTCTCGCCAACCGTCTCTCTCTCCGCCAACAAGTACCTTGGTAAGCGGTTTTTCAAGATTTGCCTCCGCAAGCTCTATCTGATGCGCGGTATCTCCGTCTGCGGTACAAACCACGGCACTAACTCCCGCAGCCTTAAATCTATAAGTAAAATCGTGTTCAACAAGCTGATTTGTAGCGGGTATCGCAATCACTCCTATCTTATGAAGACCGAGTATTGCGAACCAGAACTGATAATGGCGCTTAAGCACCAAAAGAACGCGGTCACCTCTCTTGATACCGAGTGACTTGAAATAATTTGCGCTCTGTGAAGATGCATCCTTGATATCCTTAAAGGTAAATCTGCGCGCCGTCATGTCGTTTGCTATGTGGACCATAGCGATCTTTTCGGGCTCTCTGCGCGCAATCTCGTCCACAGTATCGAAAGCAAAGTTATATTTATCCTCGTCAGTGAAATCAACGTCAAGAAGAACTCCGTTTTCATCCTCCTTGGTCTGAACGAATTTTTCACAGAGAAGAGGCTCTTTAACAGTGTTCTGAATATCGGAACCGATATACATAGGCTGGTCGGTTGCATCACTTGCCATAACTACCGAGAGAAAAACGCAATCGTTATTATCTATAGCTATCATTCCGTGAGGCGTTGAAGACTTAAAGAAAATACTGTCACCCTCGCGTAATATCTCCTCGTGATCGCCAATGCGGAAACGCAATGAGCCCTTAATTACCATATCGAACTCCTGACCTGCGTGAGTTACGGTATGGATAGGCTTATTCTGAAGCTCTTCCGAATAAGGATAGGTCACCCAATAGGGAGCAGCAAGCTTTTTACGGAATTGAGATGCAATAGCCTGTATGGTAATGCCGTCCTCCTTCGCAGTGGTTATTCCCTCACCCTTTCTTGTAACTGTATAGCCCGAAAGCTTTGCAGTATGTCCTTCAAGAAGATCTGTTATTTCTATTCCGTATGCCTTCGCACATTTATGTATGAAAGTAAAAGGCAGGTCAACATTACCCGATTCGTACGAGCAGTACAATTCCTCGGAAACCTCAGTAAGCTCTGCCATCTGGACTGTCGTATAGCCCATTATCTGACGCATCTCACGAATACGCAACGCTACCTTTTCGAGCTGTTTTACATCCGATTGATTTGACATAACTTAATTCCTCCTTTAAAACAAAAACGCCCCAAGAACAAAATCTTGAGACGAGCTAAAATACCCGCGAAACCACTCAAATTGCGGAAAACGCCACTTAGAACTCAAATAAGTCCTTGCCCTTAACGCGGGGAACGTGAAACTCTAACACAAGCTCGAATTTCCGACTCGGAAGTGATGGGTAGATCGGCTTTTTGCAATCGGCTCACACCACCCGCCGACTCTCTGAATGCTCATTACACCCTACCGTCTTCGTCACAGTCTTTATTTTTTTATACATATATTTTATCATTTATCCCGAAAAAAGTCAAACATTTTCTACGCAAAAACTGCACAAACTTTCAAAATAATCGATATTTTTTTTGTGCACTATTATTAAATATCGCATTTTTTAACATTTTCCACTTGACAAATCGTGAGTTTAATGGTTAAATATATACATTAAATGTATAAAAACAAAAGCAAAGACGGAATTCTTATCCCTTATTCGAGCGTCACAGAGAGTCGGCGGATGGTGTGAGCCGATACGTACGATTGGGATATTCTCTTTCCCGAGCCTGTCTTGTCAACGCAAAAGCAAGTAATGAGACACGGTAGCCCCCGTTATAGGGCAAGGCCCTTATTGGGGTTTTTAAGTGATTTCCCTTTTTGGGGGTAATCAGGGTGGTACCGCGAATATGATTCGTCCCTGAAGCCGCACAGTCGGCTCGGGGATTTTTTGTTTGAAAGGAGATATACACATCATGAGACAAATCGTAATAAGCGACGCAACAATGAAGCAAAACTCGGAGGAGTTACGCCTCACTTTTAAAGAAAAGATCGAGCTTGCAAAGCTCCTTGACAAGAGCGGTGTGGATCTTATCGAGCTTGACAGCATAAAAGATACCCGCATCGACGCACTGTTGATAAAATCCATAGTTGCTGCGGTAAACAACAGCCGTATTGCTGTTCCCGTAGAGCTTTCGAACGCAGATAACCTCGAACGCACATGTGTAGCTCTTAAAAATGCCAAAAACCCGCGACTTCAGGTCTGTGCACCAACAAGCGCTGTTCAAATAGAATACCTTTTCCACAAGAAGCCGGAGGCAATGCTCGAAGCGATAGAAAAAACTGTCTCAGCGTGTCGCGCTCTTTGCAATGACATAGAATTTGTTGCGGACGATGCAACACGAAGCGAAGGAGACTTTCTTTCAAAAGCAATAGAAGCTGCAATTGGTGCAGGTGCGACCACCGTAACGCTTTGCGATACGGCAGGTACAATGCTTCCCTCCGAATTTGCGGATTTTATAAGACGTCAGTACGATGCCGTACCCAAATTACGTGAGGTAACACTCGGTGTTTGTTGCTCCAATACGATTGCTATGGCAGATGCCTGCGCAGTTATGGCAATCGCAGAAGGTGCAGGACAGCTTCGCGCGGCAACACACTCTTTCACCGAGGTCTCTCTTGAGAACGTCACTCGAATACTCACCGCAAAAGCCGATTCACTTGATTCGTGTATCAGCGTAAAAGCAACTCAGATCAGCAGAATTATATCCCAGATCGAACGCCTCTGCCATACGGGAAAAGCTCAAAACACCGCTGAGGGAGCAGAAAACGACGATGGAATATTCCTTACTATCCATGATACCGAGGAAGCAGTAGCCAAGGCTACAGTAAGACTCGGATACGACCTCTCCGCCGAAGATACACAAAAGGTCTACTCGGCATTCAGACAGATCGCCGAAAAGAAAGAAAAGGTAAGCTTTAAGGAGCTTGATGCTATCGTTGCATCCTCGGCTATGCAAGTTCCCTCCACCTATAAGCTTGACACATACGTTATCACGTCCGGAAATACCATATCAGCTACTGCTCACATCAAGCTTATCAAAAACGATAATACAGTTGAGGGCGTTTATATTGGTGACGGCTCGATAGATGCCGCATTCCAAGCCATTGAAAAGATCACAGGTTGTCACTACGAGCTTGACGACTTCCAGCTTCAAGCGGTCACAGAAGGTCGCGAGGCTATGGGACAAACGGTAGTTAAGCTTCGCGCAGGTGACAAGGTATATTCGGGAAGAGGAATCTCTACCGATATTGTAGGGGCAGGAATACAAGCCTATTTGAGTGCTCTGAATAAAATCGTTTATGAGGAGGAGATGGAATGAAACTTTCCTTTTCCACAAGAGGATGGCCGAACCTTTCCTTTGAGGAGATGCTTGAAGTAGCCATAGATATGGGCTTTTCGGGCATTGAGGTATATAACCTTGCAAAATTTGATCCGCTCACGGAAAAAGGCGGGCCGTTCCATAAATACAACACCGCTGCTACCGTCCGTCAGTTAAGAGAAAAAGGACTTTCTATTCCATGCTTTGATACTTCTCTTGATATTTCCTTTGACGAAAATGCAGCATCGACAGTTAAAGATCTTATAGAGATCGCGCATAATGCAAGAGTTCCATACGTCGTAGTATGTGCTTTACACGACAATGAGGAAGCAGTGTATTCCGCACTCACCGAGCTTTTGCCTATCGCTACCGATAAAAACGTAAGCGTTTTGATAAAAACAAGCGGTATCTATTCCGATACCTTCAGACTCCGTGACATGCTCGATCATTTTGCCAGCGATAACCTTGCGGCTCTGTGGGATGTTCACCATCCTTACAGAGACCACGGCGAATCGGGCGACCAGACCATAAAAAATCTTGGTGCCTACGTAGCTCACGTTCATTTGCGTGATTCGGATAACGACGGTGCGTATCAGCTTATTGGCGAGGGCACTATGCCGATTGAAGACGTAATGCGCGCGCTTTCTTCTGTAAACTACGACTCATTCATTTCTCTTGAATGGAAGCCCGAATGGCTTGAGGATCTTCAGGACCCCCAGATCATTTTCCCGCATTTCGTAAATTATATGTCACATTTTCATTCAACAAGAGATATGAAAAAGAGCCTTTATTTCAACCACGACGGCACGGGACAGTACATTTGGAAAAAGGACGAACTTATTGATCTCACCTTCTCCGAGGTGCTTGACAGAGTTGCTGACGAATTTCCCGATCAATACTGCTTCAAGTATACGACGCTTGACTATACCCGTACCTATTCACAGTTCCGCGAGGATGTAGACCGCTTTGCAAGGGCGCTCGTTTCTCTCGGTGTAAAGGCAGGCTCGAAGGTCGCTGTTTGGGCAACAAATCTTCCCGCATGGTATATAACCTTCTGGGCAACTACAAAGATAGGTGCAGTTCTCGTTACCGTCAACACCGCTTATAAGATCCACGAAGCAGAATATCTGTTGAGACAGTCCGATACCCACACTCTCGTTATGATAGAGAGCTGTCTTGACTCAAATTACAGGGAGATAATCAACACTCTCTGCCCCGAACTTAAAGATACAGCCCCGGGTGAGCCGCTCCACGCAAAAAAGCTCCCCTTCCTTCGCAATGTCATAACTGTTGGATTCAAGCAGGAAGGAAGTCTCACCTTTGACGAAGCTATGGCACGATATAAGCTCGTAAGTCGTGAGCAGGTTGCAAGAATGGCAGCTGCCGTAAAGCCCAGCGATGTTTGCAATATGCAGTACACCTCGGGTACAACGGGATTCCCCAAGGGAGTTATGCTCACTCACTACAACGTAGTAAATAACGGAAAATGTATCGGTGACCGTATGGGACTTTCTACGGCTGACCGCATGATGATACAAGTGCCCATGTTCCACTGCTTCGGAATGACTTTGTCCATGACCTCGTCTATGACACACGGCACTACCATGTGCCCCATGCCCTATTTCTCGGCAAAATCTTCTTTAGCTTGTATCAATCAGGAAAAAATAACCTGCTTCAACGGTGTACCTACAATGTTTATCGCAATGTTCAATCACCCGAACTACAAAGATACCGACTTTTCTCATATGAGAACGGGTATCATGGCAGGCTCGGGCTGTCCTCCCGAACTCATGAGACGCGCCGCACGCCCCGATGAAATGAATATGACGGGGATCGTCAGTGTCTACGGTCAGACAGAGTGTGCTCCGGGAAATACCATGAGCTCTTGGACAGATCCTCTTGACGTCCGCACCGAAACCGTTGGCTGCGCGTTCCCTCACGTAATGTGCAAAATTATTGATCCCGAAACAGGACTGGAGGTAGCTCCCGGAGTAAACGGTGAGTTCTGCGCAAAGGGCTATAACACCATGAAGGGCTACTACAAAATGCCCGCCGCAACTAAAGAGACGATCGACGAAGACGGCTGGTTACATTCAGGTGACCTCGCTTGTTGCGACGAAAATGGAAATTATAAGATAACAGGACGCCTTAAGGATATGATAATCCGTGGCGGTGAGAATATCTATCCCAAAGAGATAGAAGAGTTTATTTATACTCACCCGATGACAAAGGACGTTCAGGTAATCGGCGTTCCCGATAAAAAATACGGTGAGGAGATAATGGCTTGTATCATTCTCAAAGAACCTGGAAGTGTCACCGTTGAGGAAATGAGCAACTACATTAAATCAAGTATGGCAAGGCACAAGGTCCCCAAATATATAGAATTTGTGGAAAGCTTCCCCATGAATGCCGCAGGAAAGGTCCTCAAATATAAAATGAGGCAGGATGCCGCAGAGCGTCTCGGTCTCGTTGGCGACGGTGCGGACACCGCATCACCTAAATAAAAACAAAACCGCTTACTTCTTTTTTGGAAGTAGGCGGTTATTTTTATTATTCTATAAATCTGAAAAGGTAGAATAGCTCCGTACCGTTTTTGGCAAGTCCCATACAAACAAAGCCCTTTTTTTCATAAAGTGTCTGTGCGCGCACGTTGGCGACATGAGTCGTAAGCTGTATTCCGCCCTTCCCCGTCTCCCGTATTTTTTCTATGGCAAAGTCAACAAGTATTCCCCCAAGTCCTTCTCCACGAAGATCGTCTCGCACAGCAAGTCCAAGAACGGGAATTGAAGTATTGAAATCAAGGAAGAAAACGTAACCTATCATTTCACCCTCATACATCGCCACCCAATATCTTCTGGTGGTATCAGGACGGGCAATATATTTGAGAACTCCGCGTCTGTTATAATCGCGACGGTTAAAAAATGCTCTCGACTCTCCTCCCATAAGGTCGAAGAAGGAATTTATCATTTTTTCATCCTCCGCACCTATCTCACGGAAAACTATGTTTTTCGTTTCTGCTTTCATATCTTTCTCCATAAAAATCCTCCCCTATTGATCTTATTACCAAACAAAAGGAACGAGTCTGTATCTTACATGTTTTTTATATTCCGCATATCCGTCAAGTCCTTCTTCAAGTACCTTTTCCTCATTCAGTATCCTCACGATAAACAAAGGTATATACGGCAAAAAACAAAGAAGCGACCACCACGAGCCAAGGACTACAGGTATTGAGAGAAACAGCCAAAGCGTTACCGCATACATAGGATGACGAACTATACCGTAAAGTCCCGTATCCACTACACTTTGATCCTCCTGAACCTCAACAGTTCTTGAAAGATACGCGTTTTCTCTCATTACCTCGGCATAGAGCACATAGGAAAGAAGCAATATAAATGAAGCTGTTATTACTGCCCAAGTAGGAACGCGTGACCAACCGAAGCGAAAATCGAGTCCTGCAACAACAAAGCCGCATATAAACAAAAGGCCCGAAATGGCAACCACTCCCCTTTGAGTCTTTTCCTCCTCTTTGGCATTAAGCCGTTTTTCAAGAAGATCCGGTGCTTTCACAAGCAGAACGATACCAAGAATAACCATAGGTATAAAAAGCAAAGCAATAAAAAGCCATGCGTTCATATATTCAAAGCTCCACGCTGAAATAAACAAAAAAGCGCCGACAAGTAAAAGTCCGGAAATAAATTTTACCAATGCACTAAATAACAGCTTCACAAAACACCTCCGAAAAAGATTACTGCTTTTTCATTTGTCTCAAAAAGAGCATTACCGCTGCTGTAAGAGACACGACAGCATATCCGAGCACCCACCATATGTGAGGAAATATACCTGAAATATCTCCCAAAAGAGCCGCGCGTTCCATTTCCACCGCGTGAACAAAAGTAAGTGAATACGCTATTTTCTTAAACACTCCTCCAACAAGCTCGAGGTCAAACCAAGTGCCCGACAGCCATGCCGAAAGGTTGGTAAGAAGCGCTCCGCATATTCCCCCCACCTGCTTATCGTTAAGTATACTTCCAAAAAGCAGACCGAGAGATATAAACAAAATCGAGATAGGTATTGAGAAAGCTATGGCAAGAAGAATATTTAATGTTACTTCAAGCCCGAGGATCATCGCAAACACGTAGCAAATGATTCCCTGCGCTACAGCTATGGGAATTATCGGCAAGGTATAGCCGAGTATAAAATCAAGTGGTGTAAGCGGCGTTGTATATAATCTTTGCAAGAGCGAGCTGCCTCTGTCCTTTGATATGAGAGTTGCCGAAAAAAGTGTCATAAAGGAAAACCCGAAAACGACGATTCCCGGTGTCAGATGTCCTATCTCAAAAAGCTCAACTGGAATATTAGCCTGTATGGCACTTAAAAGTAAGATCAGAACTATAGGGAATCCGAGTCCAAAACACAAATTTAAGGGGTCGCGGATAATTTCCTTGAAATTTCTTTTTGCAAAGGTAAGCATTTTCATTTCGTATCCCCCCTTACTATACGGACAAAAGCTGCTTCAAAATTATCTGTTCCAGCCACTTCCTTTATTTTTTCGGCTGTATCGCAAATAAGCAGTTTTCCGTCCTTCATGATTGCGATGCGATCGGACAAGGATTCCGCTTCCTCCATATAGTGAGTAGTCAGAATGATAGTCACTCTGCCTTTGAGTGAACGGATAATATCCCATAGGTCGCTTCTCGCAAGAACATCAAGACCGAGAGTAGGCTCGTCAAGGAAAAGTATCTTCGGCTCACTGATAAGCGCCATTGCAATACTGAGTCTTCTCTGCCAACCACCCGACAGCTTTCCTGCTTTTCTGCCGATGATATCCTTGAGTCCCAGAATCTCGGTAAGCTCCTTTATCTTCTCCTCCCGTTTATCACGGCTAAAGCCGTGTACTCCGCACATAAGCTCAAGATTTTCTCGGACAGACAACCCCGAAGCAACAGCCGTTTCTTGCGGAGAAACCGCTATAATTGATTTTACTGCCGAGCTTTCTCGACGAATGCTTTTACCGAGCAGATACGCGTCTCCCTCTGTTGGAACTGTCAAGCAGGAAAGTATCTTTATGGTCGTTGTCTTTCCCGCACCGTTTACTCCCAAAAGTGAGAAAAGCTCCCCCTCTTCAATACTTAAAGATAACTTGTCCACCGCAGTAACGTCGCGGTAGAGTTTTGTAAGTCCTTCTATACGGATAGCGCTCATTTTACTTCCTCCAAAGACACATGTCTTGCACGAATTCCTTGATATATGTCTGTCACCATATCGCTGATAAGCTCCCATTCAAGCGGCAAAAAAGAGGTAGCAAGTATCGTTCCGATACCGTGAACGAACACCCATAATTCCATGTGCATAAGCTTTGCCTTTTCAGGTGACACCCGGTTTGCCTCCATTATCATTTGTACCGATTCTTCAAAATCGGGTGACGATGGAGACGTATCCTCGTCTGTTCTGTCACACATAAATAAAAGCTTAAAAAGCTCCTTTTCCTCCTTGGCAAATCGGATATATGCCATACCAAAAGCCTTGTATCTCGGATACTTTCCACTCTCACATTCTTTTTTTATGAAATCAAGATAAAGCTCGTATGCGGCAGAGACGGTCGCTTCATAAAGCTCCTCCATTGTGGAAAAATTAGAGAAAACGGGCTGTGTTGAGCAATTAAGCTCTGAAGCAATATTTCTTGCGTTTATAGCACCCTCTCCATTTTTTCTCAACAAATCAAGTGCCGTTTTTATAATATCTTCTTTCGTTATTTTAACCTTAGGCGGCATATCGAGCTCCTTAATATATCATTTGTTATATATCGCTTGTTATTATATCATGAATGTTTATTGTTGTCAATAGCTTTTTCTGATATTAATAAAATTCAAAGGGGCTGTGACAGCCCCTTTTTTTGTTATTCATCATTCTTTTTAGGTATCGGTCGTTTCTTTGCGGTAAACTCTGAAACGTTTATTTTTATAACTGTGACTACCGACACCATTCTGTCGTTAAATTCAAAATCCTTGCCCGTCTGCGTTTTCATAAGTATAGAAAGAGCTTTCTTTTTGCCATCTGCGTCCTCAATAAGCTCGGCTTCCCCCTCTCCCATTACCGACGAATATCCGATTCCATAATGGCAGGCAGTCCTTCCCTCAAAGGGTACTATATCGGTGTCTATTTCGACGAACACCCTCGGGTTTACTCTTAATATATCGAGCTTTCTGCCTGATTTCGCGCCGTGAAGATATAGTGTCAGCTTACCGTCCTCAAGAGTGTAGCCATAATTCATCGGCACAACGTATGGCATGTTGCCGTCTATCATTCCGACGTGTACTACCTTTGCGCTATCAAGAATACCGATGATCTCTTCTATATCGGTAACCTCTCGCTCTCTTCTTGTCATTCCCTTTTTCATGTCCTTTACCTCTGCTATATATTTGATATTTTTTTGATATTTTTATTTTGGAGCGTCATCGAGGCTATGACTCCCACTAAAAGTCCCGCTATAGCGCCCGCTATAATAAGAACAGGCAGATAGAAAGCTATTCTTATCTCATCTGTCAGAAACACCGCAATGATAAGCTGTCCTATATTATGAGCGACACCACCGACAATTCCCACACCTGTGGCGGTAATACCTCTGATACGTCTTATCAGCATCATTACCACAAGGCTCAATGCTCCCCCCGCAAGACTGTAGGCTATGGATACCGTATTTCCGAAAAGTATTCCTGAAAGCACTATCCTAACGAGATTTATCACAGCTGCGGGAAATGCTCCGAAAAGCTCAAGAATAGTCAGTGGAACAATGTTTGCAAGACCTGCTTTTATTCCGTAAATACCAATGGGCAACGGCAAAAGATGCTCGATATATCCGAAGACCATAGCAACAGCTGTCATGATTCCGTAAACCGCCACTCTATGAGAGGCAGAACGCATGTTCATTTTTTTCATATCGCTCGACCCTTCTATTTATTGTTTATGCTGACCGTCAGCCTGTGAGGCAGACAAACGACCGTTTTAAGCTCGGTAGCTTCCCCGCTCTTTACGCATATTTTGTCAGGGCAGTCGGATTCCTTTACGTATACTTTTCCGTCCTCCACCACCACGAGATTATATCCTCTTTCGGTCTTCACCTCAAGTACCGTATCCTCGTCAAGAGAAAGGGTCGCATACTCTTCCCCATCAACCGTCACCACGACCGTTTTACCCCTGGCATTAAACATAATACCGAATAAAACCAGGGCGACAACAGACACGGCTACTAAAGAGACGAGTATCAAAATGTCTGTCCGACCAATTATTTTCTTTTTTCCTTCGTTGTTTTTTTTCATACCCATATTTCTCTTTCCAAAGTCTTAAGAAACGGTATAAGACTCGAATCCCTCCGAAAAGATAATTTCACCGCCCACGGTTATCCATATAGCTTCCACTCCGACGGTTGACTCGACAAGCTCTTTCCCATCGGATAGATCCATTGAGAAAAGTGCCGTAGAAAACCCATCGCAAAGAGTTGAAGAGCTGCCGATAACGCTTACCGACAAAAAGTTATTTTCGGGGTAAAGCGAATCGGGAGATATTATATGGTGATATATCTTTCCATCAAGCTCAAAATATCTCTGATATGAGCCGCTTGTAACTAACGACATGTCCGTTATATCAACCGATTTAGGAAGAGCGAGAGAAATATCCTTCGTATGCTCAAAATAAGCCGTTGGATCTTCTATACCCGATAGCCATGGCTCATCAGTCTTTTTTCGCTCGGTCTCTCCCTTGTGTCCGCGAGAGACGACATTTCCGCCGAGACTTATCAAAAAGCTATGATACCCCGCATCCGAAAGTGCCTCTGCGATCCTGTCAGCCGCATAACCCTTTCCGATAGCCCCTCCGTCAAGCTTCATATCACAGTCGGTAAATCTAACGGTCAAATTGTCAGTATCAAGAACGAGGCATGATATGTCGGTATGCTTCGCAGCCTCATTCAGTTCATTATCGTTTGGCAGGTATTTTTCCTCTTCACTACTCTCACGAGCCTCATGCCAGAGCGAAGTTACAGCACCAAATGCAATATTTGTGTATCCATGTGTCGTCTCTTCTATTTTTTTCGCTTCAAGAAGAAAATCCATAAGCTCACGGGAAACTTCAACTTTCTCCCCGGCAGCCTGATCGTTAAGACTTGCAAGATTCACAAGGCCGTCGTATTTCTCGTAAATATTCAGAAGCTTATGGTACTTCTCTGCTTCGGACTCAAAGATCTCGGCAAAAGAATTAAATTCTTCCTTTGAGGACGCGTATACAGTAAAAGACGAATAAGTATCAAAATAATCGAAATACCCACTTGAATATGCCCGAAGAACACCGCAAGAAGAAAAGCAGAACACTGGCAAAATCATGCCCATTACAACTAAAATAGAAACAAGTCCCTTTTTCGCCATTTCGCCCTGTCCTTTCATTTCGTCCAATATATATCAAGTATAACATAAATAATAAAAAAAAGCAATAAATCATTTAAATTTAACTTTAAAATACAAATAATGAGGTAAAGTTATCTCTTAAAAGTAGAATTAAAATTCTAAATATTCATGGACAAATAAAAAAATATATGTTATACTAATTATATATTATATATTTTCAAAAAGGAGTTTTTAAATGGGAAACGATAAAAAGAAAATATTTTTCTATTCTGGTACTCATTGGGACAGAGAATGGTATCAGACCTTTCAGGGCTTCCGTAAAAGACTTGTAGATGCTATTGACGGTCTTATGGACGAGCTTGAGACAAACGAAAGATACGGTATATTCCACATGGACGGTCAGACCATCGTTCTTGAGGACTACCTCCAGATCATGCCAGACCAAAAAGAAAGACTTACCAAACTTATTCAGGACGGAAAGATACTTATCGGTCCTTGGTACGATATGCCCGACGAGTTTCTCGTCTCGGGCGAGAGCCTTATCAGAAACCTCCGCAGAGGTATGAAGATATGCCGCTCATACGGCGTTGAGCCCTGTTCTAATGCCTACATATGCGATATCTTCGGTCACAGTTCTCAGACGCCTCAAATATTTAAAGGAATGAATTTACATCACACGGTTCTCGGAAGAGGTCTTAACGACGAGTTCGACCCCTCAAACTTCGTATGGGAAGCTCTTGACGGAAGTCAGGTCATCACCTTTAAGCTTCCCGATGACGGAGGATACGGCGACTTCAATCCATTTACACAAAAGTACCCATCATCTCTTCCTGCCGAAGAGCTTGATGCGGCAATGAAGGAATATATCGACCGTGAATTTGAAAGAACGGGAGCTTCATACATACTTATCATGGACGCTGTAGATCACCAGCCGATTCGTAAAGACACCCCCAAATATCTTGATTCAATAAGACGAGTTTATCCCGATGCCGAGCTTTACCATTGCTCTATCGAGGAATATCAGAAGTGTCAGGACGCGGACCATGAAAGCTTACCCATACTTAAAGGAGAGCTTTGCCGCCCCGCAAAGATAAAGGCAGGATATATTCACGTTATCACAAATACACTGTCGAGCCGTTATTACCTCAAGCAGTATAACGACCGCAACCAGACAAAACTTGAAAAATGGGTAGCTCCCCTCTATGCCTTCAAGAAAACAAAAATGGCTACGGGCTACATTGATCTTGCAGAAAAATATCTCTTGCAGAATCATCCTCACGACAGTATCTGCGGCTGCTCCATAGACCAAGTACACAGAGACATGATGTACCGTTTCGACCAGACCGCTGAGATATGTGACGAGATACTTCGTCCCCTCACTGCATCTCTTCAGGGTGACCTCTCGGCAGAAGCTCTTACTCCCGCCGAGGAAAGAGAGGGCTTCAGGCTTCGTGTCTATGATCCCCTGCCCTACCGCAAGAAGAGAAATATCGTAGCAAAGGTAGATCTCTCAAAGATGCCCGCTTACCGAGAGCCCTTTGGCTACGAGGATGTTCCCGCATTCAAGATCTACGACTCAAACGAGAACGAAATTCCTTACGGCTATATAAAGCACCTTGGCAAAAAGGTATTTGAAATAACCTTTGACGCAGAGCTCACTCCAGCGGGTGTCACCGAGTTTTATCTCAAGCCCTTCAACGTTCCCACAAGATACCCCGAAAGACTTCTCACCTCTGCCCTCTCGGCAAAGGGTGACTACGTTTCTATCTCGGTAAACCGAGACGGAACGGTAGACCTTTGTGACCTTACCACAGGAGAAGTCTACAAGAATCTTCTCACTCTCATTGATAACTGCGATATAGGTGACGGCTGGTATACCTGTGCTCCCATGCTCGATACGCTCATAACTCCCACCGAGGCAGAGGTATCGATCATAGAAAATTCAGCTGTAAGAACTACATTCCGTATAGTTCAGAAAATGAAGCTTCCCCGCGAGGTCATTTTTGAAGAAGCAAGACGCCGCTCCGACGAAACGGTTGACTTCCGCGTAACACACGACGTAACACTCGCGAAGAGCGATAAGGGTATTACTGTTCATACTTACATACGCAATAATGCCTGTGATCACCGTCTCCGTCTCCGTTTGCCCACAGTTGTTGAGGGAGAAACATACGAGGCAGCACAAAGCTTCGGATACGTCAGCCGCACGTGCGGTGACGATAAGACCACAGCCGATTGGAGAGAGTACGGTCATGTAGAAAGAAACATGGCGGGAATATGTGCAAAACGCAATGGCAAGAGAGGCCTTGGCTTTATTTCCGCGTCAGGTCTCCACGAATGCGGAGTTTGGCAGAACGGCGATATGGACATAACACTTTTCCGTGCAGTTGGAAGAACGCCTAACGGAGAGAGAGAGCCCGACGGTCAGCTTCTCCGCGACCTCGACTTCACATACCGCATAATTCTCTTCGGCGAAGACGATAACTTTGCTTCACTCCAAAAAGAGCAAGATATTCTTGCTACAGGACTTATCTCGGCGACAGTTCCCGGAGGAAAAGCGCAGCTTTATCCTTCAGCACTCACAGTTGAGGGCGACAATATCGTCTACTCTACCGCAGATCTTCTTCCCGATGGAACACCCTCTGCCCGTGTTTTTAACGACAGCGATAAGGAGGATACCTGTACGATGCAGCTCCCCGGTTTCGTCAAGGAAGCAAGTCTCGTAGAGCTTGACGGCAGACACATAAAAGACCTCACCATCAAGGACGGCAAGGTAACCTTCACCCTACCCGCATTCCGTATAGCAACGGTAAAGTTCAATTAACAATAATACGAAACGTCTACCTCGATGGAGGTAGACGTTTTTGCATTTGTTTGTTTTTATTATTTTACTTCGTCGTAATGATACTTGATCGTCGCAAAGTCACTGCCCGGCAATATTAGAGGATATCCGAGAGACATAAGTGTCGATCCCTTTGCCACGAGGCCTGTCTCTTTGACCTTATATGTCTTATTGGGGTCAAGTCCTGCGGGACGGATATGCTTTAAGGGGGAGTTTGCATAGCGTATGCGACGGTAGAAAGTGAGAACAGCGTGGGATTTATCCTTGGAAACGAGAGTTTCGGCAAAGAAATTGGATTTTTGCGGGTTTTCCGAGCGGTAGAGGTCGCCGGTGAGAACGAGTTCTTCCATATTGTTTCGGTATTCCTCGTTAAACGCCTTTATCTTTTCTCTTTCCTCGTCGGTGAGAGAGGTCATATCAAGCTCATATCCCGTAGCACAAAGTCCCGCAATAGCTGCCCTTGTTTCAATGCAGGTCACACGTCCTGTCTGGTGATTCGGAACAGCGGACACGTGAGCCGACATAGCAGACTGAGGATAAACTATGGATGTACCATACTGAATTTCTGTTCTTCTTTCGGCGTCAGAACAGTCGGAGGTCCATATTTGAGGGAAGTAAGCGAGTACGGCACCGTCAAATCTTGCTCCTCCACTTGAGCAACCCTCGAAGAATACGTCGGGGTTTGCAAGAACTATTCTGTCAAAGATATCATATAGACCAAGAGCGTATCTGTGTGCAAATTCCATCTGACGATGAGGGGGAAGTTGCTCGGAGCAGGATTCTGTGACTGCTCTGTTATAATCCCATTTGACGTACTCAATATGGTGGTTGTGCAGTATCTTATTTACCGACTCAACTATATAATCTCTTACGTCCTTACGTGTAAGGTCAAGAACATACTGATGACGCCCGTAGCATCTCGGTCTGCCTGATGACATTGGAGCACCTATTGCATAATCGGGGTGTGCGCGGAAAAGGTCGGAATCCTCGTTTACCATTTCAGGCTCAAACCAAAGGCCGAACTTCATTCCGAGGCTGTTTACATGTTCTATAACAGCATCAAGACCGCCAACGAGCTTCTTCTCATTTACTACCCAGTCTCCAAGTCCCGACCAGTCGTCATCACGTTTTCCAAACCAACCGTCGTCAAGAACGAAGGTGTCTATACCAAGCCCTGCCGATGCCGAAGCTATTTCCTTAAGCTTATCAGTAGTAAAGTTAAAATAAGTACCTTCCCAGTTATTAATAACGAGAGGACGGCAAGCCTTTACGTACTTCTGATTGATAAGATGCTCACGCATTGCATCGTGGAACTGGCGGCTCATACCGCCAACACCCTCATTTGAATATACCATAAGCGCTTCGGGTGTCTCAAATTCTTCTCCCGCCTCGAGTGTCCAGCGGAAATCAAAGTCGTTGATACCTCCCGTTACGAGAATACGGTCATCGGAAAGTCCCTGTGCCTTAAGCACGAAGGAGGACGAATATATAAGATTTACGCCGTATGCATCGCCGTGTGTCTCGCATGCATCGTTTGCGATAAGACCTATAAAGGGATTGAGTATAGCAGATGAAGAGGTGAGCTTCGAGTCTACCGAGATAACTCCGTACTGTGCTGGTGTTTCCTGAATACTGCGCTCGCCCGCCCACTGTCCGTAAAGAGACATGACCTTGTAATCACGGTTGTGAAGCGAAAACGCAAACGAGTAGGCTCTGTGGAGCACCACCGTGTCATTAGTTCCGTTTATGTAAACTATTCTACGGGCAATCGCTGAACAGTCGTCGTATACGGTGTAGTAGAGATCCGCGCCAAAATCAATATAAGGATCTTTCAGGTGAAGAACAAGAGTTTCACCGCCACGCATTGAAGGCATACCCTTTATAGCAGGTTTTTCTGCGAGAATATCGTATCCTGCGTAAAGAAGCTGACACAGTCTTGCTCCGTCTGGGGTTTCTATCTGAACAGTAGGTTCTCTGAAGTCGCCTGTGCCATAAAATGTGATTTCAGGCGGATAATAGCCGTAACTCTTCATTGGGCTTCCGTTATCTCCGGGAACAGATGCTGCCATTGATGTCGCTCCCGCCATTTTACAGAACGAAAGGTCGTCGTGACCTATGGGAGAGCCAAAGTGACAATGCTCGGCAAAATCCGCATCGTTTATTCTGAAAGCATAGGTCATATTCTTTCCGTCGAGAAAGAACGTTTTTGTTTCTGGGTAAAACTTTATTGCCATGATATTCTCCTTATTTTTAATAACTTGTCTTTATAAACATTTTATCACATATTTTGTTTTTTTCAATAGTTTATTGTATTTTTCCGGCTAATTCTGTATTTTCTTATTTTGATGCTCTCTTCTGAATGCTTTTGGCGTCATTCCGTATCTTTTCTTGAATTCCTTATGAAAATAGCTGGTATTTTCGTATCCAATATGAAAGATTATATCTCCTATGGACATATTCGTGTTAGAAAGAAGCTCACGGGCAACCTGGAAGCGCTCGTTCATCAGAAGCTCCTTGAACGAAAGCGAAAAGTTCTGGCATATCCAACGTGACAGATAGGTAGGAGAAAGTCCGAGCATATCTGCCGCTTCGGTAAGCGTCGCGGAGCCGTATGAGGTCTTTATGTAGTTTATTATCTTTTTCTTTGTCTTGTCCTCGTATGATCCGTTGTTTATTTGCGCCGAATCTCTTTTGTTTATTGAAGAAAGGTAACAGATAAGAAGCTTCAGTGCTTCTTTAAGAGTATAGCTGTCTGTTTCGTCGGAGCAGATTACCGAATGTATAAGATTTTCCATTATATTGTTTACAGCTACGTTATTTCCTGCGTGAAACACGCAGTAGGTCGCGTTGTTCCCTCCAAGAAGCTCGGAGAAGATATTCATATTAAGCTCGGAATCAAGGCGTATTGATTGGATAAGATTTTCAAAAAGCTCGTGGGATATTATAAGGTTTATTCCTATATCGTTTTTTTCGGTGGTCAAAATTGAGTGGAGCGCGTTTTTACCAATAACAAGAACGTCACCCTCGGTCAGTACCACCTTGGAATTGCCGAACATATGAGTTATGCTTCCACTACATATATACATTATTTCAATAAAATCGTGCGTATGAACCGCTACCTCGCGAAAACGCGGGTGAGCCTTAAGACAAAATGATGCAGTCGATTCCCCGAAAACGCTATCCGAAAGAAGCCGTCTCTCTACTATAAACCTTCCTGATTTAGAATACAGGTCCTGATGTGAAGCACCGTTCCTTACCATAATATATTGTTCCTCCGGCGTGGTCTCAAGCAGTTTTTTTAGGATCTCCTGTCGCATTTTCTCCCCTCCTTTAAGTATTCAAATACATTCTATCACGTTTTTTTTCTTTTTTCAATACAAAAAGATAAAAAAAGCCACAAAAAAAGGTAAAAAAACAACCTTATTACCACATTGGTACTATGTTATAATATAAGAAGTAGTAAAATAATTTTGTATACATAATGAAAGGACGGTCAGTAAATATGATAACATATTATCTTGCTGTGGATATTGGCGCTTCAAGCGGCAGACATATCCTCGGTTACGTAGAAAACGGACGTATAATACTTGAGGAAGTTTACAGATTTTCCAACGGCATGAACGAGAAAAACGGACATCTTTGCTGGGATCATGAGGCACTTGTTGAAAACATTATAGCAGGTATGAAGAAGTGTGCCGACATTGGAAAGATACCGTCATATATGGGTATCGACACCTGGGGCGTTGACTTCCTTCTTCTTGATAAAGACGGAAACGTCATAGGCGATTCTGTCGGCTACCGCGATTCGAGAACAGAGGGTGTTGATAAATACGTATACGAGATAATTCCCGAGAGTGAGCTTTACGCAAGAACGGGAATACAGAAGCAACTCTATAATACGGTATATCAGCTTATGGCTCTTAAGAGAGAAGCACCCGAGCAGCTTCTCATGGCAGACGGATTTTTAATGATGCCGGACTACCTTGGCTACAAGCTCACGGGAATTAAGCATCAGGAATATACTATAGCATCTACCGCGCAGCTTGTAAATATTGAAACAGGCGAGTGGGATATCGAGCTTATCGAGCGTCTCGGCTACCCCGCAAAGCTCTTCGGAAAGCTTTCAATGCCCGGCGAGAAGCTTGGAACTCTTTCGGAAAAAGTTAAGGCAGCTGTCGGATATGACCTTACTGTCATTCACCCCGCTTCTCACGATACGGGTTCTGCGGTACTTGCAGTTCCCACAAATTCGGAAAACGCCATATATTTAAGCTCGGGAACATGGTCACTTATGGGAATCGAGCGTCTGGAAGCAGATTCTTCTCCTGAATCAGCCAAGAGAAACTTCACCAACGAGGGCGGCTTTGACAAGCGCTACCGTTACCTTAAAAATATAATGGGACTTTGGATAATCCAGTCAATAAAAAAGGAGCTTGGCGGAAAATACTCCTTCGCGGAGCTTTGTGATATGGCAACAGCTCTCGGAGACACGAAGTATAGGATCGACGTAAATGATTACCGTTTCCTTGCTCCCAAGAGCATGATGGCGGCAATTCGTGAAGCCTGCGATGCTCCGGATATGCCTCTTGATCATATGCTTTGCTGTGTATATCACAGTCTTGCAGATTGCTATGCTGAAACCATTCGTGAGCTTTGCGAGGTCAGCGGAAGGTCTCTTGATGCCCTCCATATAATAGGTGGCGGAAGCAAAGACGACTATCTCAACAAGCTGACGGCGGATAGACTTGATATTCCGGTATACGCAGGTCCTACCGAGGCAACTGCCATTGGAAACATTCTCGCGCAGATGTTGGGTACGGGAGTTTACTCCTCTATAGCCGAAGCGAGAGAAGCAGTATTTAATTCATTTGACGTAAAAAAAGCATAACCATATAGATATTATCGAAAGTGAGGTACGACACATGAGTGAAGCATACAAAATAGCAAAAAAGAAATATGCCGAAATAGGAATTGACACCGATGCGGTAATCGAGAAGCTGAAGAATGTTTCTGTATCCATGCATTGTTGGCAGGGAGACGACGTTGGAGGCTTTGACTTTGACGGAGAGCTTAGCGGCGGTATACAGACCACTGGCAACTATCCCGGAAAGGCAAGAACCCCCGACGAGCTTATGGCGGATATTGACAAGGCAATGTCTCTTGACGGCGGAGCACATAAGCTTAATCTTCATGCCTGCTACGCTATTTTCGAAAAGGGAGAATGGGTCGACAGAGACGCGCTTCTGCCAAAGCATTTTGAAAAATGGGTAAAATTCGCAAAAGAAAGAGGAATGGGAATCGACTTCAACCCCACATTCTTCTCACACCCTAAAGCAAACGGAATGACACTTGCTTCTCCCGACGAGGATATCAGAAGCTTCTGGGTACGTCACGGACAGGCATGTCTTAAAATATCCGAATATTTTGCAGAAGAGACGGGCATTCCCACGGTAATGAACATCTGGATACCAGACGGACTTAAGGATTGTCCTGCGGACAGAATGGGCCCAAGAGCAAGATTCGTAAAGTCTCTTGATGAGATACTTTCTATCGGTTATGACAGATCCAAGGTATACGTAACACTTGAATCCAAGGTGTTCGGTATAGGTGTTGAATCCTACACGGTAGGCTCTGCAGAATTTGGAATGGGCTACGTACTCTCAAGAGGAATAGTTCCGCTTATGGACAACGGACACTACCACCCCACCGAGTGCGTATCCGATAAAATTTCCTCAATGCTCCTATTTGCGCCCAAGCTCGCGCTTCACGTAACGAGAGGTGTAAGATGGGATAGCGACCACGTGGTAATACTTGACGACGAGACCCGCGAAATTGCGAAGGAGATAGTCGCAAGTGGAAGAATAGACGATATAGCTATCGCTCTTGACTACTTCGACGCAAGCATCAACAGAGTTGCGGCATGGGTAATAGGTATGCGTAACTTCCGCAAGGCTCTGCTTATCGCTATGCTCACCCCCCACGAAACTCTCAAGGAGCTTCAGGATAAAGAAGATAATACAAAGAGACTTATGCTCACCGAAGAGCTTAAGAGCTATCCTTGGGGCGACGTCTGGGCAGAATACTGCGACCGCTGTGGTGTAAAGAGCACGAGCGAGTGGTATGATGACGTTGTTAAATACGAAAAAGAAGTTCTTTCACAACGAGTTTAATAAAAAATTACATAAAATTAAGGAGAAAAAACAATGAAAGTATTGGATTCAAAATTCGCACAGGATTTTATTCGTCTCGGTGACGACGGTTGGCAGCTCAGATTCCACGAGAGAAATGGTGGAAACCTTTCCTACCGCATTCCCGATGATCGCATTGCAGAGGTAAAGGAAGACCTTGATCTTACAAGAGAATTTCAGCCTATCGGAACATCTGTTCCCGCACTTGCAGGTGAGTTCTTTATGATAACGGGCTCGGGTAAGTACTTCAGCGACATAAAGAGAATTCCCGAAGAGACCTGCTGCATCATAGAGGTTGACGAAAAGGGCGAAAATTACCGCGTAGTATGGGGACTTACCGCAGGTGGAAGACCTACCAGTGAACTTCCCACTCACCTTATGAACCACGAAGTAAAGAAGCTTGCAAGCGACGGAAAGATGCGTGTTATCTACCACTGCCACCCCGCAAACATTATCGCAATGACTTTCGTTCTTCCTCTTACTGACAAGGCATTCACCCGTGAGCTTTGGGAATCCATGACCGAGTGTCCCGTTGTATTCCCCGCAGGTGTTGGTGTTATTCCGTGGATGGTATGTGGCGGTCGTGAGATCGGTGTTGAGACAGCTGAAAAAATGAAGAAGTACGACGTTGCAGTTTGGGCTCACCACGGTATCTTCTGCGCAGGTGAGGACTTCGATATCGCTTTCGGTCTCGCTCACACAGTTGAAAAGAGCGCAGAGATCTACATGAAAGTCCGTGCCGTTACTCCCGTAAAGCAGCAGACAATTACCAAAGAGAACTTTATCGACCTCGCTGAAGCCTTCGGCTTTGAGCTTAACAAGGACTTCTTCGATTAACCTACTTTCTTTTGAAAAAGAAAGTAGGCAAAGAAAACTTCCTAAAGCAAGCAGGAATTAGACAAAGAAAACTTACTTTTTAAAAAAAGAAAGCATACCTCACTACGTTCGGTGGCAAGTTTTCTGCTTTGCAAAAAACATTGCGGCAAAGAAAACTTCCTAAATTAAATTAATAAAAAAACGTGGTTGCCTAGATATGAGGCAACCACGTTTTTTATCAGATCAAAGCTCGGCGAATATTTTAGCACCCTTCTTTCGTATCCAACAGAAAAGGACTACCGAAAGAGCTGCTGAAACTATATCAACAAAGCCAAGGTAAAGAAGCGGATATTCAAAAAGAGTATCGCGCAAAAGGTAGAAAACACCTCCGAAAGCGAGTACAATTGCCCAACCTCCAAACAGAGCGAGAAGAACGGGCATACTCTGCTTTATCGGCACGACCTCGCTGGTCCACTTGAGGTTTGGCATTTTCAATCCGAGAAACAGTCCCCAGACTGCCGAAAGGCAGACGAATATCAATGCCGATAATACAATAAGAACACTTCCCATGAGAGACGGACCGAGCACAGCTATTATCGCAAACGAAAGAATAAGTGTCGGTATTCCCGAAAGCAGAAGATGAAGCTTCAGCTTTGCCATAAGCACGTCTTTTGCATCAACAGGCAAGGACTGAAGCAACCAAATATTTTTACCTTCAAGAGATACCGATGGAGCGGTAATGTAGTTCGTTGAAGCAATTATGCATATTGCCGCCACGCCTATAAGAACCATCACCCCTTCTGCTCCCGCCAAAAGCTTTGTAAATTCCACTACGGTATCCTTTTTGATCATAAGAGCAACAGCGGCTATTACCGTAAGAATACAGCCGATACCGCAATTCAACATATATGTGGGACTTCCGATAAATCTCTTGAATTCTTTTCTCAAAAGAGCAGAGCCATATCCCGCTGCCTTTGCCTTCTTTTCCTTATATTCCTTTTTCTTCTCTCCCTTTTCGGTAGTGGCAAGCTTCATGAAATTATGAGCTAAAACAAACCATGTAATTGCGAAAAGAGCTATAAAAATCCCGGTAAAAATACCCATTGAAAGTATTTTTCCCTCTGCGGCAAGTCCCATATGATAAAATGGGAACAAAACGTTTTTGATCTTCCCTGCCACATTACTTGGATCTGTCATTATATCCATAAGATAATTGACCACCTTGGTATATAGAAAGAAATATCCAACTATGAAAACGAGAGCAAGACCTACCATTACGAAGTTCTTGTTCTTAAGCTTTGAGCTGAAGAAAGCAACCGCGTATCCAAGAACACAGGACAGGGTAAGAACAAAAAGAGATAAAACAAACGGAATGAGAATTGTAAATACAACTCCAAGCACACCGACACGTGCTACCGTCAAATATTTTATTACCGCAGGTATCATGACCACGAGCTCGTACATAAGCCCCATAGCGTAAACGCCGCATAAGCGCGCAAAAAGAATCTTCGAAGGCGGGATCGGCATAGAAAGGAGAAAATCGTTATCCTTTCCACGATAAAGACTTGCATAGGTATTGAACACGCTTCCAAGAACACCGAAAACTATGGCGATAAGCGAAAATATCGTAAGATAAAGCCACCCAAAGCCCATGGATATAAACGCGTCTCCCATGGTGTCTGCAAGAAAATAAAAGGTTACTCCGAGATACCCAAAAACAATTACGTAAAGCAATACGTAGCCTATAAGCCCGCTTCCCTGCCTTCTTTTTCCTGACTTTCTGTTTACGTAAAGCCACGAAAACACCTCGAGTATCTGCTTTTTCAAAAGAGCCTTTGTCATTTTTCTTCCTCCAGCTCAAGAAATACGTTCTCAAGCGACGTATCCCCAACAAGTGCTTCTACCTCTCCGGTTCTTATGAGTTGTCCGTTTTTGATAATAGCTATCTTATCACAAAGCTTCTCTGCCACCTCAAGAACGTGAGTTGAGAAGAATATTGCCGCTCCCTTGTCACACATCTCTCTCATTATTTCCTTGAGCCTGTGTGATGCCTTGGGGTCAAGTCCTACGAATGGCTCATCCATAATTATAAGCTTCGGCTCGTGAATAAGCGCGGATATGATCGCAAGCTTTTGCTTCATTCCGTGGGAATAGCTTGAAATAGGCTGTGCAAGATTTTTCAGAATGGAAAAATCCGTCGCATATTTGTTTATTCTCTCCTGTCTTGCTTCGGCAGAAACACCAAAAATATCGGCTATGAAATTCAGAAACTGTATTCCTGTCATGAACTCGTAAAGGTCAGGATTATCGGGAATATAGGCTATCATGCTCTTGCATTTCAGAGGCTCTTTTTTCACCGAGATGCCGTCGACGTATATCTCTCCCTCATCAAAATTCAGTATACCGCAGCAAGCCTTTATGGTTGTACTTTTACCTGCTCCGTTATGCCCTATAAATCCACATATCTCTCCTTTTTCTATGTGGAGAGACAATGAATCTACCGCCTTCTTATCTCCGTATTTTTTAGTAAGATTTTCTATCTTCAGCATAAATTGTTCCCCCTATTTTTCAAACTTATAAAGCATTCCGACGTGTGGTATACCGTCGTCCATATATTCATCTGTAACAATATTAAATCCCGCAGACGAATAAAAGCTTATGGCGTGAGTCTGAGCTGAAATAAATATCTCATCTGCACCGAAATACTCCCTCGCCGCCCTTATTCCTTCTTTGAGAATAACACCTCCGTGCCCCTTTTTTCTTATGGCGGACACGACCCTTCCAATGCACACCTGCTCGTAAAGTGAGCCCGCAGGCAAAACTCTCAAGCAAGCGATAACGTTGCCTCCATCCTTTAGAAAAACGTGTATTGCCTCAGGATCTCTGCCGTCAAGGTCCTGATATATACACTCTTGCTCTACCACAAACACCTGACTTCTCAATTTCAGTATTCCGTACAACTCCGAAGCCTCAAGCTCGTTAAACCTTTTTGTTATAAGCTGTATCATTTTTACCTCTTTTATAAATTTTTATAAAAATCAATAACCTTTTGCCAATAAGAGATCCAAAAGAGCTCTGCACCCCTCTTCGATATCATAGAAAGCCACGTCAAACCTCTCGGAATACCAAGGATCAGCTACGTCTCCGCCTCTCTCTGTATATTCCATAAGCTTACTTATCTTGCTCTCACTTCCCTCTCCGAGAATTCGCTTCATATTACGAACGTTTGCACTGTCCATACCAATAAACATATCATATTTTTCGAGGTCGGCAGCAGTGAGTTGCACTGCTCTTTTTCCTTCTGTAGAAAGTCCGTGGCGTCGGAGCTCAGCTGCCATTGGAGGATATATGGGATTACCTATACCGTTAAATATCTCTTCGGTACTCGTAGCCGCAGAGCTTACAAAGAATCTGTCCTCGACTCCCTCTTCTTTTATCATTTTTTTCAGAAGTATTTCCGCCGATGGTGAACGACATATGTTACCATGACAAACAAAAATTATTTTCAACATATAGACGACCTCCCTCTTTAACAATATTACTTTAACATAAATATCTTATAAAGTCAAGAAAAATAACTAAAAATCATTGACAAATACACTAAAGAGTGTTAAAATAAAAACAAGTATATATAACATTATAAATTATATTTATTTTGAAAAAAATATTGAAAGGAATATAGAAACCATGGCAACAGTTGTTATCATGCCCCGTCAGGGACAAAGCGTTGAAAGCTGTGTTATCACTGCGTTCAACAAAAAAGTCGGCGACACTGTAGAAAAAGGCGAAGTTCTCTTTTCCTATGAGACCGACAAATCTTCATTTGATGAGACAGCTCCCGAATCGGGAAAGATTCTCGCTATCTTCAGAGAAGAGGGAGACGACGTTCCCTGTCTCGAAAACGTCCTTGTAATAGGCAACGACGGAGAAGATTTCTCCGCATTCATTCCCAAGGATGAAGCAGATGCAGAACCCGCAAAGGAAGAAGCACCTGCAGCAGTCGCAGAGACTCCCGCAGCAGTTACAGAAGCTCCCGTCGCTGACGCTATAGCTACCTCTGGTATAGGCTCAATATCTCCCCGTGCAAGACTTCTTGCTGAGAAGACACACGCAGATCTTCTTAAGGCAGTTCCTACAGGTCCTAACGGAAGAATCATAGAGAGAGACGTTCAGAAGCTCGTTGATATGGGACTTACCGTTTCTCCTGCCGCACGTGACGGCTACACCACCGCAGTTGAAGGTAGCGGAATCAGCGGTCGCGTAACTCTTGGCGATCTTAATGCTCCCGCAGCGGCAGCTACCGAAGCAGTAGCAGTTCCCGCACCCGTAGCGGCATACGAGGACGTTAAGCTTCCCAACATCAGAAAGGTCATTGCAAAATCCATGCATGCTTCCCTTTCCAACATGGCACAGCTTACCCTCAACACAAGCTTCGATGCTACCAAGCTTCTCGCTCTCCGTGCTTCTCTTAAGAATGGCGCTGAAAAGCTCGGTCTTGCAAACATCACTCTCAATGACATGATACTCTTCGCAGTGTCCAGAGTTATTCTCAACCACAAGGACCTTAATGCTCATTACCTTGACGATACCATGAGATACTTTAACAACGTAAACCTCGGTATCGCAGTCGATACCGACAGAGGACTTATGGTTCCCACAGTGTTTGCCGCTGAAAAGCTTTCTCTCAATCAGCTTTCAAAAGCTGCAAAGTCTGTTATTACAGATGCGCAGAGCGGTAACATCAACCCTGATCTTCTCAAGGGTGCTTCCTTTACAATCACGAACCTCGGTTCTCTTGGAATTGAAAGCTTCACTCCTGTTATCAATCCTCCTCAGACGGGTATCCTCGGTGTAGATAACATTACAAAGAAGATCAAGGAAGTAAACGGTCAGGATGTTACATATCCCGCAATGGGACTTTCTCTTACCTTCGACCACAGAGCTCTTGACGGTGCTCCCGCAGCTAAATTCCTCAAGGACCTCTGTAATGCACTTGAGAACTTCGACCTTCTCTTGACAAAATAAAATCGGAGGACAGACAAATGTTATATGATCTTATCGTTTTGGGAGGCGGCCCCGCAGGATATAATGCGGCAGAGCACGCAGGTCACGCAGGACTCAAGACACTCGTTATAGAGGAAAGATCCCTCGGCGGTGTTTGTCTCAATGAAGGCTGTATTCCCACAAAAACACTTCTCTATTCTGCAAAGATATTCGATTACTCAAAGCACGGCGCTGACTACGGTGTTAAGTTTGACTCTGCAGCTATCGACCACGCTTTCGTAGTTGAGCGCAAGAACAAGGTAGTAAAGCAGCTCGTTTCGGGCGTTGGAGCAAAGCTCAAAAAGGCAGGCGTTGAGGTAGTTAATGCTTCTGCCGCTATCAAGGAAAGAAATTCCGAGGGCTTTGTTATCACAGCAGGTGACAAGGAATACATTGGCAAGCAGATCCTTATCTGCACAGGTTCTTCTCCCGCGCTTCCTCCCATCGACGGACTTGCTGATTCTCTGAAATCTGGATTTGCTCTCACAAACAGAGAGGTCCTCGACCTTAAAGAGATCCCCAAGACCATAGTTATCGTCGGTGGCGGAGTTATCGGACTTGAAATGGCTTCTTATTTCAATTCTGTTGGCTCAAAGGTATACGTAGTTGAGATGATGAACTACATCGCAGGTCCTGTTGACCGTGAGATCTCCACAATGCTTCAGAAAGAATATGCGGCAAGAGGAGTTGAATTCATTCTCGGTGCAAAGGTCACATCCATTAAGGACAAGACCGTAACATATGAAAAGGACGGAAAGAGCGTTGCTCTTCCCGCTGATTACGCTCTCGTATCTATCGGACGTCGTCCGAGAACTACGGGTATCGGATGCGAAAATATCGGTCTTAAGCTTGAAAGAGGCGCTATCGTTACCAACGAATACGGCAAGACCAACGTTCCCGGTGTTTGGGCTGCAGGTGACGTAAACGGAAAATCTATGCTCGCTCACACAGCTTACCGCGAGGGTGAGGTCTGCATCAACAATATCCTCGGCAAGAAGGACAGAATAAACTACAATTCCATTCCTTCCGTAATCTACACGAATCCCGAGGTCGCTTCTGTCGGTGAGACCACCGAATCCGCAAAGGAAAAGGGACTCGACGTTACCGTTAAGAACGTAACTCTCAAGTACAGCGGACGTTACATCGCAGAGAACGAGCACGGAAACGGTATCGTTAAGATAATCGTTGACAACAAGCACAACAACATCGTAGGTCTCCACATGATCGGAAGCTATGCATCCGAGATAATCTACGGAGCTGCTATGATGGTAGAAACAGAGATGAGAGTAGCTGATATTCAGAAGCTCGTATTCCCTCACCCCACAGTTTGTGAAGTTATCAGAGAAGGCATGTTCCTCTGATATCAAAATAACATAAAAAATATTAAAAAGGAGAATACATAAAATGCCAAAGAGTCAATATGTCGATCCCGGCAAAGCTTTTGAAGCCGGTTACATCCATTTTGATGACATCCCCGTATGTCAGTACAACAAGACACTCAAGGAAGAGCTTAAGATCTACTCCAAGGAAGACATGATGCGTATTTATCGCGACATGGCTATCATTCGTGAGTTCGAGACAATGCTCAACGAAGTAAAGGTAAAGAGCGAGTACAATGGCGTTAAGTACAACAACCCCGGTCCTGCTCACCTTTCTATCGGTCAGGAAGCATCCGCAGTCGGTGAAGCTTACTGCCTTGATATCAATGACTTTTCCTTCGGTTCTCACCGTAGCCACGGCGAGATACTCGCAAAGGGACTTTCTTCTATCGAGAAGCTCGACGATAAGGAGCTTTACGATATTATGAAGGAATTCCTTGACGGTTCCGTTCTTTCTGTTGTTGAAAAGCACATGAACGCAGGCGGAAACGTAAAGGAACTTGCTATCAACTTCCTTCTCTACGGTGCTCTTGCTGAAATATTCGCTCGTAAAACAGGCTTCAACCGCGGTCTTGGCGGATCTATGCACGCTTTCTTCATTCCTTTCGGACTTATGCCCAACAACGCAATAGTTGGTGCTTCCGCTCCTATCGCTCTCGGTGCGGCTCTCTATAAGAGATCTAACCACAAGCCCGGTATCATCATCTCCAACTGCGGAGACGGTGCTACAGGACGTGGTCCCGTTCTTGAGTCTCTCAACTTCGCTTCCATGGACCAGATCACAAAGCTCTGGGGTATGGACGGCAAGTACAGCGACGGCGGTATGCCCATACTCTTCAACGTATTCAACAACCACTACGGAATGGGCGGTCAGACTCGTGGCGAGACCATGGGCTTTGATATGGTCGCTCGTCTCGGTGCTGGCTTCAATCCCAGCCAGATGCACGCAGAACGTGTTAACGGTTACGATCCTCTTGCAGTTATCGATGCCGTTACTCGTAAGAAGAAACTCCTTCTCGAAGGAAAAGGACCTGCTCTTCTTGACGTTGTTACCTACCGTGTATCCGGTCACTCTCCTTCCGACTCCTCCACATACCGTACAGCAGAGGAGATCGAGGCTTGGAAGGCAGCAGATCCCATCGTTGCATTCAAGACCAAGCTCATCCTTGGCGGCGTAGCTACCGAGAACGAGTTCGCAACGATGCACGAAGAGATCACCGCTCGTATGACCGAGATCATGAAGCTCGCTATCAACGACGATATTTCTCCTCGTATGGACCTCGTAAAAGAGCCCGACGCAATTTCTTCCATCATGTTCTCCAACCAGAAGGTAGCTTCTATGGATCCCACAAGAGAGGCAGAGATGCTTCTTCCCAAGGAAGAGTGTCCTCGTGTTAAGGAGATCGCAGGCAAGACACGTACTCCCGTCGACAAGAACGGCAAGCCCGTTTCCAAGATGAAGATGTACAACATGACCGACGCTCTCTTCGAGCCCATCATTGACAAGTTCTATGAAGACCCCACTCTCATCGCATACGGTGAGGATAACCGTGACTGGGGCGGAGCATTCGGTGTTTATAAGAAGATGACCGAGGCTGTTCCCTACCACCGCTTCTTCAACTCTCCTATCTCCGAGTCGGCTATCGTTGGCTCTGCAGTAGGTTATGCAATGTGCGGCGGTCGTGCTATCGTTGAGCTTATGTACGCTGACTTTATCGGTTGTGCAGGCGACGAAATATTCAACCAGATGGCTAAGTGGCAGGCAATGTCTGCTGGTATACTTAAGATGCCCATCGTACTCCGTGTATCTGTTGGTTCCAAGTACGGTGCACAGCACTCTCAGGACTGGACGGCTATCTGTTCTCACATTCCCGGACTTAAGGTCGTATTCCCCGCAACTCCCGCAGATGCGAAGGGTCTTATGACCACAGCTCTCGAGGGAACCGACCCCGTTGTATTCTTTGAGTCACAGAGAATTTACGGTATCGGTGAGGAATTCCTTCCCGAAGGCGTTCCCGCAGGACACTACGAAATTCCTATGGGTGAGCCCGACATCAAGAGAGAGGGTAAGGACGTTACCATTCTCACAGTCGGCGCAGTACTTTACAGAGCTCTCGAGGCTGCAAAGATACTCGAAGAGAAGTACGGTGTATCGGCTGAGATCATCGATGCTCGTTCGGTTGTTCCCTTCAACTATGAAAAGGTTATTGAATCTGTAAAGAAGACAGGTAAGATCATCCTCGTAGGCGATGCTTGTGAAAGAAACTCCGTAATGAGAGATATGGCTTCCAACATCACTGAAATGTGCTTCGATTACCTCGACGGTCCCGCAGTTGTTGTCGGATCTCGTAACTGGATCACACCTGCATTCGAGCTTGAAAAGAGCTTCTTCCCGCAGGCTGATTGGATCATCGACGCTCTCCATGAAAAGATCATGCCCCTTCCCGGACATGTTCCTACAAACAACTTCACCGATCTTGAAAAGGTCGAGAGAGCAAAGAAGGGCTTATAATAATCCCTGATTGCTAAACTATTCGGGGAGGAAGAGGATTCAAATCATCTTCCTCCCCGAAAAAAATTCAAAGGAGATAAAAATATGAAGTTGCTTTTACTCGATACAAAAAATCCGTATGTCAATCTTGCGATAGAGGAATATCTTTTTAATACTGCCGACGACGAGATATTTATGCTTTGGCAAAATTCTCCCACCGTCGTTATAGGTAAAAACCAGAATGCCTATGCTGAGATAGACATGGAGGTCGCAAAACAAAGAGATGTATTTATTTCTCGTCGCATAACAGGTGGCGGAGCCGTATATCACGACCTCGGCAACCTCAACTATAGCTTCATATCTCCAAACCATCACGGCAACGGACTTGATTTTGCTCATTTTACCGCTCCGATCATAGATGCTCTATCATCAATGGGAATTTCAGCGTCGCTTTCGGGACGCAACGATCTACTGGCAGGAGACCGCAAATTTTCGGGCAATGCCGAATATTCGAGAGGCGGCAGAGTATTGCATCACGGAACGCTTCTCTTCAATTCCGATCTCTCGGTTTTGTCTGACATACTTCGCGTAGACGAAGAAAAGCTTGCTTCAAAAGCGATCCGTTCAGCCCGTTCAAGAGTCACAAATCTTCTCCCTCTTCTGCCCCAAGACCTTGGCATTCAAACAGCGGAGCAATTCAGAGACTGCATTGCCGAGCACATGATAAAAAAATACTCCCCCACTATCATCGCCCCGCCCTCAAACGATGATGTCGATGCGCTCGTAAAAAGAAACTCTTCGGCAGAGTGGATATTCCCCACGAAAGACCTGCTTTCCTTATATACTCTCACAAAGAAAAAAGGATTTTCCTTCGGTGGTGTCGAAATACGCTTCGATATGAAAAACGATACCGTAAAGGATCTGCGCATATCGGGAGATTTCTTTAGCCTCGCTCCCATTTCAGAGCTTGAAGAGCTTATTCGAGGTGCCGAGCTCTCGAGCATTCCGAGCCTTATCAAGAATACCGATATCGGCTCATATATCGTGGGAATGACGGCAGACGATCTTTGTGAGCTTATCTTAAAATAATATAATGTAGAAAAAATCATTTTTATATTGACTTGAACATAAAAATGTGGTAAAATATATTGAATATTAAAAGGCATTGATAAGGAGTAGTAAGCATCCGAGCAATCGCAGAGAGAGGACGGTCGGTGTAAGTCCTCATTGTTAAGCGCTGAAGTCGCCTTTGAGCCGATAGGGTGAAATTTTTTTATTAGCTCTATCCGTCAGCCCACGTTATAGGGTAGAAGCATAAGCTTCATTGAGACGCACCGTTTTGGGTGCAAATTCAGGTGGTACCGCGTGCTCCACGCCCTGATATATGGGTGTGGAGCGTTTTTATTTTGAAAATAATAAAATATATATTATATAAATGCACCGAAAGGTGCAAGGAGGAAAAAATGAATTCTTACAACGAATTGCCAAAGGTATATTCTCCCTCTGAATTTGAGGACAGAATATATGAAACATGGTGCGAAAAGGGTTATTTCACGCCTGACGTAAAAAACCCCGCGCCTGCTTTCTCAATAGTAATCCCCCCGCCAAACGTAACGGGACAACTTCACATGGGACATGCTCTCGACGAGACACTTCAGGATATTCTTGTCCGTTATAAGAGAATGCAGGGCTTCAATACCCTTTGGGTTCCCGGTACAGACCACGCAGGAATCGCAACTCAGATAAAGGTCGAGGAACAGCTTCGTGTCAACGAAGGTCTTACAAGATACGACCTCGGTCGTGAAAAATTCCTTGAAAGAGTCTGGGATTGGAAAAATCAGTACGGTGACAGAATAATCAGTCAGCTCAAAAAGCTTGGTGCTTCTTGTGACTGGACAAGAGAACGCTTCACAATGGACGAAGGATGCTCAAGAGCTGTAAGAGAGGTATTTGTAAATCTCTATGACAAAGGACTTATTTACCGTGGAAACAGAATAATCAACTGGTGTCCTCACTGTATCACAGCCCTTTCCGATGCAGAGGTAGAATATTCCGAGCAAGACGGATCCTTCTGGCATATCCGCTATCCCGTAAAGGACAGCGACGAATACGTTGAAGTCGCAACCACTCGTCCCGAGACAATGTTCGGTGATACCGCTGTAGCAGTCAACCCCGCTGACGAAAAGATGGCTCACCTTATCGGAAAGACTCTCATTCTCCCCATGGTAGGTAGAGAGATCCCCGTAATTGCAGACGAATACGTTGAAATTGGTTTTGGAACGGGTTGCGTTAAGATAACCCCCGCTCACGACCCCAACGACTTCCTTGTTGGTCAGCGCCACGGACTCGAGCAAATAAAGGTCATGAACGACGATGCGACGATCAATGCTTACGGTGGAAAATATGAGGGTATGGACCGCTTTGAAGCAAGACGCGCACTCGTTGCCGACCTTGAAGCAGAAGGATATTTGGTAAAGGTCGTTCCTCATAAGCACAACGTTGGTTCTTGCTACCGTTGCGGAACGACAGTTGAGCCTATGACATCAAACCAGTGGTTTGTAAAAATGGAGCCTCTTGCAAAGCCGGCTCTTGAAGTTGTTCGTGACGGCCGCGTTAAATTCGTTCCCGAACGTTTCAGCAAAACATACGTAAACTGGATGGAAAATGTTCACGACTGGTGTATCTCCCGTCAGCTCTGGTGGGGACACAGAATTCCCGCCTTCTATTGCGATAGCTGCGGAGAAATGACAGTTTCCAAGACCGATATTGACGTCTGCCCCAAGTGTGGCGGAAAGGTACGTCAGGAAAATGACGTTCTCGACACATGGTTCTCCTCTGCTCTCTGGCCCTTCTCCACTATGGGTTGGCCCGAAAACACAGAAGAACTTAAGAAATATTACCCCACAAGCGCTCTCGTTACGGGTTATGATATAATCTTCTTCTGGGTAGCAAGAATGATATTCTCTGGACTTGAGCATATGGACAAAGAACCCTTCAGCACCGTATTCATTCACGGACTTGTTAGAGACGCTCAGGGCAGAAAGATGTCCAAGTCTCTCGGAAACGGCATAGATCCTCTTGAAATAATCAAGAAATACGGAGCAGATGCTCTTCGTTACGCCCTTGCAACAGGAAACTCTCCCGGAAACGACATGAGATTCTCCGATGAAAAGATTGAGGCCGCAAGAAACTTTGCAAACAAGCTCTGGAATGCTTCACGTTTTGTAAGAATGAACCTTACCATCGACGAGATAAAGCTTCCCGAGGCAGATAAGCTTGCCGCAGAGGATAAGTGGATACTCCACCGCTTCAATGCCCTTGCTGATGCCGTTACCTCTGCTATCGACAAATATGAGGTCGGTGTTGCTCTCGCTTCCATCTATGATTTCACTTGGGACGTATTCTGCGACTGGTACATTGAGCTCACCAAGGCAAGACTTAACGACAAGGAGTCCGAGGGTAACAATATCGCACAGAACGTGCTTGGCTACGTTCTTACGGGAACTCTCAAGCTTCTTCACCCCTTTATGCCCTTTATTACAGAGGAAATATATCAGTCTCTTCCACACAGCGACGAAAGCATCATGATATCCAAGTATCCCGCATTTGACAGTTCTCTCGTATTTGAAGAGGATGCGGAAAAGATGACTAAAGTTATCACCGCTATCAAAGCTATCCGCGCTCGCAGAAACGAGATGAACGTTCCTCCGTCAAGAAAGGCAAAGGTCTATATCGCAACAAAGTACACCGATTCCTTTAACGCTGATACCGCAGTATTCTTCCAGAGACTTGCGTCCGCTTCAGAGGTAGAGATCAGCGACAGCTTCGAGGGTGTTCTTTCGGCAGACGATGCCGTTCAGATAATAACCGACTCGGCAACCATATTCCTCCCCCTATCGGATATCGTTGATACCGAAAAGGAGATCGCAAGACTTGAGACCGAGAAAAAGAAGCTTATCGGTGAGATCGAAAGACTCGACAAGAAGCTTTCAAACGAAGGCTTCGTTGCAAAAGCTCCCGCACAGGTAGTTGAAGGTGAAAAGCAAAAGCTTTCAAAATATCGCGAAAACCTTGCAGGTGTTGAAGAAGCTCTCGCAAAACTCAAATAATAAAAATGTTACAGAAGTCTCATAACGGGACTTCTGTAACACTATAAATGAATTTTACATCCTACAAATTAATAATATTCTCTTCCGAAAAGGAGTAATGCCATGGAAAGAAAAGAGCATATTTTTACAGACATTGCAGGTATGGTACTTGAAAAAGAGCTTATCAGCCGTAATATCAGTGACGATACGTGGTTGGCTGCAGATTATGAAAGTGAAAAATACAGCGGCACTATGATCCTTACCACTGCAAAATCAAAAGCCCCCTCTGTAACCATTCCCCTTGGGCTTCATGGATGGCACAGAATCTACGTCGGTTTCATAAGCATTGGATCTATGTATACCTATCTCCAGCTTGACAGCGATATAAGCTATTCAGGATTGTCACCATCAACAGAGGGTAACGTGTGGGCTCACTATGAAACCATTCACGAGGTCATGTGGAAATGCGCCGAGCTTAACGGGGACAAGCTCACTATATCCCACCCCGATTGCTATGCAACACACAATTCAGGACTCGTTTGGGTAAGATGTGTCGAAATGAACGACGAAGACATAGCCGAATACGAAAAAGAGAAAAATACACCTGCAAAATATAAGGTACACGCCCATATTGACACCGACTTTACCGGTCATGACCGCTCAAACACCGTGAATGACACACTTTGTAAGATACAGGCACTTAAAGGAACAGACGTTACAATGCTCTCGCAGGAAATAAGCTTTGATGCTTGCGAATATCCTGACGAGGAAACAGGACCGAATTACGTGGGAATATTTGGCCATGACCGCAAGAGAAATGATGTATTCTGCGAATTTAACAAGATAAAAGACAAGTCTTATGCTAAAATGGTAGAATACTGCGAGTCCATCGGTATCCGTATACACGCCACATTCAGAATGCAAATGTCAAGCTTCAAGTTCCCCGTAACCTATCCAAACTTCCAAATGAAATTTGCCGACGAGCATCCCGAATATTATATCAAGACTCGCGACGGAAGAGACGTAAGTATTCTTTCATATGCGTATCCGGAGGTTCGTGACAAGGTCATTGAGATATTTGTTGACGCATATAGGAAGGGATTCCCTGCAATTACTCTGCTTTGGATAAGAGGAATATGTATCGGCTTTGAAGAACCCGTACTCCAGAGAGTTGCCGAAAAATACGACGGTCTTGATGCAAGAACTTTGCCTATGACCGACGAAAGACTGAATTCGGTTTGGTGTGAGTTTATTACTGAATTTGCAAGAAAGCTTCGTAAGACACTTGACAATGAAGCAGTAAAGCTTAACCGTCCTCGCTGTAACATTCACTCATTTGGGTTCTATTCCACAGAGCTTAGCAAGCAAATGGGAGTTGACATTGAGGCTTGGGCAAAGGAAGGACTTATCGACGGTCTGACGGTAGGTATGTATTCTCACTATGAGGTCCTCGACGAAATTCTTGCAGATGACGGCTCGGGGCTTATCGACCTTGAAAAATACAAGGTTGTTTCAAGAAGCAAATATATGGTAAGACGTATTCATTGGATGAAGATGGATATGATGCTGAACGCCATTGAGGAACATGAAAAGCTGGCTGAAAAATATGGAATAGAAACCTATTACAGCGTTGACTGGGAAGGCAGACAACCCTCACTCTATGCCGATCAGGCAAAGGAATTTTACGCAAAAGGAGCAAAGGGCATATGTCTTTGGGATACCAATAACCGTGTGTCCTACACCCCCGGATGGCACGTTACATCGAAGCTCGGACACGAGGAATATTGCAATAGCGAATTTGTAAATCAAAAATACGCGTCGTACAGAAATATTTATAAAGTACTCCGTCTTAACGACCACGACTTGAGTTATGTAAACGTAAACTGGAGAGGATAAAGTCTTTTTTCGAGGGGCGGTAACGCCCCTCGAAAAGTCAAAAAATATTTTATATTTTTTTCAAAAAGGTGTTGACAAAGGCACTATTTTGTGATATAATAGTCGAGCGTTCAGTAATGGACACGCAAATGGCGGGATAGCTCAGCTGGCTAGAGCAACCGGTTCATACCCGGTAGGTCATGGGTTCAAATCCAATTCCCGCTACCAACGGCCCGTTGGTCAAGCGGCTAAGACACCGCCCTTTCACGGCGGTAACGGGAGTTCGATTCTCCCACGGGTCACCAAAAAATAACACCCTTGCAATAGCGAGAGTGTTATTTTTTATGATGCTAAAGAAATTGATCCTCTGCCGCAAGGCAGATAGTTCGCGGATGTTTGCTCAGCAAACTCCGATTCGAGCATAGCGAGATATATTCTCCCACGGGTCACCAGAAAATAATACCCTTGCAATAGTGGGGGTGTTATTTTTTTATGATGCTAAAGAAATTGATCCTCTGCCGCAAGGCAGATAGTTCGCGGATGTTTGCGCAGCAAACTCCGATTCGAGCATAGCGAGATATATTCTCCCACGGGTCACCAGAGCAAACCGCCGAGAGTGGCCAAATGACTACTCTCGGCGGTGATTTTTATATATGTTTTATCAGTGAATGTCCGCAAGTGCGGCATTTATCATTTTCAATATTGTTGGATGAACCACAAACTGAACAATGAACGGAGTTGTCATTGGCATCGGGTAAAACCACAACATTATTCGTTCCATAAAGATGAAATACCAAATCCCCCTCGTTATAAGCGTTAATATTCTGCTGCAGTCTTGCTTTCCCGCTATATGCCTTTTTATATATAAGCTTACCGTCCGATTGTTCGATGCTCAAATAAATGGTGTTTTTTAAATACAAATGCTCGCGAGTAGGTTTAACAGCAGAATCATTATCCGTTGTCGTAATAATATCGACTTTCTTAACTGTACCGTAATATGTTGAATCAATCAATTTATGAGGAACTCCAGTGATAACAAACGGAACAAGCATAACAACAATGTAACACAATATTTGAAATGCCGTATTATCCGTATTGAATATTACGGTTCCCCATAAAGTTAATACTGTTGCGAACACGGAAATAAAAATCATGCAAGGAATGACTCGTCTCAAAATTCTTTTTCTGCAATATATTTGCAAATCCTTTGGTATGATCAAAATTATTCCCCCTCTTTTTTTCATGCTTTTCTCATATATATTGTTGTAATTGCACATTCAAAAAATCTATTTATCTTTGTTTTTCGTCATACACAAAAGTTCCAAAAAAACGTCAATATTCATGATCTCGTGCCCATCTATCTTATCGCCGATATATAGCTCTCGATAGCTTGAATCGGTAAGGGTTAGTTTTTTAGGAAATGGGTAAAGAAGAAATATCTGCTTCTCGTATTCTTCACTTTGCGGAGTTATATCAAGCATTTTTCTACTGACACTTGACTCACGTTTGTATTCACCCGCCAAAGCTCCCTGCTCACTGTGGTTATATACTTTATAAAAAACAGTACTCGCTCGTCGACTTTCTATAAAATATCCGTCATATCCTTTTTCTATATTCCATCGCCCATGCGTTGAAATAAAGGAAAGAACACACACCTCATATTTTTTATCTCCAAGTGTAACAATTAAATCCACAAGTCCTTTTTCTCCGAAAAAGGTATCCCATGTTCCTCTTTTGCGTTCCACACTTGCGGATATTTTCTTCATTATTACTTTAAATCGAAAGATCTTCCACAAATACCATATTACCTTGTATATTCCATACAATATGGCAGCAATAACAAGAATGGCTACTGCGTATATGATCGGTGTAAACATCTGAGCCCTCCAAAAATGATATTTACCTTGTCATCATGTAATTTTTAAGCGCTCCTACCCAGTCGGTCTGAATAAAGTCGGGATTCTTTTTCATAAGCCAGCCCCAACCAAGCTCGGGATCGCGGCTGACCGAAATATCGTCGTTATGCCCCGCAGATATAACATCTCTTTCGTCGTAAACGATACCGTTTACCCAAATGAGATAACCCTGCTCATGCATGGAGCGGATATACCCGTCACTGATTATGGAATCGTTGTCGTCATCAAAAAGCGACTCAACGCCTATGTAGTTTATCTTTCTGTCCTTCATGGTAGCCGTGAGCTTATCCTCCTTGCGAAGCATTGCCATGAACATATATTCGGGAGCGTATTTCTCGACGGCATCGATAGACTTTTCGTCTCCGTACGCCTTAACTATGACCTGATCTTTCATTCCGAGGGAGCTTATTACCTCACCGATAGCACCCGGATCGGTCCAGAATTTATCAACGTTTACGTATGCTCTGTCCTTAACGAGAGACAGTGCCTCATAAAGAGTAGGTATTCTGTAGCTCGTATATACTCCGTCCTGATTCAAGAGACGAAGTTCCTTTATCTCCTTGGCCGTAAGCTCCTTAAGTGTTTTCACATCTTTGAGAAAACGAAATTCCATACCTGGATGGAATATAAACAGCTCTCCGTCCTTTGATTTTGTTACGTCAAGCTCGATAGCATCAGCTCCCTGTCTGATAGCCGCTTCAAACGACGCAAGTGAATTACAAGGTATGTTTGCTCCGCACGTTCCTCTGTGAGCGACTATATAAGGTGTATCCTTTCTTTTTATAGAACAATTCATGTTTTTCCCCTTTTTAATGACCTTATTTTGTCTATATTTTATCATACAATCAAATGAAAGTCAATAATAGGAAATAAAAAAAGCGACCCGATCGGGTCGCTTTTTGGAGCTGGTAATCAGAATCGAACTGATGACCTCGTCATTACCAATGACGTGCTCTACCGACTGAGCCATACCAGCATTTGATTATTGACAGCTTTAATATTATATCAAACGTGGGGGCTTTTGTCAAGTGTTTTTTAAAATTTTTATTATTTTATTCTATATTTATTTATCATTCTCCCCTGCCGCCTCAAGTATAAGCCTCAAACGCTTATTAAGTCCCGATTTAGACAAAGGTGTTTCGTGCATAAGCGCAAGCTCACTAAGCGTCGCATCCGGATTTTCAAGTCTCAAAGTAGCAGTATACCTAAGGTCCTCTGAAAGATTTTCAAAGCAGTGATCGTACTGAAGCTTCTTTATAGCCTCTATGTGCTTCATTGCGGCATCAACCGATCTTGAAATATTTCTTGCTACACAATTGGTGGCTCTGTTCTCATTATTTCTTATATCGTTCTCAATAGATATATTGGCATAATAAAAGCCTGACTTTGCACCACCCACAAAACAAAGTGCGTCGGATATTTTTGAGTTACCTTTATAATAAAGACCTATATTTTTTCCTCTCGTAACCCTTCCTATTTCTGCAATGTGCTCGGCAAACATTGCAGAAAGCTTTTCGGCTCTCACCTCGGCACTTCTGGGTATAGATATCTCCATATGATACGAGTTTGACGGCTCTGTGACCGACATAGACGACAGAAATACGCCTCGCAAAAAGAGCTGTATACAACTGACGCATCGTATTCCTATTATCTTTTCTATACCTTCACCATTATCACTGTCAAGATCGAAAAGAATATTTCCCATTGCCTTTGAAGTGTAGTCCAGGCGGTACTTTCTATGGCTTCCTGCCATGTATTCGGAAACTGTTCCCGAAGCGGAAAATACGCTCTTTAGTAATCTCTCTGCTTCCTCAGCCACAGCGCGTGAGCGAAATACCGCCCTATATCCAGCTTCACTTTCTACCGAACAGTAAAGCATCCCGCAAATCAGAGCCTTGCGGCAACAGGTCTTTCCTATTGGAAGAGCAAGAAGCTCATCTGTTACAACCGACGTAAATGACATTTTTCCCTCTTATCTCTTTTCAGTCAACGTATTCTACTTCTCTCTCAAGAAGCACGTGGAAGCGTTCATAGACTGCTTTTCGTATTTTTTCTTCAAGCTTGAGCACGTCGCATGACGTAGCTCCGCCCTTGTTTATAATAAATCCCGCGTGTTTTTCGGAAACCTCCGCGCCCCCTACCGAAAGACCCTTAAGTCCGCAATCCTCAATAAGCTTTCCTGCAAAGTAACCCTCGGGACGCTTAAAGTAACTGCCTCCGCTTGGGTATTCAATAGGCTGTTTTGAGCGTCGTTCGGCGGCAAGGGCGCGTATCTTTTCTTTTATTTCCTCACAGTTTCCCTCATGGAGCTTTATCCTTACCGACAAACATATAAGCCTTCTATCCCTCGAATAAATGCTTTTTCGATAGCCAAACTCATGCTCGCGGATAGTAACGGTCTTTTTCTTTTCAAGGTCATATGCGAGGCTATCAATAACAAAGTCGCTCATGGCGCTTCCGTAAGCACCTGCGTTCATAAACATTGCTCCGCCAATACTCCCAGGTATTCCCGAAGCAAACTCAAATCCCGAAAGACTTCTGTCGGCTGCAAATGCAGAAACAGCCCCGAGAGATGCTCCCGCAGAACATTCAAGTATTCCCTCTCCTTTATCGGCAATAGAGCACAGCCCCTTTGTCAAAATGAGAATTCCGTCGTATCCGTCGTCGCTGAACAGAGTGTTTGATCCTCTGCCAAGCACATGGAGCTTTTTCTTGTATTCGTATCCTTTATCAATTGCAAATACAAGGTCATCACAGTTTTCGGGAATTACGGCAACAGTGGCTTTCCCGCCTATTTTAAAGGTAGACGCACCGCAAAGCTCGTATTCACGCACATATTTTATACCTCTGTTATCAAGCTCGCTTAAAAAGGCTTTAAAATCGCTCATAACTTCTCCATTATTCTCAAGAGTTTGTAATAATATCGTATATCTCCCCGTGTGTTCTCGCATGATAGGTAATACTCATGCCGTCGGGAATTCTTTCGGCATTAGGTGCATACCAGCAGGTATCTATTCCAAAATTTATTCCTCCCTGCATATCGGAGGAAAGAGAATCACCGACTATCAGGGTGCTATCCTTTGAAAAATCTTTTATTTCCTTAACGATCTTATTGAAAAATTCTACCGACGGCTTCTCATATCCAATTAAGCCGGATATAAATATTCCGTCAAAATATTTCTCAATACCGAGAACCTTATAACGTCCTCTTTGAATATATTCCACTCCGTTTGTAACTATGTAAAGTCTTACCTTACCCTGAAGCTTCTTACAAAGCTCAAGTGCGCCATCAAGCATATATCCTTTGGTTGCAAGTATATCCATATAAGTCTTTGCCATTTCCTTTGCATCCAACCCAAATCCGTAAAACTCCGAGAGCAATTCGAATCGATGATAAAGTAAAACCCTCTTCTCTATTTCTCCTCGCTCAAGAGCTTTCCACAAAGACTTGTTTATCTCGCTGTATTTTTTTATGATCTCTTCGTCTGCCGAAATTCCAAATATGCCGAGCATCTCCGAAACTGCTTCCCTCTCGCTTCTGAGAAAATCAAGCAGCGTCTCGTCTGCATCTATAAGAACGGTCGTATATTTCATATATCAGTGCCTCTGTTTTTTTAGTATTTATTATATTATACTATTTTTTGAGTATCTTTGCAAGGCGTTAAATAAAATATTTGTAGGGATTCGCAAGTAATTCTAAAATTTAACTAATTACATCTTGAAAAAAAGAGAGATTTGCGGTATAATATTTTATTATAATGTATAAAAATGTTTTCGGGGTATACTTCCATGAAAAAGATCATAAATATCGGTATTATCGGCTTTGGAGCTATGGGTAAAACTCATTCCTATTCAATTGAAAATCTCAAATATTTCTACTCCTCTCTTGACTTTCACCCCCAAATTCTCGGAGTATGCACAACATCTGCTGAGGGAGCTTCAAGGATCGCAAATACCTACGGATTTGAAATTGCCACGGCAAATGAAAATGACCTTATATATAACGAAAAAATTCAGGCTATACATATTTGCACACCAAATATATACCACTATGACACGGCTAAAAAAGCACTTCTCGCAGGAAAGAACGTCTATTGCGAAAAACCTCTTTGCGTGAACGCCTCGGAAGCCTATGAACTTGCCCATATAGCCGAAGAAAAAAGACTTGTGTGCAATATCGTTTTTAATAACAGACATATTGCGCCTCTCATGAGGGCTAAAGAGCTTGTAGATGAGGGACGTCTTGGTCGTATCCTCACCTTTTCTGCGGAATATCACCACAACAGTTGTACCGACCGTGAGCGTCCTGCAGGCTGGAAGCAAAACAGCGACATCTGTGGCGGCGGTGTTCTCTTCGACCTTGGCTCACACGTTATCGACCTTATCTATTATCTTTGCGGAGAATTTGAGTCGGTCAGCGGAATGGGACAGATAGCCTATCCAACAAGAAAAGGGCAAGACGGAAACGAATGGCAAACAAACGCAGACGAGGCATTTTACCTGACCGCAAAGCTCAAAGGTGGAGCTATAGGTCAGATATGCGCAAGTAAAATAAGCACGGGCGCGAACGACGACCTGAACCTTTACATATCGGGAGAAAAAGGCGCTATCAAATTTTCTCTCATGCAGCCGAACTATTTATATTTCTATGATGCAACAAAGAAAGCAGGACCTCTCGGAGCGGATTGCGGATATACCGCTATCGAATGTGTCGGAAGATACCCCGCTCCCGCATCATTCCCCGCCCCCAAAGCGCCGTCAGGTTGGCTTCGCGGACACGTTCAGGGAATTTACGAATTTCTCGCGGGAGTTGCGACGAATAACGGAGTTGCTCCAAGCTTCAAAGACGGTGCGCACATTCAAGCGGTCATGGAAGCCTCATATCAATCTGCAAGGAATGATTCACGTGTGACACGCGTCAAGTATGAGGACGAATTTAACTGATATTCTAAAAAAGGAGGAAAAGAGATGGGTGTAAGCATTAAAATAATCGGCGTAACAGGTCCTTCAGGCGCAGGAAAATCTCTTTTCTGCACAAGACTAAAAAAATATGGTATCGAAACTATAGATGCAGACGAAGTTTATCATTCTCTTCTCGTGCCTCCCTCTCAATGTCTTGATGCGATACGCAATGCCTTCGGAGACCCTGTTTTTTCACCCGACGGCTCACTTGACAGGTCAGCGCTCGGCGCGGTGGTATTTTCCTCACCCGAAAAGCTTGAGCTTCTTAACAAAACAGTACTTGGTTTTGTTATAAACAAAATGGAAGAAATGATAGCATCATTCGAAAGTGAAGGAAAAAAATTTGTTTTTGTAGACGCACCGACACTTATTGAATCAGGGTTTAATAAGAAATGTCACACCGTTATTTCGATCCTCTCTCCAAAAGAAACAAGGATTTCACGAATTGCCGTAAGAGACAAAATAACCGAGGAAAAGGCAAAGGAGAGAGTTATGGCGCAACACAGCGACGAGTTTTATATATCTCACTCCGACATCGTTCTTGAAAACACAAACGATGAAGCTTCATTCATTGAAAAGACTGACGGTCTTCTCCTGAGCATTGGAGCAATAAAAAACAAATAATAAAAAGGAGATTTACATGAAGAAAAATGCGAGACACACTTTAGTTATATTATTAATAATCTGTATCTCCATACTTGTAGGTCTTCTTACCTCTGTCATTTGGGATATTATTGATAAAAGAACTCACCCCAAAGACTATTCGGACACAGTCGAAAAATATGCTATCGAATATAACATTCCCGATTACGTTATTTATGCGATAATAAAGGTTGAGAGTAATTTTGACGCATCAGCATCTTCGGGAGAAGCTCACGGACTTATGCAGATAACCCCGGGAACGTTTGAGTGGCTGACGGGAGATGATCATTTTGGAGAACACCTATCGACGAACAAGGTATATGACCCCGAGGTCAATATAAAATACGGAGTATATTACCTGAAATATCTTCTTGTCAAATTCGATTACAATTGGGACACTGCCTTTGCAGCCTACAACGGAGGAGAAGGCAACGTTGCAAAATGGCTCGAGGATGAAAAATATAGTGACGGAAAAGGAAATCTTACGAAGATACCCTTCTCCGAAACCGAAAATTACGTAAAAAAAGTCAATGCGGCTATTGATACATATAAAAAGCTTTACTAAAGGAGTTACATCATGAGCGAACTTAAATATAAGAAGAAAACAGTATACGAAGTGGTCGACAAAAAAATAATCGACGAAGCTTTTGCTTATTCTGAAAATTACAAAAAATTTCTTGACACCGCAAAGACCGAGCGCGAAGCAGTAAATGAAGCTATTCGTATGGCTCTCTCTGCAGGATACCGCGAATACAAGCTGGGGGAGAAGATATCCGCAGGTGACAAAATATTCCTTAACAACCGCGGAAAAAATCTTTTCCTAATATCTGTAGGAAGTGAACCTATAAACGAAGGAATACGTATCTCTGCGTCTCACGTTGACGCACCGAGAATAGACCTTAAGCAATGTCCTCTTTATGATGAAGGCGGTATGGCTTTCTTCAAAACCCATTATTACGGCGGGATTAAAAAATATCAGTGGGTAGCAACTCCATTAGCTCTCCACGGTGTGATCGCCACCGCTGACGGAAATGTCATAGACGTTGCCATCGGTGAGGACGACAGTGACCCTATATTTTATATAAACGACCTGCTTCCACATCTTGACAAGGAGCAAAGCAAACGCACTGTCAGCGAGGCTATCAAGGGCGAACAGCTCAACGTCCTTGTCGGAAGCCGTCCAGATGACGAGGAAAATTCCATATCCCTGGCGGTACTTAAGCTTCTCAATGAAAAATATGGCATCATTGAGGAGGATTTCCTCTCTGCGGAGCTTTGTGTCGTTCCCGCACTTAAAGCAAGAGACGCAGGCTTTGACCGTTCTATGATAGCAGCTTACGGACACGACGACAGAGTTTGTGCATATCCTGCACTTACTGCTCTTCTAGAGCAGAAAGAAACCAAACACACGGTCATGTGTATTCTTGCTGACAAGGAAGAAACAGGAAGTGACGGACCTACGGGAATGCAGAGTATTCTGATGCTCGACCTCATAAACGAGCTTGCCGCAAATCTTGGCGGTAATGCAGCTCTTATCCGAGCAAATTCAAAGTGTCTGTCTGCCGACGTCTCTGTTGCATACGATCCCAACTTCCCCGAAGTATTCGAAAAAAACAACACCCCCATGTTATCCTGTGGCGCAATTTTTGCAAAATTCACAGGCTCGGGTGGAAAATACGGCACAAACGACGCTGATGCCGAATACATAGCATGGCTTCGTAGAGCTCTTTCCGAGGACGGTGTGGTATGGCAAACGGGTGAGCTCGGTCGCGTTGACTGCGGTGGCGGTGGAACGGTCGCAAAATACATCTCAAAGCACAACATTGAGACTATCGACCTCGGTGTTCCCGTAGTATCCATGCACGCTCCATGCGAAATAATATCGAAGGTAGACCTTTATGAAACCTTCAGAGCTATAAGGGCATTCTACAAATTCTGATATAAACGAGGAAAACAATGTTAGAAAAGCTTAAAGAAGCAGAAGAAAAATATATATCCATCGAAAACTCTCTTGCCGACCCCAATATCTTTTCGGATAATGAGCGTTATACCTCTCTTATGAAGGAGTACAAAAACTTGACTCCCATAATTGAAAAATACAGAGAGTATAAAAAGGCCGCTGCCGACAACGAGGACGCATATTCCCTTTTATCCGAAACACACGACGCAGAAATGAAAGAAATGATAAATGCGGAGCTTAAGGATACACGCACTCGAATGGATACTCTTTCCGAAGAACTTAAAATATTGCTTCTTCCCCGCGACGAAAATGACGATAAAAACGTTATGGTCGAGATACGAAGCGGCGCAGGTGGAGAAGAAGCCGCACTCTTTGCGGCAGTTCTGTACAGAATGTATACCATGTATGCCGAAAGCGCAGGCTTTAAGACCTCTCTCATGAACGCAAATGAGACCGAACTTGGAGGCTTTAAGGAGGTCACCTTCATGATAGAAGGTGACGGAGCATATTCCCGATTCAAATTCGAAAGCGGAGTCCACAGAGTTCAGCGTGTTCCCGAAACAGAATCGCAAGGCAGAATACAGACCTCTACCGCAACGGTAGCAGTTCTTCCCGAAGCCGAAGACATAGCAATTGAGATAAATCCCGCCGATATAATTATAGAATCCTGCAAATCCAGCGGAGCGGGCGGTCAGCACATCAACAAGACAGAATCTGCAGTTCGACTTACCCACAAGCCTACGGGTATAGTCATAGAATGTCAAGAAGAGCGAAGCCAGTTCAAAAACAAGGACAAGGCTCTCAAAATGCTTAAGACAAAGCTACTTGACATCAAAACCACAGAGCAAAATGAAAAGATCGCCTCCGACCGAAAGAACCAGGTAGGAACGGGCGACCGAAGCGAAAGAATAAGGACATACAATTACCCCCAAGGTCGTATTACAGACCACCGAATTGGTCTTACACTCTATTCTCTCGAAAGCTTTCTAAACGGTAATATCGGTGCTATGATAGATGCGCTGATAACAGCAGATACCGCAGAAAAGCTAAAATCAAATTCTTAAAGGACGTATAATGAACACACGGATATTTAAAATATCTCCGACGACACCGAAAGAAAAGGACATTACAGATGCCGCAGATATACTGAAAAGCGGTGGGCTCGTTGCTTTTCCCACCGAGACAGTATACGGACTCGGCGGAGATGCGACCGATCCCGACGCGGCAAAAAAAATATATTCTGCCAAGGGCAGACCGTCGGATAATCCACTTATAATCCATATAGCAACCCCTGAAGATGCAGAAAGATACGCATATACAACAGAAATATATTACAAGCTTGCAAAGGCGTTTATGCCCGGACCCCTGACGGTAATACTTAAAAAGCGTAATACTGTTCCCGAAACGGTAACGGGAGGTCTTGATACGGTGGCGGTGCGTTGTCCCGCACATCCTATTGCACACGAGCTTATAGCACGTGCAGGTGTTGCTATTGCGGCACCGTCGGCAAATCTCTCGGGAAGCCCTTCTCCTACCTGTGGTGAGCACGTGATCTCCGACATGAACGGCAGGATAGACGCCATAATCGATGGCGGAGAATGTGATATCGGACTTGAATCAACGATAGTCAAGCCTGACGGAAATTCGCTTATTCTGCTTCGCCCCGGTGCGATAACCGCCGATGCACTTTCTTGTGTCTGCGAGAAAGTCGTGATATCCGAAGCTGTAACCGAGGCTCTTAAGGAAAACGAGCGACCTCTCTCACCCGGTATGAAATACAAACACTATGCTCCCTCTGTTCCTCTTACACTACTTGACGGAGAAGACGCAAAAGTGCTTGAATTTCTCAAAAATTCACAAAAGACAGAAAAGTGTGCAATTCTCTGTTACGCCGAAGAGCTTTCGGCTCTATTGCCTGAAAGACTTATAGACATTGGAAAAAAGGACGATCTAAATACTCAAGCAAGCAGGCTTTTTGCAGCTTTGCGCAATACGGAAGCACTTGAATGTGATATTATATATGCTCACCTTCCCAAGACACAAGGAATAGGACTTGCTCTATATAACAGACTTATTCGTGCCGCGGCACATACGGTAAAACATATTAATTAAAAGATATACGATAAAACAAGGACGGTATTTTAATGGCTAAAAAGGCAAAAAATCAAAAAGAGACAGAGGAGATAGTTTACGCCCCCATAACTCCTCAAATAATAACCGATACCATTGAAAAAAACTATATGCCATACGTTATGAGCGTTATAGTTTCAAGAGCTATACCCGAAATAGACGGACTTAAGCCATCACATAGAAAGCTTCTTTACACCATGTATAAAATGGGTCTTCTCACAGGTCACCGTACAAAAAGTGCAAACGTAGTCGGTCAGACCATGAAGCTCAATCCCCACGGAGATATGGCAATATATGAGACTATGGTTCGTCTTACAAAGGGCAATGAATCCCTGCTCCACCCATTCGTAGACTCAAAGGGAAGCTTTGGTAAGCAATATTCATCCGACATGAAATTTGCGGCTTCCCGTTATACTGAAGTAAAGCTTGATTCATTTTGTGCCGAGCTTTTCAGGGGAATAGACAAGGATTCGGTGGATTTTGTTGACAACTACGATAACACCATGAAAGAGCCCGTTCTTCTCCCCACAAGCTTTCCTAATGTTCTCGTAACACCCAATACCGGAATTGCAGTAGGTATGGCATCATCTATATGCTCATTCAATTTATCCGAGGTCTGCGACGGTACTATTGCACTTTTAAAAAATCCTAACACCTCTACCGAAAAAATTCTCGATATAATCAAAGCACCCGATTTCCCCGGCGGCGGTGCAATTCTTTACGACCGAGAAGAAATGAAGCAGATATACGAGACTGGCTCGGGCTCTGTCAGAATACGTTCTCGTTACAATTACGACAAAGCTGAAAACTGCATAGATATAATCCAAATTCCCTATTCGACCACTATTGAAGTTATACTCAAAAAGATCTCAGACCTTGTAAAAGAAGGAAAGCTCAAGGAGATAACCGACTTCAGAGATGAGATAGACCTCAGCGGCTTCAAGCTCACACTTGATTTAAGACGAGGCGTTGACCCCGACAAGCTTATGGCTAAGCTCTTCAAGCTTACAACACTTGAAGACAGCTTTAAATGTAATTTCAATGTCCTTATAAACTCCACGCCAAAACAGATGGGAGTTGTTGAAATACTCAAGGAATGGATAAAATTCCGAATGGAATGCTTGCGCCGCGAGCTTACATTTGACCTGAAAAAGAAACAGGATAAGCTCCATCTTCTTTTAGGTCTTGGTAAGATACTTCTTGATATCGATAAAGCAATAAAGATAATCCGTCACACTGAAAAGGAAGAGGACGTTATCCCCAACCTTATGAAAGGATTTGACATTGATGAGCTTCAGGCAGAATATATTGCTGAAATAAAGCTTCGTAATCTTAATAAGCAATATATTATCAACCGAATCAACGAAATAGAAGGACTTCAGGAAGAGATCGCAAAGATCGAGGAAATTCTGAAGGACGAGCTTAAGCTCAAAGCGCTTATATCCTCACAGCTTACCGAAATAAAGAAGAAATACGGACAGCCTCGTCGCTCACAGATAATCCATTCCGAAGATATAGGGGCTTACGAAGAAGAGGAAGAGATAGAAAACTACAACGTAAGAATATATCTTACCCGCGAGGGCTATTTCAAAAAGATAACTCTTCAGTCTCTCAGAGGAAACGACGAGCAAAAATACAAGGAAGGCGATGAACTATTTGTCTCTTTCGACACAGACAATCTTGCAGATCTTGTGTTCATAACCGACAAATGTCAACTCTACCGTGCTAAAACCTCTGATTTTGACTGTGTAAAGGCATCTTCAATGGGTGACTATATTCCCGCGAAGCTCGGCATGGACGAAGGTGAAAAGCCTATATTCATGCAAATAAACAAGGGCTATCCCGATAATGAATTTTTCGTATTCATATTCCAGAATGGAAAGGGTGTACGTGTTCCTTTGAGTGCTTATGAAACCAAGGGTAATCGACGTAAGCTTGTGGGTGCATATTCAGACGCGTCTCCCATAGTTGCCGTATTCCATGAAAAAGAAAAAGATCCCTTTGAGATCATGCTGGTAAACGATGCTGACCGAGCTATCGTTATAAAAACATCTCTTATTCCCACAAAATCCACCCGTTCAGCAGGCGGTATAACTCTTATGACAATGAAAAAGGGACAAAAGCTAGAATACTGCATAAATGATTTTGAGGAAAAATTTGATCTTTCAGGCGGAGGATTCAGAAAATACAAGCTCCCTGCTTCAGGTCAGCTTTTATCCCCCAAAGACCAAAAGGTCGAACAGCTACGAATTTAACAAGTATTATGCAGAAAGGATAAAAAATGAAAAATACAAGCAACAAAAAATTAATAGTAAGAATATTTTGTTTCTTTCTTGCAGCCGTAATGCTTCTTGGAGTTGCCGCTCTGCTTATAAGTCTTTTGGGAACAATATAAAAAAATATCCTTCAGCTAACTGCTGAAGGATATTTTTTTATTTGATCAAGCTATTATTTATTTTTCCTTGATTTGACCGCCTTAACGACTATAGCCGAAAGAGCAAAAAGCGCAATAACGTTAGGAATTACCATGATGTTATTGAACATATCGGTAAGTTCCCATACGAGATCGATCTTAAGAACTGATCCGAGGAATACGAATCCGATTGCGAGTATCGAGTAAACGATTGTCGCCTTCTTACCGAAGAGATGCTGGAAATTGAGCTTTCCGAAGAAGTTCCAGCTGATGATAGTCGTAAATGCGAAGAATGTAAGACAGATAGCAATTACGATATTACCGAACGCTTCATTACCGAACGCCGTACCAACCGCAAGCTGCATGAGTGTTCCATTGGAATAGCCTGCTGCCGCGCCGACCTCGGAAAGAGGACCTCCGCCTGCGTAGAGAGTGGAGATAACAACGAGAGCAGTCATTGTGAGTACTATGAATGTATCTATAAACACACCGATCATAGCAACAACACCCTGATCGTGAGGCTTTTCAACGTTTGCCTGAGCGTGAGCGTGAGGTGTTGAACCCATACCTGCTTCGTTTGAGAAGAGTCCTCTCTTTGCACCCTGGCTTATTGCTTCCTTAATTGCAAATCCGATCGTACCACCGATGATCGCGTGAGGCATGAACGCATATTTGAATATCAAACCAAAGGTCTCGGGGATCTTTGTTACGTTGATACCGAGAACGATAAAACCGATAACAAGATATATGATCGCCATAATAGGAACTATCTTTTCAGCAACAGATGCGATACGCTTGATTCCGCCAATGAAAATAACTGCGCAGATAAGAGCGAGGATAAGTCCTACTACCCATGTAGGAATGGAGAATGCTGTCTCCATAGAACCTGCGATAGAGTTCGACTGAACCATAGCACCCATAAATCCAAGAGCCAACGTACAAGCTACTGCGAAGAAGCCTGCAAGGAATTTTCCGAATTTATTGTTGAATGCTCTCTTTATGTAGTAAACAGGACCACCCATAACGTTTCCGTCAGCGCCTACTACCTTTGTCTCCTGAGCAAGTACTGCCTCGGCGTAGATGGTTGCCATACCGAAGAATGCGATCACCCACATCCAGAAGATAGCACCGGGACCACCTATAAGAATAGCTCCGCAAGCACCTACGATGTTACCAGTACCTACCTGAGCTGCAACAGCAGTTGCGAGAGCCTGGAAGGACGAAATGCCTCACTTTTGTTTGCCACCTCTCATTGAGAAGTTTCCAAATACCTTCTTCATTCCTTCGCCAAAGCAACGAACCTGAACGAATTTCGTTCTGATAGAATAGAAAAGTCCGACACCTACAAGGAGAGCGATGAGAATGTAGTTTGACAGATATGTGTTGATGTTTGCCACTATCGGCAAAAGAAAATCTGATATCTTGTCCATTTTTTCCTCCTGAAAATAAATTA
>JAGBTY010000024.1 GCA_017631085.1 Clostridia bacterium
CAGCACCTTCGTCTCCATAGTTCTTTTCGAGCTGTGCGAAGGACTGAATAATGGGAACTATGCTTACCCTACGAGAACGAGATGCCGAGAACATTAGCTCTGCAGATTCGATCTTAGGAAGAGTTCCGAACTCATCACAATTATAATAAAATAAAACACACAACACATTTTTTAGATGTCTTATTTTTTGTTTGGAGGCTATATGAAGGAAAACAGATCTTACCATATACACCTTAACACCGAATTTGAAGAAGAACTTGAAAATTCTGAAGTTCCATTTTCCGAATACCCAAGGCCGAATATGAGACGTAGATCCTATTTATGTCTCAACGGAGAATGGCAGTTTAAGATAATAAACAAAAACCGTACGATATACGACGGCAAGATACTCGTTCCCTTTCCTCCCGAAAGCAGAATTTCGGGTGTGTTCAAAAACATCGACAAAAAAGATATTCTGATATACGAGCGAACTTTCTCCCTTGACAAAACAGCTTCGAGCCACCGTGTGATCTTAAATATAGGGGCCTGCGACCAATACGCGAGAGTTTTCATAAATGGCATATTTGTAGGTGACCATGAGGGCGGTTATATTCCCTTTTCTTTTGACATTTCCGATTTCGTTTCGGCAAAAGATAATACTATCCGAATAGAAGCACATGATCCCCTGTGCCTCGATCTTCCCTACGGCAAGCAGACAACGAAACGAGGCGGCATGTGGTATACGAAGATAAGCGGCATATGGCAGACGGTGTGGCTTGAGGAAGTACCGGAGAATTATATAAAGGATATAAAAATAACTCCTGATCTTTCAGGCGTTGATATTCGTATAAATGGAGGAGCGACAAAAAAGACTCTCAGCTTTAATGAAAATAAATACGAATTTGAAGGAGATCACTTTAGGCTTGATGTAAGCGAACCGCATCTGTGGTCACCCGAGGATCCTTTCCTTTATGAATTTGATATATATTCCGGGGAGGATAAAATAAGCTCATATTTCGGCTTGCGTACGGTATCGATCAAAAACCGAAACGGGATCCCCCTGATATATCTCAATAATGAGCCCATTTTCTGTCACGGTGTCCTCGACCAAGGGTATTTCAGCGACGGGATATTCATTCCGGCATCCCCCAATGGCTTTCTGAACGATATTATTCAAATGAAGAAATGCGGATTTAATACTTTGAGAAAGCACATAAAGCTTGAACCCCAGCTTTTCTACTATTACTGCGATAAATACGGAATGCTGGTATTTCAGGACATGATAAACAGCGGTAAATATAACTTTCTGATCGATACAGCACTGCCAACCGTTTTTCTAAAAAAAGGAGTATCTCACAGAGCGAGTAAGCGAAGGAAAAAAATATTTCTCGATTCCTGCCACGGCATAATTGAAAACCTATACAGTCACCCTTCTGTTGTGTATTACACGATATTCAACGAGGGGTGGGGACAATTTTCACCGAAAGAGATCTATTCCGAACTAAAAAAAGCCGATCCCGAAAGAATATACGACACCACGTCCGGTTGGTTTAAAACGGACGCCACCGACGTTGAAAGTGATCACGTATATTTCAAGCCCGTAAAACTTAAACCAATACAGAACAAGCCCATGGTCCTCTCCGAATTTGGAGGATATGCCTACAAGGTAAAAGAACACTCATTTAATCTGCGTAAGACCTACGGATACCGAAAATATGAAAGCCGTGAAGAATTTGAAAACGCACTCTGTGAGCTATATAAAAACGAGATCATAGAGCAAATAAGCGACGGACTTTGCGCTGCTATTCTTACGCAACTCAGTGACGTTGAGGACGAAACAAACGGTCTTCTCACCTACGACAGACGAACACTGAAGGTAGACTGTAACCGTATGCATAGGCTCTCTATGTCTCTGTTCAAAAAATTTCAAGAGGCGCATAACATAAATAACGAGCAAAAATAAGGTGTTTTTTATAAAAAAAAACAATTTTAATCAATAATTTGTTTTCACTTTACATTTTCTTGTTTTTACTTGACAATTTTTTAAAATATTATATAATTATAATTGATATCAATAATAAAAAGGCTATTGCCCCAATAAATGAAGGAGAAAAAATGGAAGCAAAGAAAATAAAGATAGGCTGGTCCGAGGTGGATCTTACACCCCCTAAAAAAATTAAACTTGACGGACAGTTTTATGCCCGCGTGTCACAATTTGTCGAAACCCCGATAACCGTAACAGCAATGGCGCTTGATTCGGGAGACAGCTCGACCATCATCTGCTCGGTTGACATTGCCGCAATATTCCATGAGCTTATGGAGGGGGTTCGCGCGAAGATCTCCGAGATGCGCCCCGACATTGATGCGGATGCTATCATTTTGGCAGCAACACATACGCACACCTCATTTGTTTACGGCAAAAAGGGTGGACAGCCCACGGGCATTGAGGAGATCCTCGGTAAGCTTTCCGCCGACAAACGCGCGGCTAACAATACGGAAGGCATCATGGATCACGAGGAATCGCTTTATTTTATCACCGATAAGATAGTTGAGGCGGTCATAAAGGCATGGGATGCCCGCGAAGAAGGCGGCTACGCAAACGGATTCGGCCGCGCGGCAGTAGGAATGTGCCGCAGAGTTTGCTATGAGGACGGAAGCGCCAAGATGTGGGGTGACACATCTAAGCCCGACTTCACAATGCTCGAGGGCGGAAACGACAACGGCATCGAGCTTCTCTTTACATACGACAAAAACGACAAGCTTACAGGTGTGGTTGCAAACATTGCCTGCCCCGCACAAATACTTGAACAGAGATATTTTATATCCTCAGACTATTGGGGAAAGGTAAAAATAAAGCTCCGCGAAAAGCTGGGTGAGGACCTTATGGTACTCGGTCTTTGCTCTCCCGCAGGAGACCAGTGTCCAAGAGATCTTGTAAGATGGATAGAGCCCGAAACTCCCATTGAAGACCCCAACGTAATAAGAGATAATCCTCCCTCAAGACGCGCCGATCCCTCCATGTATGACATTAAGGGAAGCTGGACGGTTGGAAGAAGAGTAAGCACCGAGATACTTGCTATTCTCGACGAGGGTGTAGAAATAAAACATGAGGCTGAACTTGCCCACAAAAAGATAATTATGGATCTTCCCTTGAGAACTGTCACCGAAGAGGAGAGAGCCGCGGCACAAAAAGCTATAGACGAATTCATTGAAGAAACCAAAAACAGAGAAATAAACTTCTTCGATACCGCAAGCACATACGTTCATGCAGGTACTGTAAAGAGATACGTGCGTCAGCAAACAGAATCTATCGTTCCAACCGAGGTACATATCGTAAGGTTCGGTGACATTGCTTTCGCTTCCAATCCTTTTGAGCTCTTCCTCGATTTCGGAAATCTTATCAGAGCGCACAGTAAAGCAAAGCAGACATTCCTCATGCAGCTCACGTGTGACTGGCTTGGATATCTGCCTACAGAAAAGGCAGAAAAAGGCGGTCACTATTCCGCTTACGTTTCAAGCGGAAACGTAGGACACGAGGGCGGACTTATGCTTGCAAGAAATACTGTCTCCGAAATAGAAAAAATGTTTGAATGATACACGGGAGAAATAAAATGTCAGAAAATAAAAGACTTTATCTGGGCCTTGATATAGGCACGACCTCTCTCAAGGCTGCAGTTTTCAATGAAGAGGGTACCCGCCTCGGTCTGAGAGCCTTCGATTACACTCTTGACACCGATCCTGCCACAGGATACATAGAGCTTGACGCTGAAGTTTACATTGATATGTGTAAAAGAGCTATTGACGAACTGTCTGCCGAGTGCGGAAACATATCGGCAATATCGGTAGACACACAGGGAGAAACTCTTATTCTCGCAGACGAAAGCGGAAAGGCTCTCTGTCCCGCCGTCGTATGGCTCGACAACAGAGCAGTCGACGAGGCAGAGGCGATAAAAGACCGCTTTGGTCTTCGCCGCGTTTACGAGGTAACAGGACAACCGGAGATCACTGCAGGCTGGCCCGCTTCAAAAATGCTTTGGTTCAAGAACAACAAGCCGGAGATATTCAATAATACCAAAATGGTGTTTATGCTGGAGGATTGGGTACTCTACCGTCTCACAGGTAATTTTGTTACAGAGCCGACCATTCAGTCCTCTACCATATATTATGACGTTTCAAATCACGTATGGTGGAAGGAGATGCTCGACTTTATAGGCATGGACGAAAAGCTTCTTCCCTCCCTTAAAAAGAGCGGCGAGATAGTTGGAGAATACAACGGTATCAAGGTAGTCAGCGGAGCGCTTGACCAGATCGCAGGTATGATAGGTGTCGGCGTTACCGACAACAGTGGCATCAGCGAAATGACCGGAACTATCATGGCTATCTGCGCTATGAAGGACGAAATTCCCGAATATCAGGAAAACAGCATTATCCCCTGCCACGTTCATGCAATAGAGGGCAAATACTGTCAAATACTCTGGTCTTCAACTGCCGGTATGGCTCTCAAATGGTTCCGTGAGCAATTTGCAAGCGACCTTGATTTTGCCGAGATCGACGATCTTGCAAAGGAGATCCCCGCAGGCTGTGACGGACTTTCTATGCTTCCCTATTTCTGCGGCTCGACCATGCCAAAGTACAACCCAGACGCAAAAGCAGTATTTGCGGGTGTTACTCTCGCTCATACAAAAGCTCACTTTGCTCGCTCCATAATGGAGGCTATCGCATATATTCTCCGTCAGGATATAGAATACATCGGAGGCGACGATATAAAGCAGATACGCATAACGGGCGGAGGAGCAAAGAGTCCTCTTTGGGCGCAGATAAAGGCAGACGTTACAGGCAAGGAGCTTACAACGGTTTGTGAGGGAGAAACGGCTTGTCTCGGAAGCGCTATAATTGCCGCGGTAGGCATCGGAGACTTTGAATCTATTGACGCCGCTTCAAAAAGGCTTGTAAAGCTTAAGAAGAGCTATTCACCCAAGGATGACGATTACAGCGAGGCATACGAGCGTTTCGTAGAACTCGACAAAAAAATGAATTGATTGAGAGGTAAAGATATGTCTAAAATAGGATTTATCGGATTCGGAGAGGTAAACACTCCCGTTGACGTAATAATAAGAAAATGCTCTGCAGCAGAAGCGGCACTTAAAGCAGAGGGACTTGACCTTGTTTCTGTTTATCCTGTAGCCGACGATTATGCGGAGACGCAGATAGACTCCGCAGTCGCAACACTGGCAAAGGAATCCTTTGATGCTCTTGTTGTTTGTATCGCAGGCTGGATACCTACCCATGCAGTAGTAAAGGTTACCGAGCACTACAGACATCTTCCAATGGTACTTTGGGGACTTTGCGGTTGGTATGAGGGCGACAGACTTGTTACAACTGCCGATCAGGCAGGAACGACAGGACTCAGAGCCACCTTTGAGGGTCTTGGATATAAGTTCAAGTATGTATACGATATAATCGGCAAAAAGACAAGAAGTGCCGACGTTGCTGATTTTTGCAGAGCCGCAATAGCCGCTAAAGCTATGCTTCACGATAAAGTAGGTATGGCAGGCTACAGAGACATGAATCTTTACGGCACTCTTTATGACGGAATGTCGCTCAAGAAAACAACAGGCATCGAGATCGAAACATTCGAGATGCTCGACATTCAGCAGAGATACGACAAGATAAGCGATGACGAAAAGTCAGAGATAGTAAAGAACAGAATAATGAAGTGGAACTTCTTAAAGCCCGCAAACGAAGATGCAATGATGAAAGCGGCAGGCTACTACCTTGCAGTAAAACAGATCGCAGAAGAGAGAAAATACAGATCTATCTCCCTTAAGGACGTTGACGGAATGAAGCTCCTTTGCGGATTCCCTCCCGCCCCTATATTCATGCTTCTCTCCGAGGACGGCTACACCACAGTCCCCGAAAACGACTCTCTCGGAGCTGTCACACAGCTTATGATGAATCGCCTTACAGGTCAGCTTGGCGGTTATCTTGAGTTTTACGAGTTCTTCGAGAACAGCGTTCTGGCAGGTGTTCCCGATTTCATTGCAGCTGATATGATAGACGGAGATACGTATACCGTTCTCCCCGCCGCATTTGGGGCGTTAAGTCAAGGGATCCTTAACGTATCCAAGGTAAAGACGGGTACTGTCACCATGTCGAGACTCGTATACGCAAACGGTGAATACACCATGCAGATGCTTCTCGGTAATGGCAAAAATCCTCCCAAATGGGAAGAATGCGGTTGGGATCAGCCTGCTCCACAGCTCTCCGCTCTTGAGATAGAAATATCCGATGTGGAAAAATTTGCAGATAACGTTGCTTGTCAGCATTATGTCATCACCTACGGAGATAACAGAAAGAAGATAAAAGATCTTTGCTCTATCCTCGGTATCAAGGTGTTTGAAATATAAAAGAAAAAGCCTTTCACGAATTGTGAAAGGCTTTTTTACATCTGCGTCAATCTTTTTTTAATAAAAAACTTATTTTGCGGAAAACTTTTATTGACCGCCTTTTTTTAAATTATATTGACAAGAACAATACTTCGTGATATGATATATTACGCGATAGGCAGTATACAAATCGTATTTAATCTGAAAATTCACTTAAAGCCATTGACAAAATATCTAATATGTGATAATATAGTATTCAATACTACATTTAGTGATATCAAAAAAGAGGGACAATGGATAAACGAAAAATAATATATTACAGTGATGAACTGAACGACGAATTTTCAACGGCAAAAATAACTCCAAAAAGAATAGACGGCAAATACGTTTACTGTCACTCGTCACTCATAAAACGCTTTACTCACTTTTTCTGGTACAGAATAATTTTCACTCCCATAGCATTTTTTCATTCGAAGCTTATTCATCATCACAAAACAGTAGGAAAAGAAAAGCTTAAAGGTTATGAAAAAACGGGCTATTTCATGTATGGCAATCACACCCAAGACATTGGCGACGCCTTTATCCCCAACATGATAAATTTTCCAAAGACAAATCATTTTATCGTCCACCCGAACAACGTATCCATGCCCCTTCTCGGAAAGATAACTCCCTCTCTCGGTGCGATCCCTTTACCCGACGACATGGATGCATACAGAAATTTTATTTCGGCTGTGGAAAGACGAATAAAAGAAGGAAAATGCGTAGTTATTTACCCTGAAGCTCACATCTGGCCCTATTACACGAAGATCAGAAATTTTCCCGACACTTCCTTTACCTATCCCATAAAATATAGCTGCCCTGTTTTTTGTTTTACAAACACATATCAAAAAAGAAGGTTTTCAAAAAAACCGAAAATAATAAGCTATATCGACGGACCTTTTTTTGCAAATGAGGAACTCCCTATGAGATCAAGAAAAAAGGAATTGCGTGACAGAGTCTACGAATGTATGACCGAAAGAGCCAAAGGCTCTGATACTGAACAAATAACATATATAAAAAGAGAAGAAAAATGATAAATATTTTATTTTGCGGAAACGACAAGGTTTTTGACGGTATGCTGACCTGTGCCCTATCCATTCTTAAAAGAAGTAAGAGCGACGAGCCCTTTACCTTTTACGTATATACAATGGACGTATCACATATAAAAGACACATATCTGCCCGTCAGCGATAGGCAAATGAATTTTTTTGAGGGCATCATAAAACGCTACGATCCCCTGAATACCGCGGTGAAAATAGACGTTACCGATATCTATTTGAAAGAATTTGCGGGCTGTCCAAATGAGTCGGCATACTGCTCCCCCTATACCCTTATCCGTCTTTTTGCCGACCTTGTGAAAGGTATGCCCGACAAGCTCTTATATCTTGACGCGGATATTCTTTTCAACCGAGACGTACATCTTCTTTACGATATGGACATCGAAGGATACGAATACGCCGCCGCAAGAGATCATTACGGAAAATATCTTATCTCTCCGAATTACGTTAACGCGGGCGTTCTATTGTTTAATATGAAAGAAATAAGAAAGACCGGACTTCTCCGTAAAGCACGGGAGCTTATAAAGACGAAAAAGCTCACCTTTGCAGATCAGAGTGCTATCATTCGGTCGACCGAAAAGAAAAAAATGCTTCCGCAAAAATTTAACGACCAAAAATTCTTACATGGGCATACAGTAGTCAGACATTTTTCAAAGAGACTTTTCTGGCTTCCCTACCCTCACACCGCAAATATAAAGCAATGGAACGTAAGCCTTGTTCATAAGGTATTCGGCTACTATTGCTTTGACGATATACTTTATGAATATCTTTTCTATAAAGAAAAATTCACCAGAGAGGAGTCCAAAAATGTATAAAACCGAACAGTCGATAATACCGATATTTTACGCCTGTGACGATAATTTCATAAAATACACCATAGTTTCAATGCATTCTATGATCACCAATGCTTCAAAGGATCATAAATATCACATATACATTCTCCATACCGGTGTTTCCGAGGAAATGAAAAACAAAGTGATAGCCCTTGCCACCGAAAATTTTGAGGTATCCTTCGAGGACGTTACCGACTATCTTCATTCCATATCCGACAAGCTCCCCATAAGAGACTACTACTCAAAGACCACCTATTACCGTCTCTTTATTGCGGAAATGTTTCCCGAATATGACAAAGCCATCTATATCGACAGCGACACGGTGGTCCAGGGAGACATAAGCGAGCTTTATCACACAGACATCGGCGACGCCTATCTCGGAGCATGTCACGAGCAGGCAATGGTTCAGATAGACGAATACGGAACCTATGTTGAAAAGGTCATAGGCGTTTCAAGATATAATTTCTTTAATGCAGGTATCATTCTCATCAACTGCGATCAGTTCAGGATACATTTCGTCCTTGACAAATTCATTCAATATCTCCACACCTACGACTTCGTTGTGACTCAGGACGAGGACTACCTTAACCTTATATGCAAGGATCACGTTTTCTGGATCGACAACAGATGGAACACAGAGATATTCGGAAATATTCCTTATCCTATCGAGGAAGCTAATATACTGCATTACATCATGACGAGTAAGCCATGGTATTACAGCGATTGCAGACATGGCGGTATATTCTGGAAATACGCAAAAGAGACCTCTGTATATGAAGATATCCTTCGCGTCCTTGAGAATTATACCGACGAGGAAAGAGAACGGGACAGAGTATCATGCGATGACCTCCTCGCCCTTGCGGTAAAGGAAACGAACCGAGAGGATAACTATCTCAACCGAGTAAATAAGCTTAACAGGGCGACAGACCGAGTGGAGATACTGAAAAAGATCGAGGAATACGAAAGAGCGGGCAGATTCGACGAGGACGTGGAAAACGATCCTCCCTCAAAGGTCCTTATGCCCGAGGACATAAACTATATCAAAAAAACATTCAAGGAAAGAGTAAAGACCAAATTTGCTTATAGGATAGCCAGAAGATTCGTATATAACCTTATTGAAGAAAAGAAACTTATTATTAAAGAAATAAAAGGCATCGAGCATTTTCAAGGTCTGAATAGCGGAGCGGTCATTACCTGCAACCACTTCAACCCCTTTGACAGCTTTGCAATACAGATGGCGTATGAAGCGGCGAATCAGCCACAGAGAACCTTTTACCGTGTTATCCGAGAGGGCAATTATACCTCCTTCCCCGGATTTTACGGATTTCTCATGAGAAACTGCAACACACTTCCGCTGTCGTCAAATCTTGAAACGCTGAAAAAATTCCAAGAGGCTACAGGTAAGCTTCTCCGTGACGGACACTTTGTTCTTGTCTATCCCGAACAAAGTATGTGGTGGAATTACCGCAAACCAAAACCGTTAAAAACGGGAGCATTCATGTTTGCATCAAAGAACAACGTTCCCGTACTTCCCTGCTTCATAACCATGAAAGACTCGGACGTAATTGGCGAGGACGGCTTCCCTGTTCAGGAATACACCATCCACATCTCAGAACCCATATATCCCGACTCAAATCTTTCCACGCGTAAAAACACTACCGAAATGATGAAAAAGAATTACGAAGTATGGAAAGAGATATACGAAAAAGAATATCAGATACCACTCTCCTATCTGACAGAATAACTTACTTTTCTTTTAAAAAAGAAAGCATGCCTCACTATGTTCGGCGGCAAAAGAAAACGCTTTAGGTTTTCGAAAAAGAAAAAAAACAAAACACGCGGCGAGCGCTATGCCCTAAAATTCCACTTACACTGTAGGGGTTGACGTCCTCGGCAACCCGCAAAAACAAAGGAATGCCGCAAAAAACTACGGCTTTAAATTTACTCATAATGCAAAAGAAAACGCTTTAGGTTTTTGAAAAAGAAAAAAACAAAACACGCGGCGAGCGCTATGCCCTAAAATTCCACTTACACTGTAGGGGTTGACGTCCTCGGCAACCCGCAAAAACAAAGGAATGCCGCAAAAAACTACGGCTTTAAATTTACTCATA
>JAGBTY010000025.1 GCA_017631085.1 Clostridia bacterium
CCTCTTTGTTATGTTGACCTAATTGTTGTAAAATAAATTTTGGAGTTTTGCTCGAAAGTAACGTTTGTCCCTGCACAAAATTGGGGCATTTATCTCGTAGGGGCGATTCACGAAACGCCCGTTTTTGAATTTATGTATGGTTTAGCGGGCGATTCGTGAATCGCCCCTACGGGTTTATTGCAATTTCTTTGTCAGACACACGACAGATTCAACGTGCCCTGTCCTTGGAAACATATCCACCGTACGAACATCACCTATTGAATAGCCGTGTTTTCTGAACCAAACGCAGTCGCGGGCGAGGGTGTCGGGGTCGCAGGAAACGTATACGACCTTTGGTACTTCAAGTTTTGCGAGACATTCAACAAGCTCCTCGGTACTGCCCTTGCGAGGCGGGTCTATTACCACAACGTCGGGACGTCTGCCCCCCGTTATCTTAAGTATCTCGTTTGCATCTCCCGCGTCAGCACAGTAAAATTCGGCATTTTTCTTATTGTTTGCACGTGCGTTTTCCTTGGCGCACTCAACGGCAGAGCCGACTATTTCAATGCCAATGAGCTTTTCTGCCTTGTCTGACATTGAAAGCCCTATGGTTCCCGTACCGCAATAAAGGTCGAGAAGAAGCTCGTGTCCGTCAAGGTCTGCCGCTTCCGCCGCCAAGGAGTAGAGAAGCTCCGCGCCGTCTCGGTTTACCTGATAGAAGGAGTCGGCGCTTATTTTGAATTTCAAACCGCAGAGCTCGTCCTCGATATAGTCTTTGCCGAAAAGAGTGACAAAGCGGTTGCCGAGTATCACGTTAGTGTTCTTCTTGTTTGAGTTCAGCATTACACTTACGATATTCGGCTCTGTATTTCTTATGTGTTCGACAAATTTTTCACTTTGAGGCAGAGTGTTTCCATTTATAACGAGACAGAGCATTATCTGCCCCGTTTTCTCGCCGACGCGAAGATATATGTGGCGGAGAAGTCCTGTGCCTTTTTCCTCATCGTAGGCTTCAATGCCGTTTTCGGTAGCGTATCGGCACACAGCATCAACTATCTTTGCGAAAGTCTCGTTCTGTATCTCGCAATCCGAAAAGGGAATCACGTTGTGCGTCTTTGAGGCGAAAAATCCTGCCCGTATCTCGCCCTTTATACGCCTTACGGGATACTGTCCTTTGTTTCTGTAATGGCTGACCTTACCCGCAGATAATGTGGGAAGAACAGTCACGTCGGAAAGCCCTGCTTTGTCAAAAGCCCCCCTTACGTAACCTTCTTTTATTTTCAGCTCATAGTCATAGCTTATGTTTCGGTAAACACAGCCTCCGCAGGACATAGGCGCTTGACAGAACGGCGCTTCGGAGCGAAATGGGGAAGGGGAGATAAGCTTGAGAAGTCTTCCGACGAGGTAATTTTTCGTGACCTTGATTATTTCGGTCTCGATGCGGTCGTCCGTGACAGCTCCCTTTACAAATACGACTATCCCCTCATGTCTGCCCACTCCGCAGCCGAGATTATTGATATCGGTTATGTCAAGCAGGAAACGATCGCCCTTTTTCATGAAACGTAAAATTCCTTTCCGTCCTCAAGTCTGAGGCAACCAAGAGGCTCGTCAAAGGCAGCTCCGCAGTCTATAAATATAGCTCCTTCGGTCTTATATATCTTTCCGCCTTCAGCGCCCTCAATGGAATAGGTGGGAGTATGACCGACGATTATCGTAACGTCGTCATAGTACTTTCTGTCTTTGTCAAGTGCCTCGGTTATGAAATCCTCAGGACAGTAGTCCTCAAGGGGAGTCGCTGGATCGAAATCCGCAATTCCCGCATGGACGAGAAGATATTTTTTGCCCTTTATTTCAAGCTCCTCGTAAAGAGACATATCCGCAAGATAGTCGAGGACTCCCTCTCTCATGTCGGCGTCAAGATTCTTAAAGCCCTCCATGGTGTTAGAGCCTCCGTCCTGTATCCAAGCGGTCATTTCACCAATGATCTCGGGATCGGGCGAGCCTCCGCCAAGCATCTTGTCAAGCTCGGTGAGCATACGGAGAGATGTCAGATCATGCTCTCCAACTATCGGAATGACGTTGTATCTCATGCTGAGATCGCAGAGAAGCTCTATGGGCTCGTCACCGTAATCAAGAATGTCACCCAGAACGTACAGCGTGTCGGTGTCCTTCAGTGAAATATCCTTAATAAGCTTTTTGAATTTTTTGAAGCAGCCGTGAATATTTGAAACAACGTATGTCATTGTTGATTTCCTTTCGTAATTAAATAAGTTTTATTGAATTGCTGTTGAATATGTCTGCGCATACCGTTGAGTCCAGTGAGGCAACGATAGATCTGAGCGTGGCACAGACGGGAAATTCGGTGTAAAAATGCCCGGCTTCAATGAGATTTATTCCCATCTCACCTGCATCTACCATATTATGATATCCGAGTCTGCCACTGACAAGAGTATCAGCTCCCAAGGCGATGGCGCTCTTTATTTCGTCCGCTCCCTCACCGCCGACGACGGCAACCTCGCGAACAGATCTTCCCGAGGAGGAAAGAAGCACCGCGGGAGATGCGAGCGCGTCTCTGACGGTTTCGGCAAAGATCTCCGGTTCGACCGCGATTGTAAGAGAACCTATTCTGCCGATAACACCCTCTTTGTCTCCGAGAGGACGGATATTTTTAAGTCCCAAAAGACGAGCGAGCGTGTCGTTTACTCCGCCGTCGATAGCATCAAGACGGGTATGGAAGGAAAATACCGAAATATTGTTCTTTATAAGCTCCATTGCTTTCGCGGCAATGAAATTTCTGTCGTCAATAGCACGAAGCCCCTTGAATATAAAAGGGTGGTGGGAGATAATAAGGTCGTATTCTCCGCGTATTGCCTCGTCCACGACGTCAGAAGTTACGTCGAGAGTAATAAGAAGCTTTTTGACTTCTCTTTCTCCGTCGGAGCAACACATAAGTCCGTCGTTATCCCATTCTGCCGAGAGGGAGGAGGGTATGTATTCGTCAAGTAGTTTATACAGTTGTCTGACAGTCATTTTCTATATTTCCTTTGTTAAGTCTGTAAGTTTTTTATTTATCTCCGAGAGCAAAAGGTCTTCATAGGGGTTATCCGCATTTGCCGTTGCCGACTGTCTGCCTCGTTGCCTTGCCTCGAGTATTTCCCTATGGTGCTTCAGGAGAGAAACAAGCGCTTCGCCACCTTGTGAAAGATTGAGGCGACCGAATAAAAGCTCCATAGGCGAGAGAGAACAGGACTCTCCCGTGTAGGTCGCTACCATCACCTGATATATTTTGTCCTCTTCGATTATTGCCTCATCGGTTATGGAATATCCGTTTTCCGAAAGAAAAGAGCGAAGTATTTCAGGGTGAGTCATTGGCTGAAGAATAAGCCTTATGTTCTTGTTTTTTGTAAATTCGGCACGCGAGATTATGTCACATATCAGCTCTCCGCCCATGCCGAGTATAAGAATATCGTCGGGAGAAAATTTCTCGATGCCGTCAAGACCGTTTGAAAGATTAAGGGTAATACCGCCATCTGCCTTATAACGCAAAAGATTTGCTCTCGCCCTCATAAGAGGACCTTCGTTTATGTCGGACGCTACCGCGCCGCGTATTTTCCCTTTTTTGAAAAGATATATCGGGATATAGGCGTGGTCGGTACCTATATCCGCAAGGAAAGCGCCGCTTCTTGCGTATGAAGCAGCGACGGAAAGTCTTTTTGTAAGCTTTGGTGTATCAGTCATTGGGTTCTCCGTGATAGTGTGGGTGTCGTAATGTTTTATTTAAGGGACTCTACACTGTGAGAATATCACGGGTAAAGTCCCTTGAATATTATAGCCTCGAAAAATTATTCGCCGAGGAATTCGTTGATCTTTGCGACCAGTGCGTCAGCATCTGTTCCGTGAACTGCACAAGCAGCTTCAATGGACTCACCTCTTGCAGAGGGGCAGCCTAGGCAGTGCATTCCGATCTCAAAAAAGAATTTTGCCGTACCCGTATTGTAATCGAGAACGTCACCTATGATGGAATCCTTTGTTACCTTCATTATATGATCCTCCTATATTATAATATTTACGTATATATTATAAATCTAAATGCTCTCTTTGTCAATAAAAAATCGTTAATTTCCATATATATGAAGTATACCCGCAGGAGTGGATAAATATTATCTCAAAAATACTTGAAAAAGAGAATAAAATGTGGTATAATAAATATGATATGCAAAAATAATTTTGGAAAATAGCGGCAGAGAGCCGCGGGAGGTTTTTTTGATAATTGCATTGGAAGAAGCAAAATATAAGCTTATTGGAATGAGAGCAGATATAAAGGAGCTTGGCTCGGCTCTTCGTATAGACGAGCTTCGCAAGCTTGCAGAAGAGCTTGATGCGCAGACGCTCGATCCTGATTTCTGGTCAAATCAGGAAAATTCTTCAAAGGTGCTTCAGAAAGTAAAGCAGACCAAGGATACAATAGAGAGCTACGAGGCATTGTCGGCTCGTCTTGAGGACGCTATAACTCTTGCGGAAATGGCTATTGAGGAAAATGAAGAAGGGTATATCGAAGAGGTCGAGAACGAGCTGAAGGAGATCGCGGCAGACGCGGAGAGTAAGAGAATAGAGATACTTTTATCGGGAGAGTACGATAAGAACAATGCTATCGTTTCCTTCCACCCGGGTGCCGGCGGAACAGAGGCGCAGGACTGGGCGCAGATGCTTTACCGTATGATAACCAGATGGGCAGAGCGTCATAACTATAAATATAAGCTTCTCGATTGGCTTGACGGAGATGCGGCGGGAATCAAGAGTGCTACCATTATGGTAGAGGGACTTAACGCCTACGGCTATCTTAAGGCAGAGAATGGAGTTCACAGACTGGTCCGTGTTTCCCCATTTGATGCGGCAGGCAGACGTCAGACCTCCTTTGCTTCTATTGAAGTAATGCCCGAATTTGATAATATCGACAAGGTCGAGATAAGAGACGAGGATATAGAGGTGACCGCACACCGTTCAAGCGGAGCGGGAGGACAGCATATAAATAAGACCGACTCGGCTATAAGAATACTTCATAAGCCTACGGGAATCGTTGTCGGCTGTCAGACCGAGAGAAGTCAGCTTCAGAACAAGGAAACTGCAATGAAGATGCTCAAGGCAAAGCTTATGGAGATAAAGCTTCGTGAGAGACTTGATACCATCGAGGATATTCAGGGCAACAAGACCAACATCGAGTGGGGCTCACAGATATGCTCCTATGTTTTCATGCCCTACACCCTGGCAAAGGATACGAGAACGGGATATGAGGACGGAAACATCTCGGCGGTTATGGACGGCGAGATCGACGGATTCATAAACGAGTATCTTAAGATGAACGCAAAACAATAAATAACGCACAAAAGGAAGCTTTCATGTGAAAGCTTCCTTTTTTTGATCAATAGTAGAACCTATGATTGCCTATTGTAAAGGCATAAGGTCTGTTTCGCTCTATCCAATTGTTAGTAGCTATGCGAGGATTCATAAAGAAGAGTATTCTGTCGGACAGGGAATAACCCTCAAGACATATCTTTGCCGCTATAACGCTCTCCTCGGTGGGAGTCTGATAGATAGTTCCAAATGAAACAGGCGAGAACTGTGTTCCTCCTTTTTTATCGAAGATAACGCCGTATATAGTGTTTGGATAGCTTGAGCTTCTTACTCTGTTAAGCACCACGTTTCCAACGGCTATCTTTCCTTTAAGGCTCTCGCCCTTTGCCTCGGCGCTGATTATTCTGGCAAGCCAATAAAGGTCGTCCGAATTATAATAGCTCTTGCCGTTTATGAATGCTTCCTTGTGAGACTTGAGAATTACTCTTCTCAAGGACGCATCCCATTCAACAGAGATGCCGAGAGAAGCGGCGATGGGACGGATCGGAACGTAAAGACGGTCACCGATATTCATTATTCGCTCAACGGTGAAGAAGAATCTGCCTTCGGAATGAACGTAAAATCCTCCGTCGGTTATGTATACGTCACGTCCGTCGATAGTAACGGCGGCGGTCTTGGTTTTATCGTTCCAGCTTACCTTGTCTGCTCCCGCAAGCTCGGAGAACTTCCGCAGGGGAACGTAGGTCGTGGAGTTGATTATTACCGCCTCTCCTTTAAGTATTTGCTTTCCGTCAAGTACTACGTCGGTAAGCGTAGCGCCCTCGGGAAATGGTATGGCTCTGTCTGTTGCCGCAGACGCGAATAGAGTCAGAGTTGAAAGAGTCAGTAAAAGCGTCAGAGCAGAGAGCCAGATCCTTTTGAATTTTTCTCTCAAAATTCATACCTCCTTTTCTTTTCTTTCACGAAGTAGTTAAATTATACACGATAATTACACGAACTTCAACCCACAATATATGGTAAGGAAAATTAAGGGAGGGAATTGATACAAACGCAAATTCTTTCGCACTGTGAGAAAAACAGGTAAATATATTGAAAATAAAACAAAGTTATGATATAATGTAATTGTGAACTATCTTGCGTTTTTCGCGAAAAAAACAAAGCATTTAGAGAAATTTCATATAATAAGGAGAAAAACAATGGACGAGAAAAAAGAAAAGAACACAGAAAATAAAAAAGAGGGATTCCAGAGCTTTTGGCAAAAGACCTCTGATTTAGGAAAAAAAGCGGCAGAGGGCGCAAAAACACTTGCTGAACAGACGAAGAAGAACATATACGAATCACAGGCAAAGAAGTATACGCCTGTTACGATAAAGGATTATAAAAGCAAAAGCTTTAAGATACCTGATATAATTGAAATAGTTGACAACTCCGCAAACAGAAAATTTATAACGCAGGATGGAGCTGTCGGTTGGATAGAGAAACATGAGGAGGTTGACGTTTTTCATATGTATTCCGAGTTTGTAAAAAAATGCGGTCTTGAATTTATTCCTCTTGCTCAGTGCGATAACGTATACTGCTCTGATATTTTTGAACGGGAAAAATATATTAACTCAAATTGTATCTTTGGTAAAGCAACCGAGGAAAGACTTGCAGAACTTGAACATATAGCTAATTGCTTGGGAGCAATATCTTGCTCAATCGAGATTGTAGAGAGTAATTCCGAAACTATATCGAAAAGCTTTTCGGCAATATCTAAAATAAGTGCAGAAAGTAGCCAACGTTTAGAAAGCAAAAATTTTCAGAGCGGAAAAACAGTTTCGTATTTTCAGGGGAACAGAACACCAAGAAGACCTGAGCTTAAGTGGTTTTTACACGACGATAATATAAAGCGTCTTATTGAAATGAGATGCGGGGAAGAAAGCCATATTAAATCTAAAATATTAGAGCTTAAAGGAGCATCTTCGGCAACTATGTCGCGAAAGATTGCTTGTGCCATAGACGAAATAATGAACGTAAAAGGAAGCTTCTCTATGGAAAATCAAGTAGTTAAGGAACATAGTAATATTTTGATGTTCGAAGTCGAATTTTAAGGGAGATCCCGACACTTCGTGTCGCCTTCCTTTCGTCAGGTTCGACTACGCAAACGATCCACAGGACCGTTTTCTCCGCTCAGGATGACACGGACGAAAAGAGGCAAATGATGTATTATGTTTATATACTTGTAAATAAAAACAACACGGTAATGTATATCGGTGTAACAAATGATTTGAAGCGGCGTTTGTATGAACATAAAAGTGATCAAATTAAAGGTTTTACAAATAAATACCAGGTCCATAAACTTGTTTATTTCGAAGAATATTCCGAGGTGAATCAGGCTATCGCAAGAGAAAAACAGTTAAAGTGTTGGGTAAGGTCAAAAAAGAATCAACTTGTTGAAAAGAAAAATCCCAATTGGAATGATTGGGGAGAGAATTGGTTTTGAATAGGTATTTTATGACTCTATGTGTCATCCTGAGCGAAGTCGAAGTTTTGTGGAGGCTGTGCCGAGCCAAAACCAAGAGACGATGCCCGAATGGGCACGGCTCGCAGGGATCTCCAAAGCCTTACCGAAGACTTTCGTAATAGAAAGAATATATGATATCATAGCGCATAAGAGATCATACCTCACTTCGTTCGGCTGCAAGAATTTCTTTTCGCAACGCGAAATATAAATTCTTGCCATTGAGCGAAGAGAAATATGCTCAGGATGACACGCAACCCGAAAGGATTGCAGTTGACCATGCTTTTTGCAGGGAGTTCTATTTATATTACAACTTACAACAATTTAAGGAGACGTTTTCACGCCTCCTTATTTTTTATCTCCTCAATATACTCCTCAAGAATATCAGCGGCGAGGATAACCACGTCGACGCAGCGTCTTTCGGCATTTTTGTATTTTGCTGTAAGCACTGCGCAGTCTATGGAATCACAGCCATATGCTTCCTTGAATATCTTCACGAATCCGGCGCATATTGCTCTGAAATCTCGGCGGTCGCAGAAAAGCTTGCCGAGCACGGCAATTGAACCCGAAAGAGCGCCGCATACCTTTCCGCAACCCATGCCGCCGCCAAAGCCAACCACAAGCTTTGCGTCTTCCTCACAAAGACCGAAGGAATATTTGTCAGATGCTCCGAGGAGGATAGATACGGCACAGTTTTGATGCTTTTCAATATAATAAAATCTTGCGTATTCCGATAGCTTCATTTTTATTTGTCCTTTCTCTGTTCTCTTATGGATAAATTATAACATATCATGTGGAAATAGTAAATAATTTAGAGAAAAATTATTGAAAAGATAAAATTTTTATGATATACTAAAAATAATGAAAGGAAGCCTTTTGGGGCTTGGTGACGGTATGAAAATTTTATTGAAAAACGGTCAGGTCGTGAACGTATTTACAGGTGAGATCGAGAGAGCAAACGTTCTTATGGAGGACGGTATTATCATAGGAGTGGGAGATTACTATTCCGATGCTGACGCCGACGTTTGCGAGGATGTTTCGGGTAAGATACTTTGTCCCGGATTTATTGACGGACATATACACATTGAAAGTACAATGCTTGCGCCCACCGAGCTTGCAAAGGCGGTATTGCCTCACGGAACGGTTTCGGTGATAGCCGACCCTCATGAGATAGCCAACGTATGCGGCAGAGAGGGTATCGCGTATATGCTTGAGGCAAGTAAAGGACTCCCTCTTTGTGTTTACGTGTCTCTTCCTTCATGTGTTCCCGCAACCCCATTTGACGAATCGGGTGCAGTGCTTAATGCAAAAGACCTTAAGGATTTTTATATATACGATAGAGTCGTAGGACTTGGCGAGATGATGAATTTCCCGGGAGTCCTTGCTTCAGATGAGGACGTAATGAGGAAGATATACGACGCAAGGCGTCTTCGTCGCTCGGTGGACGGTCACGCTCCGGGGCTCAGCGGTAAGGCGCTTGACGCTTATATCTCGGCAGGCATCGGCAGTGACCACGAATGTACGACGGCTGAAGAGGCAATTGAGAAGATACGCAAGGGTCAGACGATAATGATAAGGCAGGGAACTGCGGCAAGAAATCTTGATGCATTGCTTCCTTTGTTTGACGAGCCCTACTGCCACAGATGTATTCTTGTTACCGATGACCTTCACCCTGCCGATATAATGAGCGAGGGACATATAGATAATATCATACGCAAGGCAGTGGCAAAGGGCAAGTCAGCCATCACGGGTATTCAGATGGCTACCATAGGTGCGGCAAGATACTTCGGGCTCGGTCACGTTGGAGCGATAGCTCCGGGATACAGAGCCGATATACTTGTTCTCGACGACCTTGACAGCGTCGACGTTCGAGACGTTTATTCTTCGGGCGTTAAGGTCGTTGATAATAAGGAAGTTTTAGATTTTGAAGCGCCAAAGGTAAATGAATACCTTGAGGAGAGAGTAAGAAACTCATTCCATCTCCCGCCCCTCAGAGCTATGGATTTCAGAATAGAGGAAAAGAGCAACAGATGCAGAGTTATCGGGGTGCTCGGCGGAGGACTGATTACCGAAGAAAAGATAATGGATATCGTCTGGGGAGAGACGGGAGGAGTTGATACCGAAAGAGATATCCTTAAGGTAGCGGTCATTGAGAGATACAATAATACGGGACATATAGGACTTGGATTTATAAACGGCATAGGACTTAAGAGAGGCGCGATAGCTTCTTCCGTGTCTCACGACTCGCACAATATCATAGTTATCGGTACGAACGATACTGACATGGCGATAGCCGCAAACAGAATACGCGAAGTGGGAGGAAACGTGGTCGTATGCGACGGAAAGGTCATTTCGGAAATGAGCTTGTCTATCGGAGGGCTTATGTCGGACGCGTCGGCTGCGGAGGTCGCAAGACAGAATAAAGCGGTAAGAGAGGCTGTAAAGGAGCTTGGGGTTTGCGAGGGAGTTGAGCCCTTTATGAATATGGCATTCGTAAGCCTTCCCGTTATTCCTTCCTTGAAGATATCTACCTGTGGTCTTATCGACGTAAATAAACAGGAAAAAGTGCCACTTTGTGTGTGAATAAAATGATACGTGTTTATATTATGAATACCGAGCCCTTGAAGGATAACGAGCTTTACGAACGGTCGTATTCGGGCATCAGTTACGAAAGACGTGACAGAGCCGACCGAATGAAGCAGCCTGCCGACAAGATACGTTCGGTGGGAGCATCGCTCCTTCTTGAATATGCGCTCGGCAAGATGGGAATTTCCAATTTCCGCTACGGCTACGGTGACAAGGGAAAGCCTTTCCTTGTTGATAGAGACGACATTTGCTTTAATATTTCCCATTCGGGAGATAGGGTAATGTGCGCTGTATCTTCTTACCCTGTGGGGTGTGACGTTGAGCGGATAAACGATGTCTCGGAAGCACTTGAGAAAAAGGTGCTGACCGTATCTGAAAGGGAACAGTGCGCTGTCTCAAATAACCGAAAAAAGATGTTTTTCAGATTTTGGACTTCCAAGGAGAGCTTTGTAAAAGCAGTTGGAGACGGAATGGCTTTGTCTCTTCTTGAAACAGAGATAGTGTGGGGAGAAGGATCAAACCGAGTGAGAGCTCCCAAATTTGCGGATAAGGAATATTACGTCAAGGAGTATTTTGGGGACGACGGCTACTGTTACGCTTGCTGCTCGGCTGACGAGGAGCTTCCCACGGAGCCATTCGTTTTAGAAGTTGAAAAGATTTTGGAGGAAATGTAAGGGTGGAATTTTTACGTTTTTTAGAGGGGATCAGGAATCCCGTTCTTGATTTTATCTTCAGTACCGTTACTCACCTCGGCGAAGAGACGATACTGATCGCCATAGGACTATTTATATTCTGGTGCGTAGGTAAAAAGCACGGGTATTATATTCTCTCGGTGGGATTCATTGGGCTGATACTCAACTCGATATTGAAGCTTTTGTTCAGGATACCGAGACCGTGGGTGGCAGACGAGGACTTTACCATAGTCGAAAGCGCGCGAGGCGAGGCAACAGGATATTCCTTCCCAAGCGGACATACACAGACGTCTGTAGGACTTTTCGGAAGTATCGCAAGAAGCATAAAGTTGAATTGGGTGAGGATATCGTGTATTGCGATCTGTATCCTTGTACCGTTTTCAAGAATGTATCTCGGTGTCCACACTCCTGCCGACGTAATAGTTTCGTCGCTCATAGGAATAGCTCTTATATTTACAGTTTACCCCCTGCTTAATAAAGCATACGAAAGCTTCAAGGGTATGAATATCTTTTTCGCCGCTCTTGCTTTGTTCGGTATTGTGGGAATACTTTTTATAGAACTTTTCCCATTCCCCGCAGACCTCAATATGTCGAATTATGAAAGCAGCGCAAAGGGAATATATAAGCTCTTCGGCTGTATACTCGCCATATGGCTCTGTTACGTTATAGACTCGAAATACATAAAATTTGAGACTAAAGCTGTATGGTGGGCGCAGATAATAAAATTCTCGTTGGGACTTGCTATCGTTCTCGGCATCAAGGCAGGTGTAAAAGCAATATTTGGATTTGTAGGATTTGAGGGCTTTTTCGCTGATGCGGTAAGATATTTTCTTGTCGTTCTTGCAGGAGCGGGTGCATGGCCCATGACCTTTAGATTCTTTTCCTCTCTCGGTAAAAGGAGTAGCATGGAGGGAAGCGATAGATAATAATGGAAACGTCAGAAGTTCAGAAAAGCAGTAGTAAATATACCCCAAAGGTCGTAAGCGTTTGGCTGGTAGTCTTGTGCTGGACATTATATGCCACGATCTATATATCAAGAGGAAATCTGTCTATTGTACGTTCTATAATGATAGATAAAGGCGTATTCGACGTAGGCGTGGCTGGGATAGTCGGAGCAGTTTATTTTACCACATATGCTGTCGGTCAGGTCATAAACGGACTTATAGCAGACAAAAGACCGCCATTTTTGATGGTACTTTTAGGACTTATCGTTGCTTTGGTGGGAAATCTTGGAATGAGCTTTCACCAGCCTCCTTTTATGTATGCGGTGTGGTGGGGGCTTAACGGCTTCGGACAATCGATGCTATGGTCGCCTGTATTTTATATCGTATCGAATATGATAGATCCGAAATACAGATATATAGCCGTGATCGCGCTGGGAATTTCAGCTCCTATCGGCAAAGTCGCTTCATCGCTTGGCTCGGGTGCAGTTATAGGGGACGGAGCATGGGAGAATGCCTTCTATCTTGGTACTCTTACACTTGCGGCAGTGTCTTTGCTTTGGGTATCGGGATTCCTTTCGGTAAAGAAAAGGATAGTTGAGATAAGACCTGAAAATGAAAAGCCGAAGGAAAAGATATGCTTTAAGGAATCCTTTGGACACATACGCCGAGGAGGATTCTTGCTTTTTATTCCTGCTCTTATTGCTTACGGACTGTTTTACAACGGCATAGTTGAGATAGTACCGAGTCTTCTTACCGAATCCTACGATATGTCGCCATCGAGCGCTGCCGTTCTCAATACGGTAATTCCCATAATAGGAATCGTGGGAGTACTTATTAGCAAGTGGATATTTAAGCTCTGTAGAAATAACGAGCTTACTAGCTCACTTGTGTCAATGTCCTTGTGTCTTATACCTGTCCTTGCCATGTTTACCGTGTCGGTGCTTGGCGGCGAGGACGGATTCCTCTTTAGCCAAGAGACAGACGCGTGGCTTTTCGTAATATCATACGGGCTTATCTATATGCTTCAGTGTACCTTCGGTACGTTTATGATATCCTATGTTCCTTTGAGATTTGCCACATTTGGTTGTGCGGCAATGGCGACGGGAGTGTTCAACGCAGTGGCAAACGTGGGAAGCGCGATGTCCATATACGGAATGAGCTATGCGGTAGAATTGCTGCCATTATGGGTAACTATAAGCATTTGGATAGGTGTGATAACCGTGGCTTGCATCGTGATGATACCCGCATTGGTCAGATGGAGAAGATTCACAAATAATAGGCTGTAAAAATAAGAGGCTGTCTCAATTTTCTGAATTGAGACAGCCTCTTCTTAATCTTTCTTTGCCAGATTTATTATCTTCACGTCAAGCCTCTCGGCGTATTTGAGGACGGTCATAGCACCTCCGTTTTTGCCTTCTTCCACATAAGCGATAAGCATATCGGCGTTTTCGACTAACCACCTGTTCCGTTTGGTTATAGCGGATTTCGGGTGTGTGCTTCGGTCGAGGGGATATTGTATCTCGTCGTAATATTTTTTGTAATACTCATCATCTTTCATAGGATAAGGCTCTACAAGGATAAGGCAGTTGTTTTCATGTCCGAGAGCCTTTTGAGCTTTTTTGACGGCAGATGCCGCAAAAATATCGAAGTCACCGTTTCTGCCCATTAAAAATTCAACGTATTCCTCGTGTCTCAACCTATCTTTTATTATTTCGTCGAGCTTGTCACAAATGGTTTTTGCGTTATATATCTCTCTGTGACCGATAAATGCTATCCTGCATATCTCCATACCGCCCCCCCTAAAAAATAAAAAAGTGCGCTCCCGAAGGAACGCACCGAAAAAATGCTTCCCTCTCAATTGTTGTCACACGAATTGCTCCCCAATAACGGAATGAGAAAAGAGAGAAAACACTTTTTACCAAAGTATTTTCCCGTTTTGGGGATAAAAATATTCAATTCGTGTGACGAGTATATTTTACCACGTTTTTGTTGATTTGTCAACGCATAAAAAATATTATATGTGTTTCGCGAGAACCATTGTTTTTTGCGGGACGCCGAGGACGTCGTCCCCTACGGTGAATA
>JAGBTY010000003.1 GCA_017631085.1 Clostridia bacterium
GTCCAAGCGCTCCCGGTGGGAGAAAAAGCGAGGGCGAGATGGGAGGAGAAAAGGAGCGTCGGATGTGCGCCACCGCGTACGCGTCCGAGGCGACTATTTCGACGAGTGGGCTTTGCTTCAAATCTCTCCTTCTCCGCCAAAACGAAAGCACCGCAATCGCGGTGCTTTTTGTTTTGCTGGAGAGGTTTGAACTCTCATAAGCGTCGGTATTCCGGCAAGGGCATCGAGTCCGAGCGCTCCCGGTGGGAGAAAAAGCGAGGGCGAGATGGGAGGAGAAAAGGAGTATCGCAACCGGCAGGGAGCGAAACGACTATTTCGACGAGTGGGCTTTGCTTCAAATCTCTCCTTCTCCGCCAAAACGAAAGCACCGCAATCGCGGTGCTTTTTCGTTTTGCGGGATAGATTTGGGCTCTCAAATTCGACGGTATTTCGACAAGGGTAAGCAAGAAAACCCCCTATCCCCCTTCAAACAAATTAACCGCATATCACGCAAAAATATGTTTTAAATAAATCAAATGTTTTATTTGACATAAACGGTTGATTTTATAATTATATTATGATATAATTATTTTGTATTTATAATATAAATAGGTAACTAAATTTATTTTGATAAGAATCACTAAAAAAACACCATAGAAAAAATGGAGGATTAACAATGAAAACTAAAAATAGGTTACTGGCAAGTATTCTTTGCTTGTTTATATTATCTTCTTGCTTTGTTAGCTTATTTGCTTGTGACAAAGACAACAAATGTAATCACCAATGGGGCGAATGGTCAACTACAACAAACGCGACCTGTACAGAATCAGGCTCTCAAGAACGCAAGTGCTCTGAGTGTGGAGAGACAGAAACATCCACGGTAAATGCACTCGGTCACGATTGGAATGAAGCAACCTGCTCCACCCCTAAAACCTGCAAAAACTGTTCAGCTACGGAAGGTTCGGCATTGTCTCACACTTATACCGTAGAAACGGTAAAATCCAATGCTATAAAATCACCGGCGACCTGCACAAAAGGAGCTGTTTACTACAAGTCTTGTTCCTGTGGTGCGATCAGCACCAGCGATGCGGATACCTTTACAAGCGGTGCTCCTGCTACACATATTTTTTCCGTTAAGACCGTAAAGGACGAGGCGTTAAAATCCGAAGCAACTTGTATGAGCGCAGCTATATACTATACCTCCTGCTCATGTGGCGCTATCAGCACCGATGATTCGGATACATTTACAAACGGATCTGTCCTTAAACATATTGATGTAAACAAGGATCATATTTGTGATTATAATTGCGGCAAGAATGTTGGAACTTGCGTGGATACTAACAAAGACCACATCTGTGATTACGGCTGTGCAAAAACCTATGGCGATCACACCGACGGCGATGATAGCAATCACCTTTGTGACTATGGTTGCGAAAAGGTCGCTGATGATGGTTGTTACGACACCGTAGCAGATGGAAAATGCGACGAGTGCGAGGTTGACATCGATCATCCCTGTGCAGACGACGATAAAGACCATGATTGTGATTATGGTTGCCCAAAGGTCTTTGGAGTTTGCGAAGATAATGATAAAGACCATGATTGTGACTATGGCTGTGAAACAGTCCTTGGAATCTGTGAAGACTCCGATAAGGATCACGATTGTGACTATGGCTGTGCCAAGACATTTGGCGAACATGCTGATGGTAATGACAACAATCACCTCTGCGACTACGGTTGTGAAAAGATTGCAGACAATGGTTGCTATGACACTGTAGTAGATGGAAAATGTGACGAGTGCGACGTTGACATTGACCATAATTGTATAGATAATAATAAAAATCACGCCTGCGACATCTGCTCTTCAAACATAGGAGAGCATGTAGATAACAATAAAGACCATGTTTGCGATTACGGTTGTATCAACAAAATAGGAAACTGTGTAGATTCAAATAGAGACCATCATTGCGATTACGGTTCCGCTTGTGAAGCAACCTTTGGCACTTGCGAGGATACAAATTTCGACCATGCTTGCGACTACGGTTGCAACCAACTTTTGGGAGCTTGTGAAGACAGCAACAAGGATCATGAATGTGATCATGGTTGTGATAAGACCTTTGGAGATCATGCTGACTCACCCATAGACAACGACCATGTCTGCGATTATGGCTGTGAGGCAGTCATAGAGGACTGCTCAGATAAAGCAAATGACAATGACCACAACTGCGATGTATGTAATAATGCAGACATTACCAGTCACAGCTATAGTGACCCGACTTGCGCCACCACCGCAACATGCTCCGAGTGTGGCGCAACAACAGGTACAACACTTGATCATAAAGACGATAACCGCGACCATGTTTGCGATAACAAGTGCGGAAAGAACGATATAGGAGTCCATTCGGACTCAAATACAGACAGTGATCATGTTTGTGACTACGGATGTAATGCGATTCTTGAAAATTGCTCTGATGTAACAACCGATAAAGATCACAGCTGTGATATATGCAAAAAAGCCAACGTAACCTCTCACGCCCATGTAGAAAAACCCGAGTTGGCAACCGAAGCAACCTGCTTAGCTGCAGCTAAAAAGACTTATGAATGTAACTGTGGCGATAAATATACCGAAAACGATGGCGATGCATTAGGACACGACATTACCGGCGTAAAAGCTATTGAAAAACACGTCCTGGGTTGCGAATACGTCTTGGTATACATATGCCAGCGCAACAATTGCCGTGCGGAAGTATTTGGTGAATCCGTATATCATCACGATTATATTGCAAGCATAGGTACTCCCGCAACCTGTACAACACACGGTGAAAAGACCTTCAAGTGTGACGATTGCGGTGACACAAGCAAGGAACCGGAGAAGATCCCTGCTGATACAACGGGACACAAATGGAGCACAGAAAGTACAGAAAACGGTACTAGAACAGATATCTGCTCTATTTGTAGCACAACAAGATCGGTTATCGTTTCAACAAATAACTCTGCTTCGTCCAATGCTTCAGATTTAGCAGATGCCGATGTTCAACTTAAAGTTGACGACGGTACCAACGCAAACATCCAGCTTGGACATGGCGTTGCCGATGCCATCGGTGATAAGAATATTACCATTTCTGCAGGGGTCATTGATAAAAATACCCTTGAGAATATGAGTGTTTCTGAGGACCAGCTTGAACAAATTGGTACAAATACCGTTTACGACTTCAATATGAAGGACGAAAACGGCACTCCTATCTCGAATTTTGGTGAAAACAACTTCGTCACTATTACCCTGCCCTATTCGTTGGGTAAAGATGAAGATATCGACAGTATAGCGGTTTGGTTTATAAGTGATACTTGTCAGATAGAAGAATGTGATAAAGGCGAAAAATGTGTTGATGCACACAAACTTGTTTCAATTGAAGCTACTTACAACAACGGTTTCGTAACCTTCCAGACCAACCACTTCTCCATCTACACCGTAACAAGACTAACTCCTGCCGAGAGATGTGAACTTTACGGACACGGCTATGCTGAACAGGTCGTAGAAGGAAGCTGTACAAAGGACGGCTATGTTCTTCTCGTTTGCGTTCGATGCCACGATAAGCAAATCAAGGAAGGTACGTTTGTGAAGGGCGACGGACATGACTACTCGTCCGAAATTCACAATGCTACTTGTACCGAAAGCGGATACATTCTTTACGCTTGTAACGATTGTGACCACAGCTACAAAACGAAAATCAATGCGACAGGTCACAAATGGAGCGTTATAGACTCTGGCGATACGTCCTGTACCACCGATGGATTTGTAAAATACGGTTGTGATAATTGCAGTGACGAATATACAGTAACATATGCCAAAACAGGTCATATTTACACAAATACTGTAGTACCTGCAACCTGTTCATCTGATGGTTACACACTCCACGAGTGTAATAATTGTGACTACAGCTACACAGATTCGTATATCGATGCACTTGAGCACAGCTACGAAGCTGGTGAATGGGCTTGGGAAGCAAACGGCAATAAGGCTACCTTAAATCTCGTTTGCAAACATGACAACACCCACGTAACCAAATTGCACGTTATCTCAACCATGGAAAAGGTTGTTGAGAAGGGTGAGTGCTCTAACTACGTAATAAGGACTCATACCGCAACAGTAGAGTTCAATGGTGTAACGTATACAGACGTAATGATCATCAGACAAGGAAACCCACAGCATAAATTCTCTTCCGAATGGACAGTTGGCGAAAATGAACACTGGCATGAATGTGTATGCGGTGAAAAAGCCGACGTCACAAAGCATACCTTCGGAAATCCCACAGTAACCAAGGATCCTACTTGTACAGAAGCAGGCGAAAGCACCGCTTACTGTACGTGTGGCAAATCTGAGATAACATCTATTCCTTCTGCCGGAGGTCATACCTATGAAAACGGAATATGCATCAATTGCGGTACCGAATTGGCTGATAGCTATTATGTAAATCTTGTAAATTCTTGGAAGGATATTGATGGCTTTGCTATCAAGATCCAGAATTTCTCCTACGAGCTTAAGCACAATGATATTAGTCTTCTTGACTCCTTCAAATTGGTCGGAAGCATTAAGCAGATCGATATTGCAGAACTCGCTTTATATATCGAAAACGGCGAGCTTGGCGGAGCGGCAACCGGAAGTATCGTTGTCTTCAATATCCCGAATTCCAATCCTAATTCGATTTACAAATTCAAAGCTGTCATTCACGAGGGATATGTTTATATTACTGTAGAATACGGAAAAGATGACGCTAATAAGAATATAAACCTCAAAATATCCGTAGACTCGCTTATTGAATATTTGCTTGATAGCATGGACATCGAAGGTGAATCCCTGTATGTTTTTGATTTTCTCAAAGAAACAATTATCCCTCTTGTTGAAATGAAATCCGAAGAAGCTAATTCGATATTGGAAGACTTATTCAACATTATATTCACATTTGAAAAGCAGCCTGACGGTTCATACATCGCAACAGTAGATTATGAAAAGCTTTATACATTAAATGAAAATCTATCAACAAAATCTGTTGCGGAGATCGTAGATATTTATTTCGGCGATAGCACATTTGATAAAGCAGTCGACTCTATACGCGAAATTCTCGATCTTAAGATCCCCGAGATTCCTGCATATCTTGATGAGCATGGAATTGATTCTGCAGAGCTTATTGAGGCATTGAACGGTCTCATCGCAAAAATGGGGGCATCTGAAAAATACGACATTGCTGATCTTATCAATGACGAAAAGTATGCTGATACTACGATCGGAATGCTTATCTTCCGTGTCAGAGATGATTCTTACGTTGATAGTTTTAACAAAAAGATAGATTATCTGCGTGAAAAATCTCTCTACGCGCTGATCAATTCCAATTCTGTAGATCATATCAAAAACAGAGTAACAAACATTCTTGATATGATTTCCGATTGCGTTTCCATATCGTTTGCTACGAATAATTCAGGCATGCTCACATCGATCAGCATCGATACTAACAACTTCATCTATAACTACGGTTCCTCCGAGTTGCAGATCAGCTTTGGCCTTGATATTATAATCAATGAAAAAATTGATGTAACATGGTCTGATATAATCGATGAAATCGAAGACAATATTGTATTGCCAAATGATGAAAGTCTTGAAGATGATTCGAATTCCTACTACGGTTACGGTTATTCCGGTTACGTTAATTACCAAGGCAAAGAATATTTTTATACCGATGCAATCCGTATCACTGCATATAAGCGCCTCCATGATAAGTTAACATACATTATGTTCTCTCCTGACTGTAAAGACTGGACGAAATATAATACTTGTTATTCCGGAGGGTTATATGTATTTACAGTAACTACTATATTGGTCGATGGAAATCCTGTCATGCTCCTTATTGACCATTACAGTGGAGACGTTGTCAGACTTGTAGAAACAGAAACAGGATATATTGCGATATTTAAGGACGGCACGGAAAAGCCAATAACATTTGATTTTTCCGCATATAACAAGGATATTGCAAAAGCATATGCGGATCTTTACTTCTTGATATTCGAAGATCCCGAAGGCATTTTGCTTAATAGGTATGCATACTACAGCTATTACTACAATGCCGAACTACAGAAATACGCAACCGAATCGCAACACGAACTTAAGTACGAATATGATATTCACGGAGACACTTGCAAGGATGGTTGTACCATTTATACCACGTGTAACAACTGCGACTATACTTACGAAAATACAAGATATTGGTGCGATATAGACTATGACGCAGAGATCGATCTTTCCGAATATAGCTCCTGCGGTGGTACTGTAGGTGCTGAATTATGTACAGTCTGCGGATTTACCTATCGCATCAACTACATGGAATTCAATTGCAACATGGAAGATAAGGTTGCGACGGATATTACCGATGAGGAAGGAAATGTCATCGGAACTACGTATACCAGCACCTGCCATGACTGCGGTCTTGTATTGATATCAAAAGAATGGATCGATCGCCACACTGCTTGTGAGTATACGGAATACAACGGCACTTATATCTATAAGGGTGATGTTTGCATCCTTGAATGTGTTCGCAATTGGTATGGTGTAGATCATGAATATAAATTCACCTATGAGTTTGACGGTAATACCTGTGAAGACGGATACTATGTAACCAGATACTGCTCTAAATGCAATGATTCCGCGAGATATCATGATTGGGGACATAGAACCGACTGGAAAGAAATCAACATGGAAGAGCTCGGCTTCTGCGGTGGATACATTTGTGAATATTACTGCTCCATTTGCGAAACTATTGTTAACACTTATATCGAGGACTATTTCTGTTGGTGGGAATATGTAAATACAAACGCTGATGGAGGCGCGGTATATGAGTGCCATGACTGCGGTGCTACCAAGGTTCTCTACACAACCATCGAAAAAGACGATGATTGTATGTGCACACAGACCGAAATCACAATCTATATCATAAATGACAAAGAAATTTACAAAAATGAAGAAATCCACTATTATACACAGCATGAGCATAAATATGACTTTGTAATGTACGGTAACTCTTGTATTGATGGATATACAGTCATTACGACCTGTAAGGATTGTGATTTTTACGAAACATCAGAATATGATTACCACACTAGTTTCACCGCTTTTGAAACAAAAGAGCTTATCGGTTGTTGCAAAGATCACTACATTACAGTTGAGCATTGTCCTTGCGGTCAGGATCGCTACATTGATTTTTCGCACTACTCATTCAGATACGACGACGAATCAAACATGTACATATGCGACGATTGCGGACTCGCCGTTTCAAGCATTACAAGCGAAATAGAAAACGGATGTTCTAAAACCGTAACGTTAATCTTTACCGTTTATCTCGACAACGAGGAATTGTATAGCTTCAAAAATGAACAAAACTTCGCTAACCATAAATTCAGCGACGTCGAAACTTCTGTGATAAACGGTATAATGACCATCATAGTCTCTTGCGAGAGGTGTGATACTGTAAAAGCATCTGAGATATTGAGTGTTGAGATGGAAGAGCACGACGACGAGTATTATTACGATTACTCGTTTACCCCCGATACATCCGCAAACTATACCATTGTGGGATTATCCGATAGAGATACGTACGTAGAGCTTTTCATGGTCATCGATGGCAAGATGATTTATATTAATACCAATGACGACGATGGATCTAATGGGCAATTCTTGTTGTCTTCTGATTTGACAGCTGGAACAACCTACATATACCGTATAAGCTTCTACGGTCAGAACAAAAAAGGAACTATCAGCTTCTCTCTCACCCAAAGCACATTGGCGGGATCCAAATGCGATCATTATGATTCAAAAGACTTTGCTCTTCTGCTTGACGGATCTGAAACCTGTGAGGATGGTGCGATCTATGGCAGTATCTGCGTCGATTGCGGAAGTATTAAGAATATTAGCGTTGAAAACACACACAGGATTATCACAAAAGACAGCATGAACCTTTCCGATCACGGAGCTTGCTACGGTGAGTTCTTTGAACAAAGCTGCGCCTGCGGCCAGAAACATAGGTCATACATGAGTGACTATTGCTACGATTATTGGACGGATAATGAATACTACGATGATCAAGGCAGACTGATACATGTTGATGTTTATTCCTGCTCCGATTGTGGTTTGCGTCATACTCTTTCTTACTACACCGTAAAAGACCACGAAGCATGTACGAGAACCTACTACTACACGGAAGTTGTTAACATTGGTGCAAAACTCGTTGCGGAAACAGAATACACTAACGTTAGAATTGACCATGAGGTTATAACAACAGCCACGCTTCTGGGTGGTGAAGGATCATCCTGCGAGGACGGCGTTATCATCACACAAAAGTGTAAGGATTGCGGAATTGAAGATAGCAACAAATACTATGATCACGAAAGCTATGAGAAAGAGCATATCAACCTTTCCGAGCTTGGAAGCGTTTGCGGAGGTTACGCAACCTTGTACGGATGTGCCTGCGACAAATATAATAACTTGTCCCTTGAGCATAGCCTCTGCGAATGGAACGAAAAATGGGACGGCTCGTCTTGGATCGAAGATGCTATCCCCGAAGGACAGGAACAGATCAACGAATATACATATATATGGAATCAATCTTATATCAGTGTTTGCGCCGTAACCGATCCAGCTTGCGCATACAAGATCAGACACGCATCCTACTGGCTAAAGGATAAAAATTCATGCTCGGCCTATAGTTATGAAACATGGCAATTCGGTTACAACGAGGAAACCGGAAGCTATGAGTATGAGATAACCTTCAGAACGGGCAATAAAACAACGCATCATAATTATATAGACGGAAGCACAGATCATCACACAAAGTACGATTGTCCCGATTGCGGAAGCTACTATTATGAAAATTGGTACTTTGACGAGAACGAAAATAATACCAAATATGAAAGGATCATTTCTAATACCATAGCCAACGGTTATGACAAATATTCCGAATATGTTGAGGAATATGCGTTAGATGATAACGGAAACTTCTTCACATGCCGCGAATATAGCAAATACATTCGCTATAATAACGAAGAATATTGGTATGAGAGAATCACAAACCAGCAGCAATATACCGGCACCTTCGGTGATCCCGGTCGCAAAATAAGTCGTTCTTATACTGACTCGCACGGTGAAAACTACACAGAAGAATATGCTTTCGTTCTGTATAAGGGTTACAACTATAGTATCTATACGCTCAAGACAGAGGGTGATTATTGGTACAGATACGACTATACCTACACGTTTGAAGGCGGCTGCTCACGTACCGAGATCTACACCGATAGCACCGGTGAATACACCGAAAACACCTACGGGAATTGCAATTTCTGGCAAACCATAACCATTAAACATCCCACTTGTTCTCAAGACGGTTTAGAATGCCGCGAATGTAAGTTTTGCGGAAAGCAAACCGAACATTATACTATTAGCGCACACGACCACAGCTGGGTACAGATTAAAGATAATTGGTATTACTGCTTCACCTGCGGTCTTGAAAATGCAAATGGCGTAAGTGGCGATATCATCATGGAGGATCTGACCGAGCAGTATGGTAATGACGAATACTATGTTGTTGGATACTATTCAGGTAGCTACCTTGACTTCACTTACTATGTAAGCCTCATACTTGCAGACGGTACGGAAGTGGCTATTTGGGACGACATTGAATTCACTACCATCGACGGACTTCGAGCATATGCCTTCAGCAAGGCAGCGGTGGAAGCGTGGGCAACCGAGAATGGTTATACCGACTACAAGGTAAGATTTTCATTTGTTCCCATTGGTTCTGACGGTAGCTTTGATTACGGTATAACCTTTACCGAAACCATTGACATCGATACTGTTGTTGACAGTGTATCCTTTGTAGATTATATCGCTGAAGGCGAGAGCAAGAGCTATACAATAACTCCTGCTGAAGATAGCGTTTGGACGTTTACGTCAAAAGCAAATACAGACACCTACGGTTATTTGTACGATGCAGATGAAAACCTGATAGTAACAGATGACGACGATGGTGAAGGATCGAACTTTATGATCACCTATGAACTTAAAGCTGGTGAAACTTATATTGTAAAAGTCAGATGGTATCATTCATCACAAGCAGGAAATATTTCCCTTCTCTTTATACGGGAAGCAATAGCTGCTAATTAAATACAGTAGTCAAATAACACTCAGGCTGACGCAAGTTAACACTTTCGGCAGCCTTTTTCCTAATTAAAAAGAAGCGGGAGTTAATCTCCCGCCCTTTTTGAATAAATATATTTAGAATCCCGTTTTTCTCTCTCGAGTATTCCCATGCCGCAAAAGAAATTCAACGTATTGTAAAGCTTTCTGCCCGCAAGCTTCATTGCCTTTCCGTATTCGGCGGCGGAAAATCCTTTATCGACAGAAAGAACGGCGGGAAGATATTCCGAAAAAGCCTCGGGTGCGGTATATTCGGTCACGTCCGCAAGGCTCAAAGGAAAATACTCTTTGTCATAAGCGCCGCTTTTGCGCCCTCTCACTCTTTCCGAATACCGCTGCTCTTCTCCGCATACCTCAAGGTATCTCACCCTTACTCTGCCCGAAGATAAAATCTCTGAAATATACACAAGGTCGCATAGCTTATCCTTTATACGCTCGTGCTTGGGCGAGCGCTTTTTACTTATAAGCTCACCGCTTTCCCTATCCACGCGCAAAAGCTCTGTATCCTTCTTCAGAGGAATAACTACCACTACAGAATAATCGGTATTTTCAATGTAATATTCAAGCTTCTTTTTGAGCGGTCTTACACTTCCCGTCTGTATCTCGAATATTACGTCCGACACAAGTATATCTGCCACGTATCTTCCAATACGAGTTTCATATCCTTCGTATTCGTTCAAAGCATATCCTATGCACTCGCTCTCAAGAATAAATCTTTTTACGGCTCTGTGAAGCCGTTTTTCATTATACGTACAAAGCTCTCCGCCTCCGCCCGAGATTCTGTCCTCGTTACATATCTTCTCGAAGAGAGCTTTTTTACTATGATCCGATAACATCATGTGGAGATTCCCGCAAACTGATTTTGATACAGCTTATAATATTCTCCGCCGTGCGCAAGGAGCTCCTCGTGATTTCCCGATTCTGCAATATTTCCGGCCTTAAGAACAACTATCACGTCGGCATCTCTTATGGTCGATAGACGGTGTGCTATTATAAGTGAGGTCCTGTTCTCCATGAGAGCCACCATTGCCTGCTGTATCTTCATTTCAGTTCTTGTGTCTACACTTGACGTAGCTTCGTCAAGTATAAGTATCTTGGGATCGGCAAGGACCGCTCTCGATATAGACAACAGCTGTCTCTGACCTTGAGACAGATTGCTTCCCGACTCGGCAAGAAGACTGTCGTATCCCTCAGGCAAACGCTCAATAAATCCGTCGGCTTTAGAAAAACGTGCCGCGAATTTCATTTCCTCGTCGTCAGCTTCAAGCCGTCCGTATTTGATATTGGTTCTTATAGTATCAGAGAAAAGAACGGTATCCTGAAGAACGATAGCAATGGAACGGCGAAGCGTTTCCTTGGGTATTTCTGTGATATCCACACCGTCAACGGTAATTTTTCCGCTGTCAAGCTCATAAAATCGAGTAAGAAGATTTACGATAGTGGTCTTTCCCGAGCCTGTTGCTCCGACGATAGCAACCTTTTGTCCCGCCTTTACCGACAGATCAAAGTCACGAAGTACAGGCTCACCCGGCTCGTAGGAGAAGAATATATCCTTAAATTCAATATCTCCCTTAATATCCTCAACCACCGTCTGTCCATCGTCCACCTCGTCGGCGCTGTCCATTATTTCAAATATACGCTCCGCACCCGCAAGTGCTGTAAGTATAGTAGTATATTGGTTTGCTATCTCGTTTATAGGTCTTGTAAACTTCTTTGAGTACTGAAGCATCGCCTGAATGTCGCCAAGCAAGAGTGGCTTCATAAAGGGAATGATTCCGGGATTCAGCAGGAAAAAGCCTCCGAATGCGGCTATAAGCACGTATTGCAGATTTCCGAGGAAATTCATACAAGGTCCCATGATAGAACCCCACACTCTCGCGCTTATACTGCATTTTCTAAGCTCTTCGCTCATTTTTGAGAACTCTTCTACAGAATCGGTTTCCTTTCCGTAAGCAACGACCGTTTTATAAGAGGTCACCATCTCCTCCACCTGACCGTTTATCTGTCCGAGAAGCTTTTGGCGTCTTATGAAAAATTTTCTCATAAATTTTCCGAGATTTGCCGTAAGAGCTATCGTCATTGGAATAGTCACACACGCTATAAGCGCCATTATCCAACCGTAATATATCATCATGGAAAACGCGCCTACCAAGGTCAATATACTTGATATGAGAGAAGTTATCGACTGTGATATGGCATTGGATACGTTCTCAACGTCATTGGTCATTCTCGACATTATGTCGCCATGTTTATGTGTATCCGTATATTTTATCGGTAGCTTTGATATTTTTCTGAAAAGGTCGTTTCTCAAGGTATAGACCGTTCTTTGAGAAAGCTTTGCAGCGAGTATACCCTGAAAGAATGCCATCAGCGCGCTTACCGCAAACATTCCTCCCATAAATGCGAGATATCCCGTCATAGCAGCCATATCAACGTGAATACCCGACTCGGTAATGCTTATGGTGTTTATAGCCTTTCCCTGAAGGAACGGCCCTGCAAGGTCGGAGACAGTAACGATAAGCATGATCGCAACAAGGCATATAAGCAAAAGCTTACTGCCGCCTATGTACTTAAGAAGCCTTTTAAGTGTTTTTTTGGTATTTTTGGGCTTTTCCTTGTTCAATCTCGCACCCATAGGTCCTCCGGGACCGCCCGGCCCGGGTCTGCCAGCCATTCTCATCGGAGGCATCTGTCCTCTCGGCTGTCCGTTATTCATACCGCCTCACCTCCGCTCTTCATCTGTGAATTATATATATCCACGTACGTGGGACTTATCCTCATAAGCTCCTCATGGGATGCGCAAGCGCTGACAGTTCCGTTTTCAATGACCGCAATTCTGTCCGCATCCTTTACGCTGGCTATACGTTGGGCTATCATGATCACCGTGGTATCCCCAAGCTCACGCTTAAGCCCATCGCGGAGCTTCGCCTCGGTGGCAAGGTCAAGAGCCGACGTAGAGTCGTCAAGTATCAGTATCTCCGGACGGCGAACAAGTGCTCGCGCTATGGACATTCTTTGCTTCTGACCGCCCGACAAAGACGCTCCCTTCTCGGCTATGTAACTGTCATATCCCTCGTTAAAACTGTTAACGAAATCCTCGGCTCTCGCGATCCTCGCGGCTTCCGCTACCTCCTCTGCGGTGGCATCGTCCTTACCCCATCTTATGTTCTCCGAGATAGTTCCCGAAAAGAGCTCGCTCTTCTGCATAACGTAAGAGATCTTCTTGCGAAGAGTGTGAAGATCATACTCCTTTACGTTTATTCCGTCAACGAAAACCTGACCCTCGGTCGCATCGTAAAATCTCGGAATAAGATTTACAAGAGAGGTCTTCCCCGAACCCGTAGCTCCGACTATGGCAAAGGTCTCGCCACGCTTTATATCAACGGTTATATCCGAAAGCACGGGACTACCCATTGCTTCGGGATAACGGAAGCTGACGCCTCTGAATGATACGGCTACTTCACTGTCGTCACCTATCTTGTCACCCGAAACGATAACGGGATCGGTGTCAAGCACCTCGGCGACACGCTTTACAGATGCCATGGCTCTCGAAACAGACTGGAACATCATGGTAAGCATCATGACAGACATAAGGACCTGCGTGATATAGGTTACCGCTGCCATTATAGTTCCCGCGCTCATTCCACTTCCCGCCACGTTGTTTATCTGCCAACCGCCCATATAAATAACGGCAATGGTAGCGGCATTCATGACTACCGTAAGAACAGGGTGCATGATAGCCATAAGCATAAGAACTTTTTCATTTATTACGCGAAGCTCGGAGTTCGCTTTTTCAAATCTGTCGCACTCGTAATCCTCTCTGACGTACGCCTTGATAACTCTCGCTCCCGTTACGTTCTCCTGAACCACAGAATTAAGCTTGTCAAGCTTCTTCTGAACGACCCCGTAAAGAGGAACAGCTCTTGAGAGGACAAGGATTATCATAATAAGCATAATGGGTAGAGCGCATGCCATAACGAAACCAAATGAGATGTCCAGCGCAAGAAGCATTATCGTTCCGCCTATGAGGAACATGGGCGGACGAACTATCATTCGGAGCAGCATCTCTGTAAAATCTATTATCATAGTAACGTCGTTGGTCATTCGCGTAACGAGAGAGCCCGTAGTAAATTTGTCGGTCTGCTCAATTGAAAGCGACATCACCTTTTTGTATGCATCACACCGCAATGCGTTTCCAAGTCCTTGAGACGCCTTTGCCGCCGTGTACGCGCAAAGTACTCCAAAGCAACCTCCCACAACAACTACCAGAAGCATAAGTATGCCAAAGGTTATTATGACCTGCATGGAGCTGTAGCTTCCCTCTCCAAATACTATCCTCATGACCGTGCTTCCAAGGACTGACTCGGACACGTCACCGCCGTTGTATATTCCATAGTCTACGATAATGGTCATAAGGCGTGGCAGACAAAGATCGGCAAACACCTCACCTATCATAAGAAGAGGAGAGATTATCGCCAAAAAAGCAAATGGCTTTAAATATTTAAATATGTATTTCATTGTGCACCCTCCCCCATATCTTTTTCGCACTCAAGAAGATTGTTTCTTATCTTTACCAGAAGCTCCATAAGAAATTCCTGCTCTTTCTCGCTTATTCCGTCAAGCGCTTCTGCCTCGTGTTTCTTTATGGTGGCTATTCCGTCCATGTCCATTTGTCTGCCGTATTCGGTAAGATAAACGCGGAATTCGCGCCTGTCCTCACCGCTGCGCCTCTCGACCATTCCCTCTTCTTCCATTTTCTTCAGTATTCCGCTGACCGTGGGAGCGCGCAGATGCGTATCCTCCACGAGCTTTCTCTGGATTATCCCATCGTTCAGAGCCAGAACGGCAAGAACCAGTCTTGCTCCGGGTTGAGACATGACTCCGTCAATGCTTCTCGCTTCGCGAAGCCTTCCGTGAAAAAGTCTTGATATTTCGTTGCATATCTTAATTGGATTGTCACTAAGCTCCTTCCTTGGAGGCGGCATCGGCATGCAACATTTCTTTTTTTTTGACATCTTTTTTCCTCACTTATTTTCGTTTTTTCATAAATAATATTTTTCAGTTTTGATAAAACTATTATCGGAAATTTATCTTTTTTAAAAAAAAATTTACCAACAAAAAATTAGTTAGATAACTAACTGTATTAGTATACCATTGTACCGCTGTTATGTCAATATAAAAATCAAAAAACGCAAAACAAAAATTACCGAGTGCTAAAAAAATTGCCTTGCTTAATATATATTGTAACACATTTGCCGTCACACTTTGCAAATCATAATATTGCGGATTTCACCGCAAAATAAAATGAAAGGAATAAGGAAAATAAAATGAAGAGACAAAAAATAAAGTATTTTTTTACTTTTTTGACTCTTGTGGCTATCACGGCTTCATTCGTACCTGCAACGGCACTTTCGTCGCAACACGTCGCGTCTTGCTTTGACGAAGATGCAGTTCTCTGCTCCTCGGAGCTCGCATTTGCCGAAATTGACAGTGTAAAAATTCTTCGTTCAGAGTTGAATCCCTTTGGTATTCCCGTGTCGACAACAAAAACACCGACGTCATATAAAAACATGAAGCTCTACGTTGGCGGTATGCCCTTTGGAGTCAAATTCGCAACAGACGGTCTTTTAATAGTCGGATTTTCTGATATCAAAAACGGCGATAAAACAGAAAATCCCTGCCGAACGGCAGGGATTAAAATAAACGATGTGATAGTTTCTGTAAACGGAAAAAATGTCTCAAGCGCCGAAGAGCTTACCGACAGAGTCGCGGCAAACGGAAAATCTCCCTTGACGGTAGAATATATTCGAGACGGAAAGACCTATAAAGCAATCATCACACCGTCATACTGCTCCGAAGAGGGAAAATATAAAGCAGGCATCTTCGTCCGAGACAGCGGAGCAGGAATCGGAACTGTAACCTATATCGTACCCGAAGATGGCAGCTTTGCAGGACTTGGTCACGGAATATGCGACGGAGAAACAGGAAAGCTTATACCAATGAGTCGCGGCTCGGTCGTAGGCGTTGAGATAAACGGCGTCGTAAAAGGACTCTCAGGCTCACCGGGTGAGGTAAAAGGATATTTTAATTCAGGAAAAACGGGAACGCTTCTAAGAAATACCCAGTGCGGAGTTTACGGAGTATTTGCAAACGCTCCCTCCTCGCCAATATCCACTCCCGTCTCACTGGGACTTCGAAACGAGGTAAAAGAAGGCTACGCAACTATATATTCCACTCTCGACGGAAAAACCCCCAAAGCATATGGGGTAAAAATATCCGATATAAAACGTGATGCTACGGGTAATAAGTGCTTTACAGTAAAGGTCACAGATCCCACCCTTATCGAAAAAACAGGCGGAATAATTCAAGGAATGAGCGGCTCTCCCATAATGCAGAACGGCAAGCTTATCGGCGCTGTCACACACGTTCTCATAAACGATCCTACCACGGGGTACGGAATTTTCATTGAAAATATGTTGAACGCGGCACAAACACCAATGCAAAAGGCAGCATAAAAATATTCACCAATAAAATAGGGTTCACAAAAAAGGACGGAGAAAATTTCTCCGTCCTGATTTTATTTATTGATCTTAAATCTGAAAATTGCATCATCGGAATACCATATAGGGAAATTGGTATTCCAAATATTATTGTATAGATTAAAATACAGATCCTGTACGCAAGTCTCTTGCTTGTACCTCAAAAGTTTTCTTCCATAAGGGGCTACGAGTGCGCAATCAAGACTCTCTATCTCGACCGAATCGTTTTTAACACCTCTGTCTATTCCACATATCAGGTTGCTGTCAAGAATGTCCTCGGGACTGATCCACTGACCCATTTTGTTTATCTGCCACTTCTCTTGCATTCCCTTTATTTTGAACCAGAATGCCTGTGGAAGTCTTGACGCCTTTTTGCCAAACCATTTCAGCTCTATTTCAGAACCGTTCAGTTTAAGATAAAAGCTCGGGAGTCCATAAATCTCGGTCGCTTCTTCGTCAAATTCAAGAAGATAAAGCTTTTCGTCTCCCTTATAATACGCGCGCGTCACCTTCGCAGTAAGTATTTCGCCCACATAGTCCATAAGCCCAACCTTCGTAAAATCCCAAATAGCCCAATCAAGATGACATCTCATATAGTTTTTACTATACCATTCGTAATCGGAGTTATCGAAAAGCTGCCAGCTTATCTCGTAATCGATCTCGTCGGGAATTTCCGTTTCGGTATAAAGCGTAAGATCATACTTTTCAACAGGATATTCAGATACTACGCCCAAAAGCTCTTCTGCTTTTCTGACATAGTCTCTTTGCTCTTCCCAGGAGCGCTCTATTTTTTCTCTCTCATCGGCTACAGCTTCAAGCTCCTTATGGGTATATGGCTCTTTGAGAGGGAAATGTGTCTTTACGTCCATTCCCCAAGTATGCTCCGGGACACAAAGAAGACTATCTGTCAGGTCTGCAGATATATCGTCCATATCCTCAATCTCACGCAAAAGCCGTCTATATCTCGACATCTTCTGAGGATCTGTTCCCGCACCGTGTATCCACGTATCTCCTATCTCTTTTTCGATAACAGGCAACTCCTTAAGTCCTCTCACCCTTCTCGCAAGATCGTCTATTGTTGCCGCGTGAATATCGCAATTAGGGTACTTCTTGCGCAGTTCCTCGTAGACCTTAACGATAACGTCGGGGGACTGAGGACCGAGATTATCTCCAGTATGTGCAAAGGAAACTATAAAATCGTCAAACTCCATGTCCTCGCCATAGTCGCCCTGATACATAACAGTGATCTCGTCCTCTCCCCATTTCCATTTAAAAACGGGAGGAACGCTTGGCAGAGGAGTCGCGGGATTTACTCCAAGATGCAAAAATTCAACTCCATTTGCCTTAAGTATCGGTATCATACCTACCGTGTGTCCCGGAACATCTGTCATTTTCGCACCGACAGTCTCAAGTCCAAAACGCTCGTCAAGCTTCCTCGATATGCTCACGCCATATTCAAACAGAGTTTTGTTCATAAGCTCGGTATGAGTCGTAAAGGGCAGCGCGTGCCAACGGAGTAACCCATCTTTTATCGCCCTCTCCACGCTTCCGTCGCTGTCACTTTTCAGCGCCTGCCATATCAGCCATGAGCCCACCGTCCAAACAAATGGGGTGTCAGAACCGCGAAGCTCATATCCAACCTTTATAGCGTTTGGTATATACCCATCGAGATATCTTTTTCGCACATTCTCCGAATAATCGGTAAATCCAATATCAAGATGTGTTTTAAATATAACTAAAACCTCTTTTTTCATATAAATTCCTCCTATTGTCTTTATAAAAGTTTAACATAATACAGAGAAAGTGTCAAGTCAAAATAAAATATCTTTACAAGGTTACGCGTCAAAAAGGCAATATCGTTCCGAAAAATTGGTTTGATATTGCCTTTTATTCTATAAAATTACAACTCAAGAAATCTCTCGGCGTTCTCCCTGCAAATCTTACGGTAATTTTCCTCCGAAAGCTCACCGCTCTCTCTCATGCTCTCAAGGAAATCCGAGAACGTAAAGGGGTGAGTATTTGCCTGACTTCCAATGTCACAGCCGTACATTACGCGGTCACCAAATTCAGCAAGGAATTTAGCTGCGTATTCCCTATCCCTCATCATTGCGTTTGCGCCGCTTCCTGCCGAAAGGTCACACGTCAGGTTTTCATTCTCGCGCAGAAGCGTGGCAAGCCTGCCCTCCGTTACCTTGCCCTTGGGATATCCGTTTCTTATCTCTTCGGTATTATCTGCCGATATCTCGCTCCAGAATGCTGCCGAATGTCCTATGAACGTAAGCTCTCTGTGCTTCTTCAGCATTTTTTCAAGTCTCGGAAGTCCCAGCCCGTCAACGACTCCATAGCTTCCGACAAAGCTTGGATTTAAATGAAACAGCACAGGCATATCTAACTCCTCACAGCATGATAGAAGATTATCTGTCTTGGGGTCGTCAAAATAAATATTTGCCGTTATCTCTCCAACTCCCTTAGCACCGAGCGCCTTATAATGCTCAAGCAGCTTTCCAAGCTTAGATGTAGGGCTATTTGAACAGGCTCTGGGGTCTACGTTGCAAAACCATGAAAACCTGTCCCCATGTCTCTCCACACTCTTTATTATCTCCTCATTGGTCATAGGACTTTCCATGCCTTCAGGAGAAACTATGGGTAAAAGCACTCCTCTTTCGATTCCGAGCTTATCATACATCTCTATAAGCTCATTATCGTCTATCTTTATAAGCGATGGGGTGCTTCTGTAATGATTCGCCACGTGAGCGTGAATATCTATCTTTTTTATCGTTTCTTTCATATCATTCTATCCTTTAAAGTTCGCCCCGCAGAAGACGATAATATCTTTTGCGGGGCGTAATTTTTGAGAATTATTCGAATGTGACCTCTACTTTAGAGATTCTGGGAGTTCCGCAAGCACACTTAGCGCAGAGAGCGAGTCTGTACTGCATCTTGCCCTCGACAGTGAACTTCTCGCCTGCCTCTACCTTCTTCCACTCTGCCTTCTCAAGACACTTGTCGCAAGCACCTGTGCGGTACTCAAGCTCAAGCCAGGAAGTGCTGAGGAATTCTGCCTCGTAGCTGATGGAGGCTGTATTCGAAGGAGCGTCATAGGATTCAGAGATATAGTACTCTTTGTCCCCTCTGTCCATCATGTTACCGGGGTCAATAGTACTCATTCCGTGAGGTCCGTAGGTAGGAACCTCTACCTTACCCTCCTCGGTGATACCCTTAGAGCTTCCCCAATAAATATAGGAGGTAGTTCTGTGGTCACCCTCGTCCTTGTGAGACGCAAGAGCCAGGTCGCAGTATCCGTCGCCGTTAAAGTCACCCGCGATACATCCGCTTCCCGAATGAGTCCAGATAACCTGTTTGTTCTTGAAATTAAAGTGACCGTTGTCGTTATAGTAGATATAGCTTTCAAGGTCTCTGAAGCGTCCATTATTATAGGAGCATGCATAAATATCAAGCCAACCGTCTCCGTTGAAGTCACCGATAGAGACCGCATTTGCGCCGTATGCAGGAAGCATTGTCTTTCTGTGCTCCTGATATCCGTCAGGGCCGCCCCAATAAATGATAAGGAAAGTTTCATAGCGGAACGCCTTGGAAGGAGTATAGTGACAACCGATAACAAGATCGGGATAACCGTCTTTGTTAAGGTCAGCCACGTTAGCGCTGATAGCACCCTCAGCATTAAGAGCTGTGCTTCTGTCTATCGAGAAGCCCTCAGGACCGTTCCAAAGTATATAAGCATGCTGTGAGCCTATGTTAGAAACGAAAAGGTCGAGCCAACCGTCTCCGTTAAAGTCTGCGGCATACATCCATCTGACCTGACCCCACTTCTTGAGGTTTGCCATCTCCTCTTCGGCAATGCCGTAGCCGGGAACGGCTTCAAGAGCGGCAATAGGCTCATAAGAATCGTTCTCATTAGGACCGAATACGACTCTGTCCATATTCTTCAAGCTATATCCGTCAGGACCGCCGCGGAGAATACGAACTTCTCTGTTGAGAATACCACCGGTAACGATATCAAGATATCCGGAGTGCGAGAAGTCGCCGACTGCCGCACCGTGAGCACGGATGGTGGGAATCTCCTTCATAAGATCCTTGGGATACTCGCCCTTCTCGTCCATGTAATAGAGATACGAAGGAATATCCTCATGCATAAGGCTTTCGTTACAGTTTATGATAAGTACGTCGGGACGTCCGTCGTCGTTGTAGTCAGCAATGTGAGTGTCAACTCCGGACATACCGAGAAGCTCAAGACGTCTGTTAGCGTCGTATCCATTCTCGTCGCCCATGAAGATGTATATCTCTTCGTCGCCGCGAACTCTGTCAGCCCACTCGTGCTGAACAAATACGCACTGCTTCTTTCCGTCGCCCTTGAAGTCTCCGAAGAGTATTCTGGGACAGTCCTCGCCCTCTACCTTTTCGATGTTCGCAATGCTTCTGCCCTCAAAGGTCATAAAGAGGCAAGGAACGTTAAGAGTGTTGGTATTACCTGTCTGAGCGACCGACATTACGGTCTTTCCGTCTACAACGGTAAAGTTTGCGGTACGAGCGTTAGCGGTTGTAAACGCAAGCTTTTCGTCGCCGAACTTGCCGTCCTTGTTCCAGAAGATATAAGACTCAACAGTTGTGTCTCTGTCCTTTACGGAGCAAAGGAGAACGATATCCTCGTGTCCGTCGCCGTCAATATCGTATGCTGCAGCGAACTTTGCGTTTGCGCAAGGGATAGAGAAAGCAAGTTTGAATTCGCCCTTATCGTATGCGTAGAAATACGCGTTGTTTTCATCTGCGCAGAAGCAGTACTTAACGCCGTCGATATCAACAACGGTCGTTCTCCACTCCTGATAAACTCCCGCTCTCGATGCGGTAGTTCCGACAAGCTCGGTAGCCTCGGTGCCGGAGCAATAGAACTGAGTAAAGTTGTCTGCCTTTATGCCGTCAGCGCTTCCCCAGAAAACTACTGCGGAGCCGTCCTTAAGCTTTGCGTAGATATCGGAATATCCGTCGCCGTTAAGGTCTGTGGTAAATACTGTATCTATGTTCTTGTCAAGCTCTATGGAGTAAGAATCAGCGGTGTTGAATCCTCTGTCGTCCTGTGTGAATATCTTGAGGACATTAACACAAACAAAGCAAATATCCTTCTTGCCGTTACCGTTGTAGTCACCAACGGTCACATCGCAACCGCCGGGAGTATAGAGGTAGCTTCTAAAGTCCTCTGTAAGTCCCTGCTCGGAGCCGTAGTAAATAACAGACTCAAGGTCTGCGTGTGTTCCGTTACCCTGACATACGATAACCACGTCATCGTATCCGTCGCCGTTAAGGTCACAAACGATACCGTCAGCGGGGCCGTTTGTAGCAAGAAGATCAAACTTCTCAAAGGAGGGGAACTCCTTGAATACCTTTATCGCCTGACGCTCACCTGCTCTGTGCGAGTTTGCGAAGGGGATATCGGGATGGCCGTTTCCGTCAATATCCATGTTGAAGATTCTCTGAAGGACACCATTCTTTGAAACGTAGATGTTCTGTCCACTGTTTCCAAATGTACCTTTTCTGAAGGCCTCAAAGCCTTCCTTTGTCCATTTTTTCATAACTGACATTCCTTTCTCTCGTCTTCCTAAAAGACTTTTAAAAATGTTTCGTTTTTTCGTATAAAATTTTATTTACTCGAGATTTATACGCTTTGTTGCAGTATACCACAAACGATAGATAAAATCAATAGTTTTCTCAAAATTTTTCCATATATAATATAAAAAGTGAGCCGAATATCTCGGCTCACTTCGTTTTTATTTTTTCAGTGCAAGAAGAGCAAGCTTCTCACAAAGCTCATCATAGGAAATACCGACAGCCTCCGCCTCCATGGGCAAAAGGCTCGTTGGTGTCATACCGGGAAGCGTGTTTGCTTCAAGACACCAGAACATACCGTCGCTGTCAAGTATGTAATCGAACCTTGCGTACCCCCGAAGCATCAGCGTCTCAAAACCTCTCTCGGTAAGAGAATAGATGTCAGTCTCTTCTTCCTCCGACAAGATGGGAGGACATATCTCCTCGGTAGCTCCCGCAACGTATTTGTTTTTATAATCGTAAAATCCTTTTTTGGGAATTATCTCAACGGGAGGCAACGCCCTTCCGTCAACGAATCCGCAGGTAAATTCCCTGCCCGATATCTTTCTCTCCACAAGGATATATCTCTCAAAGACTGCCGCCTCTTTTATAGCTCTTTCAAGCTCTTCCTCGGCATCGACTATGGACACACCAACACTTGAGCCGCAAGAGCAAGGCTTTACCACTGCGGGAAGTCCAACTGTCGAAATTATCTTTTTCATATCAAGCTCGACGTGCGTATCTACCCTCAACCAATCGGGTGTGGGTATGTCTGCGGAGCGCAAAAGCTTCTTGGAAATATCCTTATCCATAGCGAGAAGACTTCCCGCATATCCCGATCCCGTGTATTTTACTCCGTGAACATCAAGAGTTGCCTGAAGCTGTCCATTCTCTCCCATAGCTCCGTGAAGAGCAAGGAATACCACGTCTGCCGCCTTGCACAGCTCAAGTATGCCCTCTCCGATAAGCGACTCTCCCTTTCCCGCCTCTTTCTTTAATTGCTCAAGATCAGGAGGGGTAGCAGGATCTGCCCATATTACCGCTCCGTCATCCCACTCACCATCTTCTTTATTATCAACATCCATGTAAACGTCTCTCATGCGCACCTTATGTCCGCGACGTCTGAGTGCTTCTGTAATAAGCCTTCCCGATGTCAAAGACACGTTTCGTTCGGGAGACAGACCTCCCGCAAGAACAAGTATATTCAAAGCGATCCTCCCTTCGCTAAACCGATCTATTCAGATAGTTGCTTCAATACATTTTATGCTTGAAAAGATTATGCGTTACAACTCGGCGGCTATGTCCACCATGTCGTTTTTTCTCTCTGCAACAGTAAGCAACGCTACCCTGTCGTTTCCACCGTAGTCCTTGAATACCTCACAGCGAAAACGGTTCTCAGCTGCTATGTGTGAAACGGCTTTTGCCTGATCCCAGCCTATCTCCAGAAGCATCATTCCTCCTCTGTTGAGATATTTTCCATACCCACCGATTATAGCACGATAAAAATCAAGTCCGTCATCTCCACCATCAAGAGCGGTCTTCGGCTCGTAAGACAGCTCCTCTGCAAGACCTGCTATCTCTGCCGATTCGATATACGGTGGATTTGAAAGTATGCAGTCAAAAGTCCCAAGCTCCTCCATAAATTCGGGAGCAAGTACGTCTGCACGTAAAAAACCAAGTCTTTCTCCTACTCCGTTTGTCTCGGCGTTCTCTGCCGCCATGTCAAGAGCCTCCGCGTAAAGATCTACTGCCACACCTCTGCAATCTCCTCTTGCGGCAAGAGTAGATATTGCAATACAGCCGCTTCCCGTGCAAAGATCGATAAATCTTGCTTTTTCGGGAAGATTTTTTATTGCCAACTCTACCAGTCTCTCGGTATCAGCCCGAGGAATGAGAGTGTTCTCATTTACTCGGTAGGTCTCGTTGCAAAAGCTCCAATATCCGAGAAGATACTGCAGCGGATAATGATTACACCTTTTTATGACCGCTTCCTCAAGCTCGGGCGAGTCAAAGTCCGTATCGTGCATCCGAAGAAGCTCTGCCTTATTTATATTACAGTAGTGACAGATAAGCATCGCGGCTTCTCCGCGGTTATTTTCAATTTCGGCTTCTGCCAGCGCCATGCATATCTCGTTATAAGTCATAGATCCTCCGAACAAACAAAATAGTATTATAATTATAACAGATTTCCGACGCAAAATAAAGGGGTTTGATAAATTTTTTTATTTTTTCTTCTTCCATCCTCCGATCCCCACACTCAAAAAGAAATTACAGAAAAAAATATTAATTTTTTTAAAATAAATCTTCATTCCTATTGCATTTTTCAAAAAATGTGATATACTATAATTACAAAGATAATGAAATTTTTACAAGGGGGATTATAAAATGAACTTTTTCAGAAAGAAAGAAACAAATTACGGCAAGATCATTGCCATCACAGTTGCTTGCGTAGCTGCTGCTTCCGCAATTGCTTTTGTTATCTACAAGCTTATCAAGAAGTACACAGAGGACATCGTTTATGATTGCGATGATCTCCTTGATGAGTGCGAGGATTGCGATATCGCTATCGAGGACGCTGAAGAGGCTGAACTCGAGGAAGCTGTTGACGCTGAGTAATTCGTAAAGTTCGGGGGTGTTCCGCTACGACGCGTAACACCCCCTATCTTTTTATAAAAAAGGAATAAAACAAATGGAACTTATAGATACGATAGCCGCCATAAGCACTCCCTGGGGCAAGGGCGGCATAGCAGTAATAAGAATATCGGGCTCTGATGCCATAGAGATAGGAAGTAAAATATTCCGTTCCGTATCGGGAAAGGCGCTGTCCTCTATTTCCTCCTCACATATGACTTACGGGCAGATACTATCCTACCCCGACGGTGAGGATATTGACGACGGAATGGCGGTAGTTTTCCGTGCCCCTCACTCCTTTACGGGAGAGGATACGGTCGAGATAAGCTGTCACGGAGGAATACTTATTACCGAAAAAGTACTGTCCTCAGCGCTCTGTGCAGGAGCAAGAGCCGCCACCGCAGGTGAATTTACAAGAAGAGCCTTCGTCTTCGGAAAAATGGACCTTACCCAAGCGGAAGCTCTGGGTGACCTTCTTGAAGCCACAGGAGAGGGCCAACTCTCTCTTGCCAGAAACGGCATGAAGGGAAAGCTGCGAAATAAAACTCAAAGCATATACGATTCGCTAAAAAATACCCTTACAAGTATTTACGCCGCCATCGACTTTCCCGACGAGGACCTCAGCGAGATGAGCCGAGAGGAGATATGCTCTGCCGTAAAGGAAGCCCTCCTCGACACCCAAAAGCTTGCGTCCACCTATAAAACAGGAAGAGCTATGGGAGAAGGAATACCCACGGTTATCTGCGGAAAAACAAACGCGGGAAAAAGCTCGGTATATAACAGACTTCTCGGATATGAGGCGGCTATAGTTACCGATATAGAAGGAACCACACGAGACATATTAAAGGATACCGCAACGGTGGGACGTGTAACGCTCCGTCTTTGCGACACCGCAGGAATCAGAAGCACCTCTGACAGAGTCGAGGAAATAGGAATCGAGAGAGCCATGAATGAGCTTGAGAACGCTTCTCTCGCCCTTGCCGTTTTCGATTCCTCCCGTGAGCTTGAGAGCGAGGATATTGCTCTTGCAGAAAAGATAAAAGAGCTTGGGATTCCCGCCATCGCAATTTTCAACAAATCCGATCTTGCCGTTCAGTGCGACATGACCGAACTCGAAAAGCTGTTCGAACGCTCAATACACATCTCGGCAATGAGAGGTGACGGCTTCGATTCTCTCAAGGCGACACTTGAGGAAATGTTTATAGACGGAGATATCGACGTAACGACAGATCCCATAGTTACGGGAGCGCGTCAGTTTGCCGCTATCTCTTCCGCCACAGAAATACTTGACTCTGCCCTTGCCTCTCTCGAGGCAGATATCCCCCTTGATCTATGCTGTGTTAATATCGAAAGCGCAATGTCGGCTCTCGGAGAGGTTGGTGGCAGAGAGATAGGAGAGGAGATCGTAGGCGAGATATTCTCAAAATTCTGCGTTGGCAAATAACATAACGCCCCTTTAAATTGTACGTTTTTCCATTAATAAAATATCAAAAGGCTGTCTCAAATTTGCATTTGAGACAGCCTCTGTTTATCCCATATTTACGGTGACCTTTACCGTATCTTTACCGCCAAGGATCTCCTTGGGAATAATATTTGTCTTATATTCCACACCGTCTATTTCGTAGGAAACAACTCCGCAGCTTACACGATCGGGATTCTTGAAGGTAATATCAAGCCTTGTACCAAGATAGTCTCTCTCTACCTTAAAGCTCTCCCATTCCGCAGGGATACACGGGTCGAGCTTGACTCCCGCAAGGGTGGTTCTTACACCAAGCAGATACTGAGTAGCCGCTATATTCATCCATGAGCATGTGCCCGTAAGACGTATAACGTTACCCCAACCGTGCTTCGAGTTCTCAGGTCCTACAATATTACTTACCCAACCGTAAGGATCGGACTTGTAGGTCTCTGTTCCAAGAGTCTTATGCAGATTTGCGGGAATAAGGTCGGTATAATATTTCCATGCCTTCTCGGCATTTCTCCTCTTGGCTTCAGCAATTATCGACCATGTGTGAGCATGGCAGAAGATAGCTCCGTTCTCACCTGTTCCTGGGTTATACGGACTGAAGGGCTCTTTTACGTCGGGATATGTCTTGAATCCCGGAGTAAGAAGCTGAAGTCCGCAACCTGTGTCAAGCATATTTTCAACCGCGCTCCACGCGCTGTCATTCTGTTCGTTGCTTCCGATTCCTGAGATAACAGCCCAGCTTTGAGGATTGAGCCAAAGCTTTCCGAATTCGTCATTTTCTGCTCCGATAGGCATTCCGTTATCATCGAAACATCTGTACCACCATTTTCCGTTCCACGCAGATCTTTCTATGTTTTCTATCTGCTGAGCTTTATACTCGCAAAGCTTCTCGGCATCGCTTTCCTTGCCAAGAGCCTTTGCCATTTCTATCATCTTTCCGAGAGACGCTACATACTGCTCAGCAGCAAATACCGATTCTCCGCGTCCTTCTTTAGAGAACTTGCTTATAATGTCGTTCCAGTCGCCGTCAAGCATAAGAGGAAGCCCGTGTTCACCGAGATGGCTCTGGGTAAACTCTATAGTCCTCATAAGATGCTCCCAAACACTTCCGCTCTCGTCAGCTCTGTTTCCCTCAAGGTCGCTGAAGGGTATCACCTCGTCAAGATACTCGATACCGCTCTCCGCAGCCACCGAATACGCAAGGAAAGGCAGCCACAGATTATCGTCACTCTTAAGAGACTCATAACGGTACTTTCCGGGTGTTCCGAACTCGTTCATTATACCGTTGATACCGTGGGATATCGCTCCGTTTACATATTGATGCGAAAGAAGATACAAAAGTCCTTCTTTTACACCCTCTGGTGAACGATAAACAAGAGGCATAAGTGCCTGAGCCTTGTCTCGTATACCGATAGCTCTCGTTCCGGGCGCGCTTGGTTGAGGTGTCTGATGCAGGAGCGAGAACTGGAGAGCGTTAAGCGGTCCCCAGATATTTATCTGTCTCTCGCTCGTCTTGTCGGGTATCTCGCACTTAAAATGAGAAAAGTGCTTCTCATATCTATCATAGAGCGCCTTCTTCTGCTCTGCAAGAAAATCTTTGTCGCGAAGCTGGTGAATGGTCTTCAGCGCATTTTCTCTCGCCTTATCGTAATCAACAAGGACACCCTCGGAAGCCCCAAGGAAAAAGTTCACTCTCGCCTCTCCATGAGCCTCACAGCCCACCGCAACCTGAAGCACGGCTGAGGGATTTCCCGACTGTATCTCATCATTTGAAAGACACTCGCACTCTATTCCCACAGGTGACATCTCGTTTCTGTAATTCCCAATGAATGCGTCACGGTCTCCGCAAAAGCTCTTTACGGGCATATCCGATGCAAAATATACGAGAGGAGAAGTCTTTCTCAGATAATCGTCTGAATAACGGTTGTAAAGATAAAACAAAGTCTGTTCTTCCTTATCGAACTTTGTACTGAGCATATGCTGCCAATAATATCCGAACTTCTGCTCAAGCTCCCAATCGAACTGCGAAAGCTCCGCATATGCGTATACGTCATATTCCTTTTTGCATCTGCCGCCGTTTTTAACAGTAAGCTCCCATACAAGTACATCGTGATACGGCGGGATATACATAGAAAGAATAGCCTCATCCTTACCGTTCTTTGCATAGAAGATAGTCTCGCCGGGACGGTGAACAGAATATCTTTCTGTTTCCTTGTCGTTCATGGGTTGGAATGTAGGACACCAGACCTTTCCGCTCTTATCCTTTATGTAAATATAAAATCCGGGCGTGTCCGACGGCACCTGATTATATCTGTATCTCGTAATTCTCATCTTGGCAGGAACTTTGTACCACAAAAAACCGCCACCCGCTTGAGATATCATTGCAGTAAGTCTCGTATTTGTCAGGTAGTTCACCCAAGGATACGGAGTGTCGAGCTTATTCATTTGCACCGACATTTCTTTATCGTTAAAAGAGAAATATTCCATGTTTTACCTCCAAAAATATATACACCTTTATTATAACATTTATTATGTCTGCATGTCAAGATACAAAGCTACTATCATTTAGGTCAATGCTTTAACATTTAAGTTTTTCTATTGACAAATATAAAAAAACATGCTATAATTCCTATTGATTTTAATTGTTTTTAAAATAAAAACCACGGAGGTAAGAATGGCTCAACCAAATTACAAACTAACAAGATACGCCTGCTTTTTTTCATATCTTTCAATGGCGTCGGTCTTTGTTCTTCCGTCAATGCTTTTCACGACCTTCCATGAAACTTACGGTATATCCTATACCCTGCTCGGTAGTCTCGTGCTTGTGAACTTCTTCACTCAGATGACAATAGACCTTATATTTACCTTTTTTTCAAGATTATTTAATATACGGGCGACCGTCCGTGTAATGCCTCTGCTTACATCTCTCGGTCTTCTGATATACGCACTCGTTCCCCGTTTCGCTCCCCAATACGCAATAGTAGGACTTATCGTCGGAACTGTGGTGTTCTCTATGGCGGCGGGACTTGGAGAGGTGCTTCTAAGTCCTCTCGTCGCGGCTATCCCCTCGGAGCATCCCGAAAAGGATATGAGCCTCTTGCACTCTCTTTACGGTTGGGGAGTAGTGGGCTCAGTACTTATAAGCTCAATATTCTTCCTTTTGTTCACAACTAAAAATTGGTTCTATCTAGCCCTGTTTTTCGCCTGTCTCCCCGTTATTGCCTCGATACTGTTTACAATATCACCCACACCCAACGTAAACACCGAAAACAACACAAATAGCACGGGTGGAAGAGGAAAGATAATCGCATTGTGCGTTATATGTATCTTCCTCGGAAGCGCTGCCGAAAACACCATGACTAACTGGATATCTGGCTTTATGGAAAAAGCACTTCAGATACCCAAAGCGGTTGGAGACATTATGGGACTTGCGATATTCGCGCTCCTTTTGGCAGTCACAAGAGTTCTGTATGCGAAATTTTCTCCCGATATATCAAAAACACTCCTTATCAGTATGATAGGAGCTGCCGTGTGCTATATAGTAGCTGGGTCGTCAAGTGCTATCGTCCTCTCGTTTATAGCCTGTATTCTCCTGGGAGTTTTCACCTCGATGCTCTGGCCCGGAACGCTTATTCTCATGGAGCAAAAGATACACACCCCGGGAGTTGCAGCATATGCGCTCATGGCAGCAAGCGGAGACATGGGAGCATCGGTAGCACCTCAGCTTATGGGAATTATCGTCGATAAAGTATCGTCAAGCAGATTTGCCACAGAGCTCAGTCAAACCTCCGGCATGACTCCTGACGAGATAGGGCTCAGAACGGGTACAGTCATAACCGCTGTGTTTCCAATACTCGGAACTCTGCTGTTAATATACATTATAAGGTCCTTCTCAAAAAAAGACCGACTAAAAAAAGCTGACCGAGCTGCATAAAGCAGTCGGTCAGCTTTTTATTTGTATATTAATCTTCCTTTTTTCTCTTAACGGTCACTGCAAGAAGAGCCGAGATAACAGCTATTGCTGAGGACACACCCGAAACCGAAGCCAAGCATCCCGCGGGAGCCGCTTCTTCATATTCGAATCGCTTTTCCTTCTTTTTCGGTTCTTCCTTATTCTCGGAGATTGACTCTTCCCCTTCGTTTTCACCGTCATTTTCATCTATCACCGGAACGTTTGCAAGAAGATTCAGATATTCTGTCGTGTCAAAATCCGAGGACACCTCGCGGACCGAAACGTTTCCGTAATCAACAAGTATGCTTTCATTCGAATAAGTCATCTCACCCCATTGAGTATTGAAAAACAGAACTCCCGAGACCTTTCCCAATGTGTTGTCAACATTCAAGGCGTTTATTACCTCTCCCTTATATTCGCCGTCAACGTAAACGTAAAGCGATTCGTCTTCATTCCATTGAAGCTCAAGGGTGAACTCTTCATTTACTTCCCTATCAAGAATAATCGTTGTGTAACTTTTTATGTTATTCAAGTATTGGTCATAATAGTTGAAATGCACGTTCAACACAAGTCCGAAATTTGCGGTATTTTGAATATTGCAGAAAAGACTTTCTTCAAATCTGTGCTTGAACGCAAGCCATATTCTTGGTGTTTTTATAGATGTCCAAGCGGAAGGTCCATCATTTGCCGCATCTCCAACATTGGAAAATGGCAAATTTTTTACGTTAATGTCCATCTTTATCAGCATATCTTCCTTGACGGTCGTGATCCCGGAAAACGTTGCATATTCCCTTGTATTTGTGTAACCGCCGTAATTTGAGATCTCAAACGATCCGTCAGTGTTCTCTATAACGCCCGAGCTCTTAACAGGATTCGCGGGACGGCTTGTCGCGTTATAAGAAAAGCCTGACGAATATTCGGAAAGAAGAAGCTTTCCGTCGAAGAAGAAGGTATCATCTCCTACGAGTTCTATCTCAATATCTGTTCCGACTCCTCTTTCAAGAGCTTCAAATTTCATATCGAGCATGGGTAATGCTATTTCGCAAATATATCCGTCCGACGACGATATTGCACGTCCGCCACCACTCCTGCTCTCGACAGTTTCATTTGGAATATCTACACTGTAATAAGCTCCGCCGATCTCTATCTCAGCCTTTGAAAGAGCCTGTTTTCCCAAAAACGCTATATAGATCTCTTTTTCGTCAAGGTCATATGCCACACCGACATACGCATTGATAAGCTCAATATCCATAGTATATTCAGACTCATGGGGAGTTCCGGGCTTTGAGATATATCCCGTTGAGGTTCCAGAGCCGTCGGTAACGTAAGTATGAGAGGTACTTGGCTTAAAATCCAATACACCGTCAAGCTCTACATTGTTAAGCGTTGCCACCATAAGTCCTTCTTCTCTGTTGTTTATATCCAGTGCGGACAGAGAAAGAACAGCAGTAGTCAGCACTCCAAAGACAATGGCAAGAAACATAAACGTGCAAAATACTCTTTTAGTAAACTTTTTCATAAATTACCTCCCTTAACTTTTCCTTATATTAGCATTATAACATAAACATTTTCTGAAGGGAAGTATATTTTGAAAAAATTTACACATAGTTTTTATTTCTCTGCCTTGTCTCTTTTCTTTGATACCGAGTCTTTAATGACCGAAAAAATATCTATGAAGATAGACACCGCGAACACTCCGCCCGCAATTCCGATACCGATAACGGCACATTCGCCGAGATAGTGGATAGAATCGTCGTAATTTTTGGTTATCAGGTACGTCATGAAATAATAAATGTAGCTTCCCGGTACAGTAGGAATGATACACGGCAGAAAAAATGCGGTTGCAGGTGCGTGAACTATCCTTGCGGTAATTTCAGAAAACGCCGCAGCAACTACCGATGAGATGAACGCGGCACCGAAAAGCGAGCCGATCGCAATCTCTACGCAAAAATATATGACATAAGTAAGCCCACCGCCAACAATATCTATGGGAAGATTTTTTACTCTCGATCTGAATATAAGAGCAAATCCAAGAGTTCCAAGCATAGCCGTCACAAGCTTTATGAGGAATGAAAGCGTCAGAAGTTCCGAAAGCATTACACAACACCTCCCATAACAAAAGAGGATAATAGGTAGCCGAAGGCTATCATAAGGGCTATGAGTACGACCTGTACCATTTTTATTGAGCCTGCCAGAAAATCTCCGTACAACAGATCCCTCAAAGATGTACCGAACGCAACCCCGGGAATCAGTAACATTACTGTTCCTATCATTATAAAATCGACGTTCTGCCCAAGCCCCGCCAACACCGACAAGTGTGCCATCATTCCACCCACAAAGGATTCAAGAGCGGTTCTTGCAAGTTGATTTATACGTCCGAGGGACGTGCATTCAAGCAGTGCAAAAACAGCACCTATCAATGCTCCGACTATTCCATCGCGTAAGCTGCCGCCGAAAAAAACGGCAAAGCTGCCCGACGCTAACATGTATCCCAAAAAAACAATAGCAAAAGGCAACGTTTTTTTCCTTTTTTGGTTGCGTATCATTTCGTCCAGCTCCTCAAGAGGAGGACATTTCTTGCAAACGTTATAGGAAATATCACTATAAGCTTCGATTTTGGAAAGATTGTTTTCCGAGCCGTACACACGTCTTGTCTGTGATGAATATTCCCCGTCCTCCATTCGTATCGACGCTATAATGACAGACGGTATTGCAAATACCTCCACGTGTATCGCCCCATATGCTCTGCATATTCTGCTTACGGTATCCTCGACCCTGCTTATCTCTCCGCCATTCTTTAAAATCCCCTCTCCTACATCAAGGGCAAGACATAGCAGATATTCACATCTATGTGAAGCAAAGGAAGAATTGTTTCCATTATTAAAACTGGCGCTTTTTATTTTAGAAAATACCATTTTTAAACCTTCTTTTTCAAGATTTTTACGTTTGCGACATTATAACACTTTTTTTATACGGTGTCAATACCAATAATAAAAATGTATCCCGTCTTACTTTTTTTCTCCTTTTGCTTAATATTTTTAAATAAAAAAATTAACACTTTTTTATTGAATGGGACTCTTCTCGGTGATATAATATAATAAGATAAAATTATTGCTTCTGAAATTTGGAGGATCCATATGCAATTCAAAAAGATACTCACGATACAGGATATTTCCTGCGTGGGACAATGCTCTCTCACGGTCGCTCTTCCCGTAATTTCGGCATGTGGCATTGAGACCTGCGTCCTTCCCTCTGCAGTCCTTTCTACACACACATCAGGCTTTAAAGGATACACCTTCAGAGATCTTACTGAAGACATTCCCGCAATAAAGGACCACTGGAAAAAGGAGGGTATCTCCTTTGATGCAATATATACCGGTTACCTCGGAAGCGCAAAGCAGATAGGTTACGTAGCGGATATCTTTGCAGAATGTTCCGGCGAAGGAACGCTCAAGATAGTAGATCCCGCAATGGCAGACAACGGTAAGCTTTACCCCGGATTCGATACGGAATTTGTAAAAGCAATGGCTAATCTTTGCGAAAAAGCCGACTATATAATACCAAATATCACTGAGGCTTGTTTTCTTACCGATAGCGAATACAAGACCGAATATGACCGTTCCTACATCGACTCTCTTCTCTTAAAACTCACAGATCTCGGCTGTGGTACGGTAATTCTTACGGGTGTCTCTTACTCCAAGGAGAAAACCGGCGTTGTCGTTTATAAAAAAGGAGATTACGAATATTACGAGCACGAGAGGCTCCCGGTCATCTGTCACGGAACGGGAGACATATATGCTTCCGTATTTACGGGTGCTCTTGTCAGAGGAAAATCCCCTCTTGACGCCTCATCAATCGCTGCTGACTTTACGGTAGAGTGCATAAAAGTAACAGCAAAAGATAAGGATCATTGGTACGGCGCAAGATTTGAGCCCGTGCTTTATAAACTTTACGAAATGATAGAAAGCAAATAACAAAAAAAACACTGCGAGGTAAGTCATGAAAAAATACGATATTGCTGCAATAATATGGCCCGCATATACGGGAGATGAACCGAGATCAAGGATCTTCTGGCCCGAGGGCTACGGAGAATGGCAGACGGTCAAAGCGACCATGCCAAAATACGAAGGACACGCTTGGCCCAGAAAGCCTCTTTGGGGATACGTGAATGAAGCAGATCCATATGTTATGGAAATGCAGATCGAAGCGGCTGCGGCTCACGGAGTAAACGTTTTCATTTACGACTGGTATTGGTATGATAACCGCCCATTCCTCGAGCAATGCCTCAACAACGGATACCTTAAGGCTCGTAACAACGACAAGGTAAAGTTCTATCTCATGTGGGCAAACCACACGGCAGAATCACAGTGGGATACAAGAACTGCCGACCTCCACACTCCCATCTGGGACGGAGCAGTCGACAGAAAGACCTTTGACCATATCGTAAAACGTACTATTGAAAATTACTTCACACACCCATCCTACTACAAGATAGACGGCAAACCCGTCTACATGCTCTTCGACATCGAAAATCTTGTCAGAGGTCTCGGCGGTGTCAAGGAGACTATGGAGGCTCTTGAATATTTCAGAAACGAAACCGTCAAGGCAGGCTTCCCGGGACTTGAGCTCCACCTTACCATCAGACACAGAAAATATATGTCTCGTATGCTCGATGACAAGACCGATATCTTTACCTTTATCAACAATGCGGGATTTGACGGCGTGACTCACTATCAGTTCTTCGACTTCGGCTTTGAATTTGACGGCTATAAGCCCACAACCTACCTCCAACTTCTTGAATGCGCAAAGAAGGAATGGAAGTTCATCGACGAGAACATAAATTCCATCTATTATCCTCAGGTCTCGGTAGGCTGGGACGCAAACCCCAGATATAAGGAGCTTCACCCTGCGGTATGTATTGAAAATACCCCCGAAAACGTTCAGAAGGGCTTTGAACTTGCCAAAGCTTACGTTGACTCTCACCCAAACATGAGAGCTCCGCTCATAACGGTAAACAGCTGGAACGAATGGACCGAGGGCAGCTACCTTGAGCCCGACAGCCTTTATGGATACGGATACCTTGAAGCTATCAAAAAGGTCTTTATGGACGAAGAATAAAAAAAGACGGGCTTCCGACAAGGGAGCTCGTTTTTGTATGCAAAAAAAGAAATGACCCTTGACCACGGTTACTACCACGATCAAGGGTCACTTCTGTTCACTCTTGATATCTAACATCTTTTTTAATCCTCTCTTTCCTTGTCTGCCTCTCACTTCTTCGTTCACATCTCTCAAAACACTCTTTTGCTTTTAAAGCTTTCTCTAAAGGAGATATCTTTTGTTTTTATCTGTGCCGTTCTGTAAGGGCGAATTTGTCTGACTTTCAACAAAGGCTTCATTTACACACTGACGACTCGAACTTTTCTTTGGCTTTCTCCTAAAGCATTCAAATCTATATCAATGCGTTGCGCCGCCGCGTCCTATTAGAAATTTGTTTTTGGATCGATCCTGAATCTTAACTGATTTTTGAACTTTTATTTCTTCTATCTCTTCTCTATCTTCTCTCTACCGTTGTTCAAATATCGTCAATCAGTAACGCCTTCGTTAAAGTCCAAAACCTACTTTTTCATTGGACTATACCTTCCGTTTCTTCAAGAATCTGAGTAAAAACTTATATTCTCATTGGACCGTACCTTCCTTTCTTGTGTCTTTATTATATCATACTTTTTTTCTGTTTGCAATTGGCAATTTATTAAAAGTTTACAATATTTTTTTGTTCAGATAACTGAAATTTGATTTTTATCACAACTTTTTCTTTACAAATACGAGATCCTGTGATATAATAGAGTTATGGGCGTGCTTTACGCCTGTATTTTTTGTGTTATTTAAAGGAGATACCATGTCGGAAATTTTATCGTCCATACACCCCGCTTTCGTTTGCATTATAATCTGCATCGCAAAAATAGTAGAAATATCTATACAGTCCCTCAAGACCTGCATGATGGTCAAAGGACAGAGACTCAAAGCCGCTGGACTCGGTTTTCTTGAATGTACCATCTGGGGACTTGTTATATCGACCATGATAACCACCCTCGGTGATAATCTGCTCCTTCTTCTCTTCTACTGTATCGGCTACGCGTCGGGACTCTTTATCGGCTCTTCCATTGAAAGCAAGATAGCACTCGGAACGTCAACCCTTGAGCTTATCGCAAATGACGAAAGCACCGAAAAGATCGTGGCATACCTTAAGGAACAAGGCAAAGGCTTTACCGTATTCGAGGGCAGAGGTTCTACCGACAAAATGAATATGATACTTATCGTCCTTCCCAGAAAGGAAATGCCAAAAGCACTTAAAGAGATCCGTCACCTCTGTGACAATAAAGTATTCGTCGTCGCCTCCGACGTCAGCAAATACGCAGGCGGATATGGACTTATAAAATGATCAAATTTCAATAAAATTACCGAGGTCTACCCGAAAAGGATAGACCTCGGTCTTCTTTTATAAAACAAAAATTTCTTCCCGCAAAACGTCATAACCCTCTTGACTTTTTTATCAATAATGATAAAATATATTCAAAGATTCACAGAAGGAGAAAGCAATGATCTTTTTATACATTTTCATACCTGTCGCCATTTTTCTCTTGGCGGCGGTATTGATGACCTCATACATCTGCTTTCTAAAGATATTTAGAGCTAACAGAGACAAACACAAGCTGGACGAGGAGGGTTATCCCATTCTCGAGGGACGTGTTTACGACGCTTACCGAGAGCAGATACGCGAGTGGATAAAAGAGACTCGCGCCACACCACACCGCAAAGTGAGCATAACCTCTTTTGATGGCTTAACTCTTCGCGGTAAATACTACGAACACAAAAAAGGCGCTCCCATAGAAATACTTTTTCACGGCTATCAAGGTTCGGGAGAGCGAGATCTTTGCGGCGCGGTCATGCGTTGCTTCGCTCTCGGCAGAAATGCGCTTATCGTCGACCACAGAGGAAGCGGTGAGAGCGAGGGAGACATAGTTACCTTTGGGATCAACGAAAGCCGCGACTGTGCCGATTGGGTAAGATTCACTATCGATCATATAGATAAAGATGCAAAAATAATCATTACGGGCATATCAATGGGCGCTGCTACCGTCATGATAGCTGCAGGAACAGAGCTTCCCGAGAATGTGGTCGGAGCACTTGCCGATTGCGGATATACCTCGGCTAAAGAAATAATCATGACAGTCATGAAAAAAATGGGGCTTCCGCCGCGACTTCTCTATCCCTTTGCAAGACTTGGCGGTCGCATCTTCGGTCATTTTGACGTTGACGAAACCTCTCCCATAGAATCGCTGAAACATGCAAAGATCCCCGTCCTTTTTATTCACGGAGACGACGACAGATACGTGCCGTACGACATGAGTGTTAAAAATCATGCCGTTTGCACAAGCCACAAAAAGCTTATAACCGTTCACGGCGCGGGACACGGTCTGGCTTATCCCGCTGATGTTGCAACCTACCTCAAAGAAGTGGGTGAATTTTTCGAACCTATTTTAAATGAAAACAATAAAAACAAAGGAGAAATGTAATGAATCTCAAAGTAATGACTCTCAATATCCGCATTCCCCTCCCCAACGACGGAGTAAACTCATTTACAAACCGCCAGCCTCTTATAAAGGCGCTTATCGACGGAGAATCCCCCGACATAATCGGTATTCAGGAAGCCACCGACGACATAAAGAAATGGCTTCGCAGCGCTATCGGTAGTGAATACGACGTTATCGGCTGCGGACGTGATGCTAACAGATTTGGAGAATCCTGCCCTATCGCATACAAAAAGGACATATTTGAGCTTGTTTCCTTTGAGACCTTCGCTCTTTCCTCAACTCCCCATATTCCGGGCTCAAAATACCCCGAGCCCATTCAGAGCAAATTCCCGAGAATTGCCTCCCATGCATGTCTCGTTCACAGAGAGCTTGATGCGCCCATACACTTCTTCAATACCCATCTTGATTTCAAGACCGAAGAGGTTGCGGCACTCGGTATGGCGGTAATACTTGAAAAAATGTCCACGTGCGAAGGCACTCTTTTCCTGACAGGAGACATGAATTCACAGCCTCACGAGTTTGCAATGAAGATGCCTCTTGAGATGCCCTCATGTCCTCTTGTTGACGCGACAGCACATATCCCACACACCTCTCACGATTTCGGAGTAACAGTTGAAAACACAAAGATCGACTACATATTTACCAACGCAAAGGTGCTGGAATGCTATCCTCGCGACGACGAGCCGACAAACGGCACGTGGATATCCGACCACTATCCCGTAGTTGCTATACTTGAAGCATAATTCAGATACGAATCCCAACATAAAAACGGCAGAGATATTTTCTCTGCCGTTTTTTTGATTAAATTTCAGTCTTCCTTGGAAAATTCTTCTTTTCCGACTCCGCACAAAGGGCATACGAAATCATCGGGAATATCCTCCCATTTCGTTCCTTTTGCAATGCCGTTCTCTTCGTCACCTGCGGATTCATCGTATACGTATCCGCATACGTTACATACGTATTTCATATAGAGCTCTCCTAATATTTTTTTATTATTATTGCCCCTATGACAAAAAATATTACCTTACTCGCAAATTTCCTTTGCAAGTGCCTCTATTTCCGCATCGTTTTTCTCGCTCAGTGCCGAACGGAGAGTTACGGTAGTGTCGGTAAAGGTAAGACCTACACTTCCCTCAAGCATACTCTTTATCTTCTTTGCAGCAACGGGTGCCCACGTTCCGTTTTCAATAATTCCTATCTTGCGATTGCGATATCCTCTTTCGGTAAGCTCATGAATGAACTCTCTCATAAAGGGGAAAATGTCACCGTTATAGGTCGTGGTCGCAAGAACTATTCTTCCGTACCTGAACGCATCCTCAACAGCCTCTGCCATGTCACATCTCGCAAGGTCGTTGACTACTACCTTGGGACATCCGTTCTTCTCCAACGTCTCAGCGAGCTTCATAACTGCCTTTTTGGTGTTTCCGTAAACCGAGGTATATGCGATAACGACACCCTCGTCCTCTACACCGTAGGAAGCCCAGGTGTTATAAAGACCGAGATAATATCCGAGATTTTCGTCGAGAACAGGACCGTGAAGAGGGCAGATCCTTTCTATATCAAGCTCTGCAGCTCTGTCAAGAAGCTTCTTCGCCTGAGCACCATACTTTCCAACAATACCGAAATAGTATCTTCTTGCCTCGCACGCCCAGTCCTCATCGGCATCGAGCGCTCCGAATTTTCCGAAGGCGTCCGCCGAGAAAAGTGTCTTGCTGTACGCGTCGTATGTAACCATAACTTCAGGCCAGTGCACCATAGGCGCTGCCACAAATGTAAATTCATGACTACCGAGAGACAGTGTACTTCCGTCCTTTATTACGATCTGTCTGTCAACGTAGTCGTCACCGAAAAACTGCTCCATCATAACAAAGGACCTGTCCGACGAAACTATCTTTGCGCTCTTATATTTCTTTGCAAATCCCGTTATGTTTGAAGAGTGGTCAGGCTCCATGTGCTGAACTATAAGATAGTCGGGCTCTCTGCCGCCAAGTGCCGCCTCAAGATTTCCGAGCCACTCGTCGCCAAAACGAGCATCGACCGTGTCAAGAACGGCAATTTTTTCATCAATTACAACATAAGAATTATACGCCATTCCCTCCGGAACTATATACTGTCCCTCAAAAAGGTCTATTTCCTTATCGTTGACGCCTATATAAAATATTTCATCTGTTATTCTCATTTTTAACCTCCAAAAAATTCATTCATTATAATAGTACAATATTTCTATAAAAAAGTCAAGTGACAATTTTTTGATGTGTTTTTTTACCTTGTTTTACTATCAAAAACCGATCCTTTTACATTTATCCCACAAGGCATAAAACTGAATTATAGCCTTAATAGAAAGGTCAAAGGATCGGTCGCTTTATTGAACTATTTATATAATATCAAGAGATGCTGTCAATAAGAAGCTTTCTGAGTGTCTGGGGGTCGCAGTTGCCCTTGAGCTCCTTCATGCACTTTCCGAAAAGTGCCATAAGCGCTTTTTCTTTTCCGCTCTTATAATCGGCAACAGATTTGGGATCGGCTGCAATTACTGCCTTGATCACCGCCTCGATCATCCCCGTATCGTTTGAAACAACGTATCCGTTTGCCTCGGCATAAGCCTTGGGCTCGATGGACGCGTCATCAAACATTGCGGCAAGTATCTTCTTTGCGTTCGCACGTCCAACAGTACCGCCACTTACAAGAAGAATAAGCTCTCCAAGCGCCTTTCCGTCAAGATCAAGCATATCGTAGGTCATCTTTTTCTGATTGAGTATGCTCATTACCTCGGATATCATCCAGTTTGCCGCATCCTTGGCACTCTTGCACACCCCATAAGCCGCCTCAAAGCACTCGCAAAGAGCAATACTCTTGGTAAGCTGATCGGCATCGTACTCTCCAAGACCATACTCGCTTATATATCTTTCCTTTTTTACCTCGGGAAATTCGGGGAGAGACGCCTTTATAGAGTCGAACCATTCGTCGTCGATAACAACAGGCATTACGTTAGGATCAGGGAAATAGCGATAGTCACCCGCAGTTTCCTTTGTTCTCATAGCATAACTCTTGCCCTTTATATCATCCCAACGGCGAGTCTCCTGACGAAGCTCCTCCGTACCGTTCTCAATAGCGTCTATGTGACGAGCCGTTTCGTACTCGATAGCTCTCTTTATAGCCTCGATGGAGTTCATGTTCTTCATTTCCGCACGAACACCAAGCTTGTTGCTTCCCTCGGGACGTACAGAAAGGTTTACGTCACAACGCATCGTTCCGTGAGCCATTTCACACTCGGCAACCTTTGCATAACGAAGAAGAGTCTTAAGACGTTCAAGGTAAGCTTCTACTTCTTCTGCGCTTGAAAGGTCGGGCTGGCTGACTATCTCTATAAGCGGAACGCTGGTTCTGTTGAAGTCAACGTGCGTCGTATCCTCTCTTATATCGTGAACAAGCTTTCCCGCATCCTCTTCCATGTGTATCTGCTTGATGCGAACGTTTTTCTTGCCCTTTGAGGTCTCTATTTCCACTACTCCGTTTACCGCCACGGGAGCAAACCACTGGGTAGTCTGATACGCTGCCGGAAGGTCGGGGTAATAATAGCTCTTTTTGTCAAAGGTAGTAGTGCGGTTTATATGACAACCAAGCATCATTCCTGCTTTCATGCCGTAGTCAACAACTCTTTTGTTTACAACGGGAAGCATTCCGGGCATTCCGCAGCAGGCAGGACAAACGTGAGAGTTGGGTTCAGCTCCGTAGGAGTGCGCGGAGCAAGAACAGAATATTTTGGAGCTTGTTGCAAGCTCAACGTGAACCTCAAGTCCTATGACTGTTTCGTATCTCATTATCACTTGCCCTCCTTTTCGTACTTTTTAGCGGCCTCTAACAGAGCCTTTTCCGAAAAAGCTCTTCCAACGAGCTGAACTCCGCCTGCAACGATTGCGGGAAGTCCCGTTATCGACGCGGGAGCGGTATAGTAGTTTTCCTCAAACGCGATAAACTTGTTTTCCTTCACCTCTGCTTCGGTATAGCTCATAGAAGACGTTGCGGGCATAAGTACCGCATCGTAAGTCTCAAAGAGCTTTCCGAATGCCTCGGAAATTACACGTCTTACACGCAAACACTTGTCGTATATCTTCATATAGTTTTCGGTGGAAAGTGTTTCCGAGCCGAAGATTATCGCCGTCTTAAGAAGCTCACCGAAGGCTTCTGTTCTGCTGTTTGTATAAAGCTCGTCGATATTGGTGAAGCTCTCTGCTCTGTAGCCGTACTTCACTCCGTCGTATCTGGATACGTTGTTGCAAAGCTCGGCAGACATAAGAGCATTCCATGCGGGACGGGAAGCAGATATAACGCTGTCGTCTATCTCGTCTACCTCTACTCCGTTAGCCTTCAGCACAGCAACAGCCGCGTCGAGCTTTTCGCACACGTCAGCGCCAATACCCTTTTTCATAGAAGCGAGTACCGCTACCTTGCGTACGGTCGCCGCTTCATTCGTTTTTGCGATAAGCTCTGCGGGAAGGCTCGTTCCGTCCTTGTCGTCGTGTCCTGCGATAAGGTCAAGTATTCTACCGCAGTCCTCGGCATCGCACGCGAGAACGCTTACCGTCTCGCCCGAACAAGCAGCGGGGATAGTTCCGAATCTCGAAACAGTTCCGTAGGTAGGCTTTACGCTCACAAGACCGCTCTGTGCCGCGGCTCTGCGTACGGCGCCGTTTACGTCAAGACAGACCGCCGCGCTTGCGTCTCCCGAAAGTATCATTTCGGCAGCCTGATTTTTTATGTGTCCGTCCGAAGCAGGTGCTCCCTTAAAATTTGTCTCACCGAGAAGGTCGATAGCAAACTCACCCACTGCCGCCTTTGCCGCAACGGTATATCCTGCGTCCTTAAGTCTTGCCAGGGCTTCGGAGTCAAAAAGGCTCATATATCCGTCAAGCATTTTAGAACCTGCAGTTGTAGGCATATCCTTCGTAAGCATCATATCGTCGGCTACGACGGTCAATTTTTTATCTTCTGTATATGTCTTCATATCCATATCTCCTTTCAGGCTCATTCCATGACCTTCGGCACACACCAATAACCCTCGTCGGTTTCGGGTGCTGCAGCCTGAAGCTCCTCGCGGGAGAATATCTGTGACACTTTATCCTCACGCACTACCGTCATTATAGGCATTACGTGTACCATTCTCTCTACATCTGCCGTGTCGATAGCGTCAAGTGTCTCCAAATCCTTTTCTCTATCGGAGAAGAATGCGATCACGCTCTCCTTCTCCTGCTCGGTAAGACTTAACTGATTAAGCAGCTCAAGTCTTCTGAGTATTTCTCTATCCATAATATACTCCTTTATTACGTATAAGGTTTAGATCAGTCTCTTACTTTGATGTGGACCTCACGAAGCTGCTGCTCGGTGACTTCACCGGGAGCGCCCATCATAAGATCCTGTGCATTTCCGTTAAGCGGGAACGCGATTACGTCTCTTATAGTCTCTTCCTCGGCAATGAGCATTATCATTCTGTCAACACCGGGAGCCATACCTGCATGAGGAGGAGCTCCGTAAGCGAAGGCTGTATAGAGAGCACCGAATTTTGCCTTAAGAACGTCTTCTCCGTATCCTGCGATCTCGAATGCCTTTCTCATTATTTCGGGATTGTGGTTTCTGACAGCTCCCGAAGAAAGCTCAACACCGTTACATACGATGTCGTACTGATATGCGAAGATCTCAAGAGGATCCTTGTTCATAAGAGCGTCCATACCGCCCTGAGGCATCGAGAAGGGATTGTGAGTAAAGTCTATCTTGCCTGTCTCGGCATTTCTCTCGTACATGGGGAAGTCAACGATAAAGCAGAACTCAAAGGAATCCTTCTTTATGAGTCCGAGCTCGTTTCCGATCCATGTTCTCATCTCGCCCGAAAGCTTGTCGATAACAGACGCGCTGTCGCTTATGAAGAAGAGCGACTCGCCCTCCTTGATACCGACGAGAGCCGTAAGCTCTGCTTTCTGCTCTTCGGTAAGGAATTTTGCGATAGGTCCTTTATATTCTCCGTCTTCAAGTGTAATATAACCTATACCAAACTTCATTCCGATGCTTCTGGAATATGCGTCGATAGCCTTTTCGAACGCCTTCTTTCCGTCACCGTCGCCGTCCTTCTTAACGAGATAGTTGGCTACCATACCTCTTACGAGCTTGTTCTTAAAGGGAACTGTTCTGCCGTTAATGTTAAGAAATTCGTGCTTTGCGAAAAATTCGGTAAGATCCTGAATTATGATGGGGTTACGAAGGTCGGGCTTGTCAGAGCCGTACTTGAGCATTGCGTCAGCATATGTGATGCGTCTGAAAGGAGGCTTTGATACCTTCTTGTCGGTAAACTTCGTAAAGGTGTTGTAGATAACAGTCTCGGCTACCTCAAACACGTCCTCCTGTGTTGCGAAAGCCATTTCAAAGTCGAGCTGATAGAATTCTCCGGGAGAACGGTCCTGACGCGCGTCTTCGTCACGGAAACAGGGTGCTATCTGGAAATAACGGTCAAATCCCGATGCCATAAGAAGCTGCTTAAACTGCTGTGGAGCTTGAGGAAGAGCATAGAACTTTCCCTTGTGCTTACGGCTGGGAACGAGATAGTCTCTTGCTCCCTCAGGAGAAGATGCGGTAAGGATAGGTGTCTGTATCTCAAGGAAGCCCATATCCTCCATCTGCGATCTGAGATAGCTGAGTATCTTGGATCTGAGTACGATATTGTCATGTATCTTTCTGTTTCTGAGGTCAAGGTAGCGGTACTTGAGTCTTACCTCTTCTCTTGTGAGCGTAGACGAATCTATCTCAAAAGGAAGTCCGAGCTGACAAGGTCCGAGAACTTCTATTCTTTCAGCTCTGACCTCTATCATACCCGTAGCTATCTTGGGGTTTACAGTATCTTCGTCTCTCTTTGTAACGTTACCCTCAACGAGAACTACCGTCTCCTTTGACATTCCCGCTATCATGCTATCGTCAGAGAAAACTATCTGTGTAACTCCATAATGGTCACGAAGGTCTACAAAAAGAACTCCTCCGTGGTCTCTTACTCTTTCTATCCAGCCTGTAAGCGTTACCTTTTCGCCGATGTTGTTTACACCGAGCTCGTTGCAATTATGTGTTCTAAGCATGTTTTTATCCTCCGTTTATAATATTATCTAAATTTTTTTAATTTTTAAACACACAAAAAAACAAAAAACCTCTCATCCCACATGGGACGAAAGGCTTACTTCCGCGATACCACCCAAATTGACCTCCCGCACGGAGATCCTCTCATTTGTGTCCTTACGGGACAAGCGGACGGTTCTAATTTCATTCCGAAGGATATGATTTCTTCCGTCAGCTCCGAAGTGTTTTTCCCTACGGTCTTACTGCCGTTCTCTCACCTACAACGGCTCTCTTTGAGTAAGCTCTCCAAGGTACTCTCTTCATCACAGCTTTTTACAATTAGCATTATAGCATCTTTTTTTTCGTTTGTCAATATTTTTTATTCATTTTTTTATTATAACCGTATCGAAGACAAAAAAACACCTTCTTTTACGATTTTTATTTTGCATTTTGCCCCTAATTGCGTTGTTTTTTGTTGACAAATTTTTTACTCTGTGTTATAATGTCTTTATCCTTTTTTTATTTACATATTAAATATAAAAGCGAAATAATAAATTAATTTTCAAATATAAAGGTGCAAACAATGATTTGGTCAAAAGAAGAAACGCTTCCGAGAGAAGAGCTTGAAGCCATTCAGCTTGAGCGTCTCAAGGAAACCGTAAACAGAGTTTATGAAAAGGTCGCCCCCTATCGCAAAAAAATGGACGACGCAGGAGTAAAACCGTCGGATATAAGATCCTTATCCGACCTCTCAAAGCTCCCCTTCGTTACAAAGCAGGACATGAGAGACAACTATCCCTTCGGTCTTTTTGCCGTTGACCGTGACGACGTCGTAAGAATACACGCCTCCAGCGGTACTACGGGCAAGCCCACGGTAGTCGGATATACTCAGGGTGACATGGATACATGGACAGAGTGCGTGTCCCGTATTGCCTGCATGGGAGGTGCTTCCTCTCACGACATAGCACAGATATGCTTCGGATACGGAATGTTCACGGGCGCTCTCGGTCTTCATTACGGACTCGAAAAGATCGGTGCTGCCATAGTTCCCTCCTCCACAGGCAACTCTGAAAAGCAAATAATGTATATGCAGGATTTCGAGACATCTCTTCTCGTTGCCACCCCCTCATACGCTCTGCGTCTGGCAGAGGTCGCAAACGGAATGGGAATTGATCCCGCAAAAGACCTCAAGGTAAAAATAGCTCTCGTTGGAAGTGAGCTTCTCACCGACGCCATGAGAGAAGAAATGCACAAGGTATGGGGCAATGATATCCTTATTACATCAAACTACGGCATGAGTGAGCTTATGGGCCCCGGTGTGTCAGGCGAGTGTCTTGAACACTGCGGAATGCACATCAACGAGGATTACTTTATCCCCGAAATAATCGACCCCGTCACCGAGGAGGTACTCCCCGCGGGCGAGCAGGGTGAGCTCGTTATCACTTGTATCAAAAAAGAGGCTCTTCCCCTTATTCGTTATCGCACGAAGGACATCACCCGTCTCTTCTATGAAAAGTGCAAGTGCGGAAGAACACTTTGCAGAATGGAAAACCTTTCTGGAAGAAGCGACGATATGATGAAGATACGCGGCGTAAATGTATTCCCAAGCCAGATAGAAGAGGTGATCCTCAGCTTTGACGAGCTCGGCCCTCACTACGAAATAATCCTTGAGCGTGAAGGATATCTTGATAAAATGACTATCAAGGTCGAACTCGCAAAGAGCACCGACTCATTCTCGGAGCTTGAAAGAATAACAAAAGCTGTAAAAGCAAAGCTCAAGACGATCCTCGGACTTGACGCCAAGGTCACCCTTGAATCCCCCAACACCCTTCAGAGATTTGAAGGCAAAGCAAAAAGAGTAAAAGATCTAAGGAGTAAATAAAAAATGGCAAACAAAACCATAATGCTCGGAAACGAAGCAATAGCAAGAGGTGCTTATGAAGCAGGAGTAAAGGTATCAAGCGCATACCCCGGAACTCCAAGCACCGAGATCAGCGAATACCTCGCAAAATACGATGAAGTATATACCGAATGGGCACCTAACGAAAAGGTTGCCGCAGAAGTTGCTATCGGTGCGTCCATTGCAGGTGTCAGAAGCCTTGCTTGTATGAAGCACGTAGGACTTAACGTAGCAAGTGACCCCCTTTACACATTCTCATATACAGGTGTTGGCGGCGGATCTGTAATAGTCGTCGCAGACGATCCCGGCCTTGCAAGCTCACAGAACGAGCAGGATACGAGAATGATAGCAAGAGCAGCTCACGTTCCTGTGCTTGAACCCTCGGACAGCTCTGAAGCAAAGGAATTTCTCAAATACGCATATACGCTCAGTGAGCAGTATGATACACCAGTTATCCTCCGTACTACCACAAAGCTCGCCCACTCACAAAGTGCTGTAGAGCTTTGCGACAGAACAGAGGTAGAGGATAAGCCTTACGAGAGACAGGTACAAAAGTACGTTATGATGCCCGCCTCCGCTATCGGCAGACACCTTGTAGTTGAAGACAGAGAAAAGCGCATGGCAGAGGATTCTGCAAGCTTTTTTGTCAACAAGATGGAGATAAACGACAAGAAGATCGGATTTATCACCTGCGGCATCGCGTACCAGTACGTAAAGGACGCTTGTCCCGACGCCAGCGTTCTCAAATTCGGTCTCGTAAATCCAATATCCAAGAAACTCGTCGAAGACTTCGTTTCTCAGGTAGAGACAGTATACGTATTCGAGGAGCTTGAGCCTGTAATTGAAGAGCAGGTACGTGCCTGGGGCTTTGAGGTCAAGGGCAAAGAAGTGTTCACCCGTCAGGGAGAATACAGCGCAAATATGCTCAAAAAGGTCATATACGGCAGCGACGACGCAGTGTTCGAAAAAGAGACCGTTCCTGCTCGCCCTCCCATTCTCTGCCCCGGATGTCCTCACAGAAGTGTTTTCTCGGTGCTCAACAAGCTTAAGATACACGCATCGGGTGACATTGGCTGTTATACTCTCGGAGCAGTTGCTCCACTTAGTGTTATCGATACCACCATCTGCATGGGCGCAAGCATTTCGGCGCTTCACGGAATGGAAAAGGCAAAGGGCAAGGAGTACGTCAAGAATTGGGTAGCCGTTATCGGTGACTCCACCTTCTTACATACAGGAATAAACTCACTTATAAACATGGTCTATAACAAGGCGACCGGCACTGTCATGATACTCGACAACCGTACCACAGGTATGACAGGCCATCAGGATCACGCAGCAACCGGTAAAACGCTCAAGGGAGAGGACACCAATTCTATCGACCTTAAGGAGCTTTGCCATGCGGTAGGAGTAAAGAACGTCATCGAAGTAAACGCATTCGACGTCGAAACTCTTGAGGCAACTATAAAAGAAAGCGTTTCCAGCGACACACTCACAGTCATTATCACAAAATCTCCCTGCGTACTTCTCAAGGGACAGAAGTTCATAAACAAGTGCGTAGTTGACGCGGATCTCTGCCGCAAGTGCGGAGCCTGCACCAAGATAGGCTGTCCCGCAATATCCAAGACCGCCGATGGAAAGGTAACTATTGATGCTACCATGTGTAACGGCTGCGGTCTTTGCATGACAAGATGTAAATTCGGAGCTATAAAGCTCGTGGCAAAGGAGGGCAACTGATATGACGAAAAACATTATGATAGTAGGAGTCGGCGGACAGGGCACTCTCCTTACCAGCCGTATAATAGGAAAAGCGGCTCTCTCAAAGGGATACGACGTTAAGATCTCCGAGGTACACGGAATGGCTCAGCGCGGAGGAAGCGTCGTCACATTCGTTCGTTTTGGTGAGACGGTAAACGAGCCCGTAGTTGAGGAAGGTCAGGCAGACCTTATTATAGCATTCGAGCGTCTTGAGGCAAAGAGATATGCTCACTTTCTTAAAAAGGACGGTGTGCTTGTGGTAAACGACTGTCGCATCAACCCCATGACAGTATCCATCGGCGCAGCTACCTACCCCGAAAACATTATCGAAGACCTTAAGAACGACCACCCCGTTTATGCTATAGACGGTCAGAAGGCAGCTCTTGAGCTTGGTAACAGCCGAGTTCTCAACTCGGTAGTTCTCGGATATGCCGCAAAGTTTATCGGATTTGATACTGATACTTGGCTCGATATTATTGAAAACACAGTTCCTCCAAAAACTGTCGACCTCAATAAAAAGGCTTTCTTGCAGGGATACGAAGCGAATAATTAAGGAGAATTTTGCAAATGATATGGAATGAAACAAAAGAATGTATGAGCCGCGATCAGATGACGGCTCTGCAAAGCGCAAGACTTGTTAAGCTTGTGGATTACGTCTATCACAATGTGGACTTCTATCGCAAAAAGATGCAAAACTTGGATCTTTTCCCCTCCGATATTAAAAGCATCGAAGATATAACCAAGCTCCCTTTCACGACAAAGGACGACCTTCGTGATAACTATCCCTTCGGTCTTTTCGCAGTTCCCAATAAGGAAATAGTAAGAATACACGCTTCCAGCGGAACGACGGGCAAGGCTACCGTCGTCGGATATACCAAGCATGACCTGGATATATGGGCTGAATGTGTTGCAAGATGCATGACCATGGCAGGTATTGGCAAGGACGACATAATACAGATAGCATACGGCTACGGTCTTTTCACAGGAGGACTAGGAGCGCATAACGGAGCAGAACTTTTAGGCGCTACCGTTGTTCCTATGAGCACAGGCAACTCGAAGAAGCTTACCACTATGATGGTCGACTTCGGAGCAACTGCCATTGCTTGTACTCCATCATATCTCCTCCATATCTCCGAGGTGCTTCGCGAGGAAGGACTCCTCGATAAGATCAAACTCAAGGCTGCTATCTGCGGTGCAGAGCCATGGACCGAAAAGATGCGTCACGAGATAGAGACCAGACTCAACATAACAGCTCACGACATCTACGGACTCAGCGAGATAATGGGCCCCGGTGTCGCTTGTGACTGTCAGTATCACAACGGTCTCCACGTTTGTGAGGACCACTTCTATCCCGAGGTTCTGGACACAGCAACACTCGCTCCCGTCGCCGACGGAGTAACGGGTGAGCTTGCATTTACAACCTTCACTAAGGAGGGTATACCGCTTCTCCGTTACAGGACCAAGGACCTTACGAGCATCGATCACTCCACCTGCGAGTGCGGCAGAACAAGCGCGCGTATCTCCAGATTCAAGGGACGTGTGGACGACATGCTCATAATCAGAGGCGTAAACGTATTTCCGAGTCAGGTCGAGGCTGCTCTTGTTGATGTAGAAGAGGTAACTCCTCACTACATGATGATAGTTGACCGAGTAAATAATCTTGACACACTTGAGATTCAGGTCGAGGTCGATCCCAAATACTATACCGACGAGGTCCGCGCCCTTGAAGCTCTTAACAAGAAGATAGCTCACGTTATCCAGCAGGCTCTCGGAGTCAACGCAAAGATAAAGATAGTCGAGCCCCAGACCCTCGTAAGAAGCCAGGGCAAAGCAGTTCACGTTATCGACAACCGTAAACTTTATTGATAAATTATTCAGGAGGAAATAAAAATGTTTGCAAAACAGTTGACCGTATTTATTGAAAACAGATCTGGAAGACTTAGTGAGGTACTTAACGTGCTTAAGGCCAACAACGTCAATATTCTTTCGCTCAGCCTTGCGGATACTACAGAATTCGGACTTCTCAGACTTATCGTAAACGATCCTGCGCTCGGAAAGGAAAAACTTACCGAAAACGGTTTTTCTTCTCTTCTCTCCGACGTATCTGTAATAAAGATCTCGCACAAGTCCGGAAGCCTTCAGGAGCTTCTTGACGTCATTGACAAAAACGGTGTTAACATCGAATACATGTACGGTCTTTCTATCGACGGAGAGCAAGCATACGTCGTACTTAAAGCGTCTGATATTACAAAGATAGACGAAATACTTACCGCAAACGGAGTAGAGACCGTTTCAGGAGAGGCTCTTGCCAATCTTTAATTTATTTAAGAGGAATAAATGATAATCGATTTCCATACCCATATTTTTCCTGATAGGATAGCAGAAAAGACCATAGAATATCTGTCACTGAAAGGCAATATCAGTCCTTTCTCCGACGGAACAAAAAATGGACTTTTCGATAGGCTCCGTGAGGCTCAAGCCGATATTGCGCTGAACCTTCCCGTGATCACAAATCCTACTCAATTTGACAGCGTAAACCGCTTTGCAAAGGAAGTAAATGAATCCTTTGCCCAAAGCAGAAACAAAGGTATTATGTCCTTTGCGGGAATACACCCGCTGTGCGACGACCTCGACGAAAAAATGAAATGGATAAAAAACAATGGCTTCCTCGGTATAAAGCTACACCCTGACTATCAGGAGACCTTTATCGATGACGAAAAATACGAAAGGATCCTCGCTCTCGCCAAAGAGCTTGACCTTATCGTTGTCACTCATTCGGGAGCTGATATAGCATACAGAGGATACCCCGTAAGGTGTACCCCCGACCGTGTCCTGAAGCTTATACGAAAGGTTCGCCACCCAAAGCTCGTTCTTGCGCATCTCGGTGCAAGTGAAATGAGCGAGGAGGTATACGAAAAGCTCTGCGGAGAAGACGTATATTTTGATACAGCCTTCGTGCTTCGCTTTACCGACAAGGATACCTTCACGAAAATAGTGAAAAAACACGGAGATGACCGTATACTTTTCGGATCGGATTCCCCCTGGAGCGGTATTGAGAGAGACATAGATATCATTCGTTCCTTTGATCTTCCCAAAAATACCGAGGACAAGATCTTCTTTAAAAATTCAAAAAAACTCCTCGGACTTTAAAAAGGTGATATTATGAGTTATAATCAAAAGATGTTCGGGCTCGGAAGCAAGCGCTCGATAATCAGAGAAATTTTTGAATACAGTAAAATGAGAAGTGCGGAGATAGGCGCTGATAAGGTCTTCGATTTCAGTCTCGGAAATCCAAGCGTTCCCGCCCCCGCAGAAGTAAACGCAACGATCAAGGAGCTTCTTGACACTCAAAGCTCGGTACTGCTTCACGGATATTCCTCCGCGCAGGGCGATGCGGGAGTAAGAGGCGTTATATCCGATAGCATCAAGAGCAGATTCTGCGTGGATATGTCTCCAAATCTTATCTATATGACCTGCGGAGCAGCCGCTTCCCTTTCTATCTGTCTTAAGGCTGTCATTGAGGAGGATAAGGGCGACGAATGTATAGTTTTTGCCCCCTTCTTTACCGAATACAGAGTTTTCGTAGAAAACGCAGGCGGAAAGCTCGTTATAAGCAAGCCTGTCGATAAGACTCTTGAAGCCGACGTCAAAGACCTTGAGAGCAGAATAAACGAAAAGACCAAAGCGATAATCGTAAACTCCCCCAACAATCCCAGCGGAGTCGTCTATTCGGAGGAAACGATAAAGGCTCTTTGCGCTCTTCTTGAGACAAAGGAAAAGGAATACGGACACGACATATATCTTATCGCCGATGAGCCATACAGAGAGCTTGTTTACACCAACGTAAACGTTCCCTACCTTATGAATTATTATAAGAACACTCTAGTTTGCTATTCCTACTCAAAATCTCTTTCCCTCCCCGGTGAAAGAATAGGTTACATAGCGGTAAATCCCGAAATGAACGACGCATCGAATATTTACCTTGCAGTCTGCGGCGCGGGAAGATCTCTCGGCTACGTTTGCGCGCCCAGTCTCTTCCAGCAGGTGATCGCGCGTTGCATCGACGCAAAGGTCGATATCGAGATATACCGTGAGAACAGAGACCTCCTTTATAACAACCTCACCGAATATGGCTATGAGTGTGTAAAACCCGACGGAGCTTTTTATCTCTTTGTCAAGGCTCTCGAGGAGGACGCGTACAAGTTCTATGAAAGAGCAAAGGCGCACGAGATACTCGTCGTTCCATGCGACGATTTCGGAGTCAGCGGTTATGTAAGAATTGCTTACTGCACCGACAAAGCTCGTGTCCTCGGAGCACTCCCCGCATTCAAGGCTCTTGCGGAAGAATACGGAAAGTAACATAAAAAAACAGAGCCCGATCGGCGTATGCCCTAAAGTGTAGCTTTGAAACAAAAAAGATACGTTACCTACCGATAGGAAAAGGACAGAAAATAATAGGGAAATTTATCCCTTATTCTCTGTCCTCTTTTCTTAGCAAGCACTGCATTTGTGGTCACAAATGCGAAATAATGAATTGACGGCAAGCCGTCATGAATTGAAGCCTTACAGCTTCATGATTTGAAACCTGCCGATTTCATAAATTGAATTGCCCCATTTATCTATGCCGAAGGCAATTCATTGCTTTGTGCCCTTAAGGACACAAAGCATAGGCTCTGTTTTCTTTTATTACTCAATCCTCAAGGAATTCGTCCTTCATACCTATGGTATTTGTCTTGTGGGTTGCAATATTGCCCTTGTCCTCCTTGGGCGATCTGTTCAGTATCTTCTTGTACTGTCTGTAAAATGTAGCGTAATTTTCAAAATGGCATCTTACAGCCACCTCGGTAGGCGGACAACCCTGCCATATAAGCTGTTGCGCATACAGCATCTTTTTTTGATTTATATATCTCATAAGGCTTATTCCAAGATGGTTTCTGAATACGTGCGCAAGCCATGAAACACTAACGTAAAACTCAGCCGCGATGGTTTCAGCGTTTATAGGCTTTTCTATGTTAGCATCTATGTATCGAAGTATACCTTTTAGCGTATAATTTGACCTGCCAAGCTCGTCTCCCGTCTGTTTCTTACAATATTTAAGTACGGTAAGTACGGTTCGAAGCCCCCCGTTTATATAGCCCTCTCTGTCCTCATCGCTGAACTGTCCGTCATATTCACCCCAGGTCTTAAAAAAGCCGTCAACCACAGAATTTTCCATAACATTATAAATAACGTATTCCTGATCAGACTCTATACATATATCACACCCTGACACCTCTTCCTCGGTAAAGTTTATAATGTATCTTTCATATGCTGCATCCGAACGAAGATGAAGATAGTGATATATTCTCGGTCTTACGATAAGCAGATCTCCACGATTCAGTCGGCAGACCGTACCCTCGATTATAAACTCTGCATCACCGCTTGTAAAATAAAGCATTTCAAAATCACTGTGTATGTGTCTGTGAAACATACTCTGAGTTGGTTTTGATGTTTTTTGGTGATGATAATACATCGTTTTTACCTCGCGTCTAAAAATATTTTTGCGCCTCTGTTTTTCATTGGAAAACCATTATAACACAAATGTGCAGAATTTGCAATATATTTTGCGAATTTTGTTATTAACTTTACATTTAGGCAATGATATAATAAGATTGACAAAAAATCATAGGAGATATTTTAATATGAAGGATTTTTTTGGTAAAAAACTGCTTTTAAATTCGGCTGCGGCAGAAGAATTGTATGAAGAGGTAAAATCTCTCCCCATAATCGACTACCACTGCCACCTTGACCCCAAGCTGATAGCTGAAGACAAATGCTTTTCCGATATCGGAGAATTCTGGCTGTCGGGCGACCATTATAAATGGAGAGCCATGCGTATATGCGGTGTAGACGAATATTACGTAACAGGCGGCGCATCATACAAGGAAAAGTTTTTGAAATTTGCAGAGATACTTCCCCTCATGGTAGGCAATCCTCTCTATTATTGGTCACACATGGAGCTTCGCGGTATCTTTGGCATAGAGCTTCCTCTTAACAAGGAAACTGCAGAGCAGATATACGAGGAAGCGTCTGAAAAACTTACTTCTCTTTCCTGCAGAAAGCTTCTCTCAAAATTCTCGGTAGAGCGAGTAGCCACCACCGATGACCCTGCCGATACTCTTGAATATCACGGAAAACACGGAGATACTCTGGTAACTCCTACCTTCCGCCCCGATAACGTATATTCTCTTGAGAGCGAATATCTCGAAAAACTGGGAAAGGCGGCAAAAATAAAAATTGATTCTCTTTCGGCTCTTCTTCTGGCTCTTGAATCAAGACTCGATTTCTTCGTCGAGAAAGGCTGCTTTATATCCGACCACGGATTTGACGCTTTTCCGAAGTCTTACGCTTCCTATGAAGAAGCTACTTCCTTATTTAAGAGAAAGGATGAGCTTACGGCAGAAGAAAAGGACTCCTTCTTCGGCTTTATACTTCTCTGGCTCATGAAGGAATACAAAAAGAGAAACATGACCGCACAGCTTCACTTCGCCGTAACGAGAAACGTAAACCCCGAGCTTTTCGGTATTTGTGGAAGAGACAGCGGAATAGACACTATTAGCTCCGCACCCGATGCAAAGGCCCTCATTTCTTTCCTGTCGAAGCTCACCGATGACGAGCGCCCGGATATAGTTCTTTACACGCTTAACGACGCAACTCTTACTGCTCTTGCATCGGTCAGCGGTGCATTCAGACGGGTGCGTATGGGTGCTGCATGGTGGTTCAACGATACGGTAGAAGGAATACGTCACAATCTCTCTGTCATATCCGAATATTCCTCTCTTGGAGTAAATCTCGGAATGCTCACCGACTCAAGAAGCTTTTCAAGCTACCTCAGATTTGACTTCTTCAGACGTATCCTCTCTGACCACGTTGGAAATTTTGTTGAAAACGGTGAATACGACAAGGCTTCTGCCATTGATGTCGTCAAAAAAATATGTTACTATAATGCAAAGGAGATGTGCGAAAAATGAAAATGACTTTTCGTTGGTACGGCGAGAGCGACTCAATACCGCTTGAATATATAAAGCAGATACCCGGTATGAGTGGCGTCGTTACCGCCGTTTACGATGTTCCTGTTGGTGAAGTATGGCCTGAAGACCGCATAGCAAGACTTTATGAGTTGTGTCATGCTAAAGGCCTTGAGATGGAGGTCATAGAATCCGTACCTGTTCACGAAGATATAAAGCTCGGAAGACCTTCGAGAGACAGACTTATCGCAAATTATGCAACAACAATCAGAAACCTGGGAAAATACGGCGTAAAATGTATCTGCTATAACTTTATGCCCGTTTTCGATTGGCTTCGTACTAATCTCAAAACAGTTGCAGAGGACGGAAGCAATTCCCTCTCCTACAACCATGACGAGCTTATGAAGCTGGACCCCAGAAATCTTCACCTTCCCGGTTGGGATGAAAGCTACACTACAGACCAGCTTAACTCGCTCCTTGATGCTTACAAGGATATAACCCACGATAAGCTCTTCGAAAATCTCGTTTATTTCCTTGAGGGTATTATGCCCGCTTGCGAGGAGACGGGAATCAACATGGCTATACACCCCGACGATCCGCCATGGGATATGTTCGGACTTCCAAGGATCATTACATCTGCAGAAAGCTACGATAAGCTTTTCGCTGCAGTTCCGTCTATCCACAACGGCGTTACCTTCTGCACAGGCTCTCTCGGTGCGGGAAGATTCAATGACCTTCCGTATATGGCTAAAAAATATACAGAGAGAATACACTTCGCTCACATTCGTCAGCTTTGCCTCAGAGGTGAGCTTGACTTTACCGAAAAGGGACATCTTACCGATATGGGCTCTCTCGATATTTACGCCATCGTAAAAGGACTTGTTGAGGGAGGATTCTGCGGATACGTTCGTCCTGACCATGGACGAAATATCTGGGGAGAAGACGGAAAGCCCGGCTACGGACTTTACGACAGAGCCCTTGGCGCAACATATCTGTATGGACTCTTTGAAGCAATCGAAAAAGGAGGAAAATAAAATGAAATTACCTTTTAACGTAGATCTTAAGGATAAAATTGCCGTAGTAACCGGTGCTGGCGGAATAATCTGTAGCGAATTCGCAAAGGCTCTCGCAGAGTGCAGAGCAAAGGTCGCTCTCCTTGACATAAACGGAGAAGCAGTCGAGGCGGTTGCCGCAGAGATCGGTGATGCAGCTCTTCCCATCAAGTGCAACTGCCTTGATAAGAATGATATAATCAAAGCAAAGGAGATCATTTCCAAAAAATTCGGAAAGGTAAACTTCCTCATAAACGGAGCTGGCGGAAACAACCCGGCCGCTACCTGCGACAACGAATACATGACTCCCGACCTTGAAGGTGTAAAGGATTTCTTTGACCTTGAAGAAAAGGGACTCAAGTTCGTTTTCGACCTTAACATCACCTCGGCATTTCTTGTAACACAGGTATTCGCGGAGGATATGGTAAAAGACGGTGGAAATATTATCAATATCTCCAGCATGAATGCTTACCGTCCTCTTACAAAGATCCCCGCATACAGCGCGGCAAAGGCAGGCATCAGCAACTTCACACAGTGGCTCGCAGTTCACTTTGCTCCCTGCGGAATACGTTGCAACGCTATCGCTCCCGGATTTTTCGTAACAAATCAGAACCGCTCCCTTCTCTTTGACGCAGAGGGCAACCCCACCCCCAGAACAGGCAAGATACTCGCCGCAACACCTATGAAGAAATTCGGTGAGATATCCGACCTTATCGGTGCTCTTCTCTGGCTCTCCGACGATAGCGCCAGCGGCTTTGTTACAGGAACTGTAATCCCCGTTGACGGAGGCTTTTCCGCATACAGTGGCGTATGATAAAGGATAAATAGGAGTACGATCATGAAAATAGGAGTTTGCTCGTCATATGTCAACTGGAGATCGATCGCCGACGTGGGCTACGATTACATTGAGGGAAACATGACGGAGATCGCAACCGCCACCGATGAGGAATTTGAAGAGATAAGGAAAACAGCATGCACTCTTCCTATCAAGGTAGAAACCACCAATTGCTTCTTTCCTTCCGATGTAATTCTTTATTCATACAAAAAAGACGGCTCGGCTGACATAGAGGGCTTTAAAAAGAAAAAAGAAGAAATCGGTGAATACGCAGTAAGAGCTCTCTCAAGAGTACGTGAGCTTGGCGTTAAGATCTCGGTCATCGGCTCTGGAAGCGCTCGCGCAATTCCCGACAGTATGGCCCCTGCGGTCGCGGAGGAGCAATTTATCGAGATCATAAAGCTGATCGGAGAAATAGCCTCTATGTACGGAGTCCGCCTCTGTCTCGAGCCTCTCCGCCGCGCTGAAACCGATTTTATCAACACCTACGCGGAAAGCTTCGCTTTTGCGAAAAAGCTTGCCGATAAAAACATCGCAACCATGATAGATTTCTATCATCAGGCTGAGAACGGAGAGCCTCTGGATACCTTTGTGTCAGCAGGTAAGGATCTCGTTCATACACATATCGCCGCCCCCATCACCCGCCAGGCGATCACCGAAAGCGATCTTGAATATTTCACCGATATCATGAAACATCTTCACAACATGGGATACACGGGAAGAATGAGTCTTGAAGCCTCCATTCCCTCCGATTTCGTGACATCGATCAAAGCAACTCTACCGCTGATGCGTAAGCTCTCGGAAGTTGTATCAGGCAAATAATCTATAAAAGCGCAAAACAGCGTAGTTGCGAAAAATTCGCAACTACGCTGTTTTTATAAACTTTCTCCTTTATTTAAAGCTTTTTCTTTTGTCACCGAATGTGGCGAAGTATGCTTTTTGAGAAAAAAATTAAAGCGTTTTCTTTTGCTTACTTTTCTTTTTTAAAAGAAAAGTAAGTCGTATGCGTATTCAAATTCGAGGTCGTCAAACACATACTTCTCAAGCGGAACAGGACCACAGCTGTTAGAACCGATACCACCAACACGGTAGTTGACGAGCAAATACGTTGCGTCGTTTTCACGAAGCTCGTGTCTGTGGGTCGTCTTCTCGAGATTTTCAACGTTATAGTGAAGCGCAGAAAATTCTACCGAACAATCCTCTGTTTTCAGCTCAAAGGCGTTATCGCCGTTCGTAAGCTTGATATAGGTAGCTCCTACGTGGTTTCCGCATTCCTGAGGACGAATGTATGGCTCATATTCGTCGGTAACAGTAGAACTGAACAGACCGTATCTTGTGTGGTTCTGGAAATCACAGTAATTCTCGAAAGGCCCTTTTCCGAAATACTTAAGATCCTCAAAATCACGAGTAAGAGCGTACTGAAGAGCAAATCTCGGGAAGTGGATATAAAGGAAGCCGTTGAGGAGCGACTTGCCGAACCATGAGGGATGTCCGTTTTCGGGCTTGTGCGCTTTTGCCTTGATAGCGGTCCTTATTCCGTTAGCCGTTACGGTATACTCGATCACAAGATCATATATAGGACAGTAGGTAGGCGCTGAAGCGTATCCCTCTGTCTTTACGACGACTCTGCTTTCGTCCGAGAATACCACCTCGGTATTACGCGCGTGATAATTTACATGATAGAGGAACTGTCCTTTCCATGTATTAACTACGTTGCGGTCGTTGTCGGTATGGGCTCTGTCCATACGGAGACGGGTAGGCTCTTTGAGAAGCTCCTTGCCGTCAACGGTAACACTGTCAAGCATACCACTCGCCTTGCCCAAGGTGTAAGTCTTGTTTCCGCAGGAAACACTTATCTTGCTTCCCTTTTCGAAAACCGAAATAGTGTCGTTTGCAATCGGCTTTTCTTCGCCTACTACATCGGTCGCCACGGGTATCTGGTCAAAGCCGTAAGAAAATCCTGCTACACACCAAGGCTTATCCTCTGTTTCGATAGTTTCAAAGGTTACAAAGCAAGGATAATTAGTAGTCTTCGGAATATTCATATCGAGCTTGATATCAGCAGATTCATGCGCAGATACGGATACCTTGAAAATACCGCCGTCGTACATCTTATCTCCCGCAGTAAGTGTCCACTTGAAGCAGAACACGTCGGTTGAAACGAAGTCAAGCATATTCTTAACGGTATATACTCCACACTCACCCTCTTTTGCCTCTATTTTTACAGGTCTTATTACCTGCTTAAAAGAACGAAGGCTGTTATATATCTTTCTGTCGGGATAAACGAGACCGTCCATACAGAAGTTGCCATCGTTGGGGAAATCACCCCAGTCGCCGCCGTAAAGAAAATCACCCTCAGGGGTCTTTATTGAATGGTCACACCACTCCCATACACATCCGCCTATAAGTCTCGGATATTTGTATATAGCATCCCAATATTCCTCAAATGAGCCCGGACCGAGTCCCATTGCATGAGCGTATTCACACATGAAGTACGGTCTGCCGTCAGTACCTCTCTCACCTTGCTCGATTATTGCGGAAACCGACGGATACATACGGCTCTCTACATCAACGTAGGAGGGACAGTAATCATAACCGTCGTAGCCTCTGAATTTGTAGGACGTGCCCTCGTAATGTATAAGTCTCGAGGCGTCACGCTTCTTTGTCCATCTTGACATTGCGGCATGGTTGCATCCGTAGAAGCTTTCGTTGCCAAGAGACCACATGATAACACAGGGACTGTTCTTGTCTCTTTCAACAGTGCGACGCATACGGTCAACGTAAGCCTCCTCCCATTCGGGATTGCCAGACAGAGACTCGGAGGATTTGACCTGCTCCCAATGGAACGCAGGACCTGCTCCGTGAGTCTCAATGTCACATTCGTCCACAACGTAAAATCCAAGCTCGTCACACATCTCCATAAATATTGGATGGTTGGGATAGTGAGAGGTTCTGATACAGTTGATGTTGTTCTGCTTCATGAGCATAAGGTCCTTCATCATGTCCTCTGCGGATACGGTATATCCCTTTTCAGGGTGAGAATCGTGTCTGTTAACACCCTTGAGCTTTACGGGAGTACCGTTTATAAGAAGCTCTGCCTTATCGGAAACCGATATCTCAACAAAACCGAAGCCCTTTGCAATCCATTCGCCTCCGCAGTTTATAATGAGAGTATAAAGATTTGGCTCTTCCGCATTCCAAAGAAGAGGAGAATCTACGTGCATTCCCTCTATTCTTTCTCCGTCGGGAGAGAGGATATACATATCGTATTTGGCGGGTACGTTAGTCTCAACGTCCACGCGAACGTCACCCGAAAGAGACGTATGGATAAAGAAATCGGTTACGTGAGCATCGTCTCTGCGAAGAAGATATACGTCACGGAAAATACCGCTGAAGCGAAGGAAATCCTGGTCCTCAAGATAAGAACCGTCACACCATTTTCTTACACTGACGATTATTTCATTTTCTCCCTCCTCGACGAAATCGGTAACGTCAAATTCGGACTGCAAATGAGAGCCCTTCGACATTCCAACGTAGCGTCCGTTTATCTTCACTTCAAAATAGGAGCTGACTCCCTCAAAAACAAGATAAGTTCTGCCTCCGCCCGTTACGTTAAAGCTTCTGCGGTATATTCCCACGGGATTTTCGGGAACTACCTTGGGTGGGCAGAAAGGGAAAGGATAATTTACGTTGGTATACTGACAATAATCATATCCGTGTATCTGCCAACATGACGGCACGGGAATTTTGTCGTTAAGTTCGGTTTCATCGACCTCATATTCATTTTTGAAAAATCCGAAATCCCATTCACCGTTAAGGCTTATGTATCTTTCGTTCTTCGCAAGGTTTCTTCCAAGAGCTTCCTGCTCCGAGGAATATGGAATGTAATAAGCGCGTTGGGGACATCTTCCCTCGCTCTGAAGCGCGGGATTTTCATATTTTTTTATTTCACATGCTCCCATTTCGTAACCTCCGTCCGCTTTTGCGGTATTTTTTAGGTAAACTGCGTTACCAAGTTTATTATAGCATATATATAGCTTCATTTAATATAAAAATATTGATATTGAATATCAATATTTTAACATTGTTTAAACTTTCAAAAAAGACCTTGACAATATACCCCTATTAGATTATACTTAAAATGCAACAGATAGGAGGGATATATATAAAGGTAAACAATTATTACACCAATATTTCTTCCGAAGAACAAAGTCTCCCACTTTACATAGTGACCATTGGTGAATCACTTCCCGAAGATCTCGTCAGGAGACCTGCGGGAATACCGGATTATCAAATACTGTACTGTCTTTCCGGAGAGGGAGAAGTTACGGTCAAAAACTCTCGCTATACTCTTTCAAAGGGACAGGCTCTTATTCTCCCGCCCTTTGCCCCCCACGAATATACTCAACAGGGAGACACGCCGTGGCATACTCTCTGGATAACCTACAATGGACGGGCTGCCACCGAGTGCTTTAATTTTGGATCGGAAATACGTGACCTTTCCTCATTTAACTTTACCGATAGCTTTCGGTCACTCATGACCAAAAAGGAACTAAACGAAAAAAATTTCAGACGAAATACAAGCTCTGCTCTTTACGAACTTCTTCTTTGTTGCGACGAATGTTCCATATATGGAGGAACTCCGCAAACGCAAAAAAACGAGGACGGCATTTTTCAGGTAATAAGATATATTTCTGAAAATTACACAAAAACAATCGAGCTTCGACAGCTTTCTGACATATCGGGGCTTTCCGAAGGTCATCTTTGCAGAGTGTTTAAGGAATACACCCATATGCGCCCAATAGAATACGTAACACATATACGCATAGAAAACGCAAAATTGCTTCTTCTTACTTTTCCGGATGCACCTATTTCGTCCATTTCCAAAAATATAGGCTTCAACGACCCTGCCTACTTTGCCAAGATATTCAAAGACAAATACGGCATGTCACCCTCTGAATTCCGAAACAAAAGAAACCTTTTATAAAAAAATTTATTTGAAATATAAAGGAGAACACCATGAAACACGAAGTTATTCATCTTTGTCGCGACGACGAGAACGTAACGCTTACCACCTACGTTCAGATATCAAAAGACCAAAAAAGCGACGCTCTGCTCGTTATCCCCGGCGGAGGATATTCAAACGTATGCTCTGACAGAGAGGGAGAGAATATCGCTCTTGTCTTTAACGGAATGGGTATGCAATGCTTTGTTCTCAATTATTCAACAAAGGAGAAGGCAAAATATCCACGCCCCTTACAGGAAGCGTCTCTCGCTATGGCGTACATCAAATCACACGCTGAGGAATACGGCATCGATCCCGAAAGAATATTCGTTCTCGGCTTTTCCGCAGGCGGTCACCTTGCAGGCTCTTTGGGTACTCTTTGGCATAGGCCCGAAGCATACGACCCCATAGGACTTGAATACGGCGCAAACCGTCCCCGCGGTATGATCCTTTGTTACCCCGTTCTCTCGTACTTCCCCGAAACACACCTTGGCACCTTCTACAACGCGCTCGGCACGAGAAACCCATCCGAAGAAGAGGCATCTGTTGTGTCTTTGGAAAAGCATGTTGACGAAAATACCGTCCCCTCATTTCTCTGGCACACGGCAGATGACGCGAGCGTTCACGTGGACAACACACTAAAAATGATGAGTGCCCTTGCAAGAAACAAAATATACTGCGAAGCGCACGTATATCCCCACGGTCCTCACGGAATGGGACTTGCAACCCCCACTACCGATGCAAGCGACGGACAAATGACCGACGAACGCATCGCAGAATGGCCACGCCTTGCGAGAGCATGGATGAAAACAGTAAAATAGATCAAAAATTATTCGAATAATTCCTTTTATTCTTATTCTTTATTTAACATAACAAACAAAAAACCACTCCTATATTTATCACTTTTGACACTCAAAGAAGAATTGACATAATAAACTTTATGTGATATAATATATGTTGGATAAATTCCATTCTGTTATTTTTTATTACAAAATACGAACAATGTTCGTAAATTTCAAGGAGGTTTTATGAAAAGACTGATTACAATTTTGCTGTTATCCGTTATGCTTCTTACAACTCTCGTTGCATGTGGCGGAGATGATAAGAAATCCGGTGATGGCAGCATTTCCGACGAATCTACATATCTTCCAAATGTAGATTTCGAAGGCTACGCGTTCAGAGTTCTTCACACAGACGGCGGAAAGATCTCTGCAATAGACGACGAGGATGCGGACGAAACGTCTATTCTCTATCAGGCATCGGTTGAGCGTGACTCTGAAATGATCGACCGCTTCAATATAAAAATTGAAGATGTTGAGTCTGGTTCCTCTAACGGAATAACCGATTACGTAACCAAAGACGCTCTTGCCGGTGTTTCGTCTTCTTATGACATAGGCTGTATTGCAGGAGGAAAAGAGCAAGCATCCGAAATCATTTCCTCAAACCTTGCAGAAGATGCAAAATCCATGCCCATGCTCGACCTTTCAAAAGAATGGTATGCACAGCAGGCAAACGAGGAATACAACATTTATGGCAAGCAGTTCTTCTTCGCAGGAGCTTATCCATACCTTCCCGGCTCTCCAAACTTCCTCTTCAACAAGGACTTTATTCGCGAAAAGAACATGGAGCTTCCCTACGACCTTATTCTTTCGGGCAACTGGACTATTGAAGAGCTCATGAAATACACAACTGTCGGATACTCAAACTTCAACTCTGCCGACGGTAGTATTGACGGTCTCGACAAGTTCGGATATGCAGGTCACGTTCGTTCGGTATGCTATTTCTACCAAGGCTTTGGAGGTCAAACAACTTATCGCACTAGCGATGGATCTGTAAAGCCCGTTCTTGCAAGCGATACTATAGACGCTATGTATGACAAGGTGACCGAATTTTACAACCACAAAGCAAACTGGACAAACAACAGCCTTGACGCAGGCGATCCCACCTCTTCCCATAGAGTATTTTACGACGGCAGAGCTATGTTCTGTTATTGGGTAACCGGAACTCTCAGCCACGAAGAGATCGAAACCTTTGAAAAAGGACTTGGTATACTTCCCAAGTATAATCTTGACCAGGACAACTATTGCTGTCCTGTAGCAGGAGGAACATTGCTGTTCCCCGCCAATCTTGAAGATCCCTACACCACAGGCTATATCTATGAATCTATTTGTGAAGCATCCTGGAGAATAGTATATCCTGCTTCTATTCAGGAAGCAAAAGACTTCGAGACATTGACCGACGAGGAGTCTATCGAAGTTAAAAAGCTGGTCGACCAGTCTCTTACATATGATATTCTCAAGGACTGCGACCCTACAGGCGGTGTTCTTGGTTCTTGCGGATTTATTTGGGAATGTATTCAAAATGATATGCCACCATCTGTTTTGGCTCAATCTTATGAGGCATACAATCTCGTATTCGACGAGTTCTTTGCTGCAGTCAAGGATAAAATTGATCAAGAAAATGGCTAAAAATAAATAAGCCTACAAAGCGGTTGCCGTTTAACACAGCAACCGCTTTTTGCTTGTATTTTGACTTTTTTTGCAAAAAACCTTGTTTATTTTACAGATATGTGATATAATATAATGTATAATAGATTTTATATTTTTAGAAAAAAGAAAGCGAGGTTTTACACTTTGTTAAATCCTGAACTTATCGTTCTTATTGTCTACTTCGCCGCAATGCTCGGCATCGGAGCTGTTCTTTTCTTCCGCTCCAAATCAAAATCTGACAAGGACTACTTCCTTGGTGGAAAAACAATGGGACCTTGGGTAACCGCGATGAGTGCTCAAGCGTCGGACATGAGCGCTTGGCTTCTTATGGGACTTCCCGGAAGCATTCTTGCTTTTGGTCTTGGTCAGGCATGGATCGGTATTGGTCTGGCTATTGGTACCGCTCTTAACTGGATACTTGTCGCACGTCGTCTCCGTCGTTTCTCGGAAGCTGCAAACGACTCCATTACTCTCCCCCAGTACCTCTCGAACAGATTTGCCACCAAGAACAAATCTCTTCAGGTCACCTGCGCGGTAGTGTTCCTCGTTTGCTTCACTCTCTACGTTGCATCCGCCTTTGTTGCAGGCGCTGACGTGTTCACTTCTCTCTTCGAGATAGACAGAAAACTCGCCATGCTTATTTTTGCTACTATACTTATTATCTACACATTCCTCGGCGGATATAAGGCGGTTTGTTGGACAGACTTTTTCCAGGGAATACTTATGCTCGTAGCAGTACTTGCTGTTCCTATAATCATCGTGATAACAAAGGATCTCAATGCTGACATTCTCAATGAAGTCGTCATTGCCTCCGACGGAACCGAATATTCCTTTATAAAGAACCTCTTCTCCGCCCCACTCACAGAGATCGCAAGTGGTCTTGCATGGGGACTTGGATACTTTGGTATGCCTCACATTCTTGTTCGTTTTATGGCTATCAAAAAAGCATCTATGGTTAAAAAATCTGCTACCGTCGCAATAATTTGGGTCGTTCTCGCTCTCGTTTCGGTAATCTTTATTGCCGTATTCGGAAGAATGCTCATAGGAGAGGAGCTTCTCGCAGAAAGCAAACAGAGCATGGTATTCGTTGAACTTGCAAGAGACCTCTTCCCCCCTGTTATCGCAGGCGTACTTCTCGCGGCTATCATCGCGGCTTCCATGTCCACAGCGGACAGTCAGCTTCTCGTTGCTTCTTCGTCATTTACCTCCGACATCTACAAGCCTATTATACGCAAAAAAGCGTCTGATACAGAAACCCTTTGGGTAGGAAGAGGAGTCGTTATTCTCGTTTCTGTCGTTGCTTACTTTATCGCAAGCAGTGAAGGACAGGGCGCACAGGCGATCATGAACCTTGTTTCAAACGCATGGGCAGGATTTGGCTCGGCATTCGGATCGGTAGTTATCCTCTCTCTCTTCTGGAGACGCTTTACATACAAGGGTGCTCTCGCAGGCGTTATCGCAGGAGCTGTTACAGATGTAGTTTGGCTCATGTTCTTCACAAACTCGCTCAACGGTACTCTTGAAGCTTTTGGTATAAATTCCCTTATGGTATACAACACAGGCATCTATGAGCTTATTCCCGGCTTTGCGGTCAGCATGATAGCGGCAATCGTTGTAACGCTTATAGATAAAGCTCCCTCAAAGGAGATCACGGATATTTTTGATACAGCAACAGCGCCTATCGAGGACTGATATAATATCTTCAAATAAAAAAGGAGGACCCAACGGTTTCATTCCGTGGGTTCTCCTTTTTTTAATCCATCCGGTAATATCGGATACTGTCGTTTTGAAAGGAGCTGTTGTAGGTATTAAATTCCTTCACTATGAAACAAATTTTTTGAGAACTACAAGAAAATTGCAGCATAATAAAAGTAGCCTGAATAGATTATAATTTATACAAGGAGTAAGTGATATGCCACAATACGTAGTTTTGCAGGTAACATTAAAAGAAAAATTTATGGGGACCGCATCAAAAAAATCTCAAGGAGCTTGAGGATGTTATCAACGCCCAGGCAGAAAAGGGTTATAGGTTGCACACAATATCTACTGCTTCCACACATAGCTCCGGATTTGGCGGCGGTGATAGGATTCAAGCAACCATGGTTTTTGAAAGGGTCTGAAAACCTGCTGTCAAACAAAAAAACTGTTGTAAATTAATAACCTTGATTTTCAATTAAGGGAAATATTCGGCAATGCCAAATGTGAAATAATTTTCTAACGAAAATTGTAAAATATCTCAATTCGTTCGATGTGAAATGAAATTTGCTCACATTTGCGAAGCACATCATTTCACAGCAAAGCTATTTCACTTGCCCGAAGAGCAAATTTTGTTAAAAATCGAACCAGCGACAATGTTTCGCTTCGCTCAACGGCGAGTTTGTTTCACAAACATCGCTCAGCGCAACATGTTGCCCAATCATGATGCCTTGACAGTTCAAGCCTAACATAGAAAAATAAAACAAAAACAGACCGCGGATGCGGTCTGTCTTTGTTTGGCTCCCCCTGCTGGGCTCGAACCAGCGACATCATGATTAACAGTCATGCGCTCTACCGACTGAGCTAAGGAGGAATATTAAAGGGATACGCGAGGTATCCCTATGTGTCGGCTATGACCTATTTTTCCGGGCCGTCGCCAGCCAAGTATTTTCGGCACTGCAAAGCTTAACTTCCGTGTTCGGAATGGGAACGGGTGGACCCTTTGCGTTAAAATAACCGACTGCATGTCAACCTTTCGGTTGACGGCAAGTTTGTTTCACA
>JAGBTY010000026.1 GCA_017631085.1 Clostridia bacterium
AATTTCTTCCATCTCCGTAGGGGCGACCATCGGTCGTCCGTTTTATCTCATTTTTGGGCGGACGTGCAATGCACGCCCCTACGGAAATAAAACGATATTTTGTAGGGGACGACGTCCTCGGCGTCCCGTCACAAAAGGCAAAAATTTTTCCATCACCGTAGGGGCGATTCACGAATCGTCCGAAAAAATAATGGTTTACCCCATATTCACGGCGCGAGGTTTGCATGACACCCCATCACCGTAGGGGCGATTCACGAATCGTCCGCAAAAACAAACGGCGAACCATATTCACGTCAAAGCGCTTCTCAACTTATCGAGGGCGCTTTTTTCTATTCTGCTGACGTAAGAACGGGAGATCGATAGCTTTTCGGCAACCTCTCTTTGAGTCAGAGGTGTTTTGCCTCCAAGACCGTAACGCATGGTTATGATAGTTCTTTCTCGGTCGGTAAGTATTTGTTCCACAAGCCTTAATGCCTTTGCGGTCGATAGCTTTCTTTCTGTTTCCGATTCAAGACTTTCATCACAACTGATAACGTCAATATAGGTAAGAGGGTTTCCATCACGGTCAATATCTATGGTGTCGCTGAGAGAAACTTCGCAGGAAAGCTTTTTTTGAGCTCGGAAATGCATAAGTATTTCATTTTGAATACATCTTGCGGCATATGTTGCAAAACGGGCTCCTGCGGTTATCTTGAAGGTGTCTACCGCTTTTATAAGTCCAACTGTACCGATAGAAACCAAGTCTTCCTGATTTTTTGCGCTTGCATAATATTTTCTGACTATGTGAGATACGAGGCGTAGATTGTGGAGTATCAGCTCCTTGCGAGCTTCTTCGTCACCTTTTTCCTTTTTAATAAAGTATTCTTTTTCCTTTTCAGAGGAAAGAGGGGGAGGAAAATGGTCGTGAGAGCTTATTCCCAAAACCATATGAATGAAGCTTGACAGAGCTGTGAAAAGTGAAAAGAGCATGGTGTGATACCTTCCTTTCGTTATTTATTTTGAATATATGAAAGGGTTGGAAAATATAAAACTTGTTCGTGTATCAAATAGAGATATTCGGTTGACAAGTAAGTTGTTTTATGATAGAATAATATTGTAATTTTTTCACAATAATATAATAACTTTGCGAGGTATGTAAAAATGAATAAGAAACTTTACGGAAATGCTGTTGTAGGTCAGTCAGGCGGACCTACCGCCGCCATAAACGCGACACTTTCGGGTGTTATCGCAGGTGCGCTTAAGGCAGAGGAGATAGATACTGTTTACGGTATGAGAAACGGCATAGAAGGCTTTATGGATGAGAGATTCATAGAGCTTAACGAAATATTCTCAAACGACGAGGCTCTGGATCTTCTCGCTCAGACTCCTGCTGCAGCTCTCGGCTCTTGCCGCCGCAAGCTTCCGAATCCCGAATCCAAGGAAGAAAAGGATATAGCTTTTTATGAGAAGCTCTTCTCTGTGATCGAGAAATACAATATAAGATATTTCTTCTACATAGGCGGAAACGATTCTATGGATACGGTGGCTAAAATGACGAGATACGCATCTGCTATCGGATATGACATCAGAATAATCGGTGTTCCGAAGACCATAGATAATGACCTTGTAATGACAGACCATACTCCAGGCTTCGGCTCGGCTGCAAAGTATATTGCTACCACGGTGCAGGAGATAATCAGAGACTGTGCAGTATATACAGTTAAGGCAGTTACCATAGTTGAGATAATGGGACGTGACGCAGGTTGGCTCACGGCATCTGCTGCTATCGGACGTGTTGTTAACGGCATTGCTCCCGACTATGTATATCTTCCCGAAAGAGATTTTGACGACGAGAGATTTTTTGCCGATATCGAAAAGGCTTTTGAGAAACATCCTAACGTAGTTATAGCCGTTTCCGAAGGACTTCAGTATGCAGACGGAAGATACGTTGGTGAGGGAACTCAAAGCGGAAGCACCGATGTGTTCGGTCACAAATATCTTGCGGGAACGGGTAAAGCCCTTGAGCTTGCTGTCAAGGCGAGATTTGGCTGCAAGGTCCGTTCGGTAGAACTTAATCTTCCTCAAAGATGCGCAGCTCACCTTTTGTCAGAGACAGATATATCCGAGTCCATAAGAATAGGTGCCGGTGCTGTAAAGGCTGCCACCGAGGGCGTCAGCGGGGAGATGATGATATTTACCCGCAAGGACGGAGCTGAATATTATTGTGATGTCGAACACAAGAGCGTGTTGGAAATTGCAAACGCAACCAAGTGTGTATTCGACGAGTTCATTAATGACGAATGTAATAATGTTACCGACGAGTGCTGTAAATACTTGCTTCCTCTTATAGAGGGTGAGTGGGACACAAAGTACGAAAAGGGACTTCCCAAGCACATTATTCTGTGATAAAAAATATCTTTGTATTATTAAGTAAGAAAAAAACGGAGATTTTGCGGTGAAATGAGAATTGCTATCGTTACAGGAGCATCTTCGGGCATAGGACGTGAGTTCGCGGAACGTCTCGCCAAACGTGAAGACATCGAAGAGGTTTGGATAATTGCAAGAAGACTTGATGTTCTTGAAGAAATGAAAAATTTAATAAATTCAAAATTTGTTCCGATAGCATTGGATCTTTCTGAAAAGAAGGATGCTGAAAATTACAAATATATGTTATCGAGTAGAAATCCTGAGGTAGCCGTTCTCGTCAATGCCGCAGGGTATGGGAAATTTGGAGCGGTCGAAAACGTAGGGCTTGAAGAGCAGTGCGGTATGATAAAGCTTAATGCGGAGGGTCTTACCCGCGTCACCTATTATACTATACCCTTTATGGACGACGGAGGAGAAATATATCAGATAGCATCTTTGTCAAGCTTCTTTCCTGTTCCTTATATATCCGTATACGCAGCGACTAAAGCCTACGTTCTTAGCTTCTCAAGGGCGTTGAACGTTGAGCTTAAGAAGAGAAAGATTCGTTCCATGGCAGTATGTCCGGGGTGGGTAAGGACCGACTTCTTTGACAGAGCGGTTGAAGACAACGGAGTTATCGTTTACTACAACAAATTCGTAACGGCGGAGCAGGTCGTGAAGAGAGCATTTAGGGATATGAAAAAGAAAAAGGACGTATCTGTTCCCGCAAGGTCAACAAGAATGCTTATTCGCTCGGCAAAGCTATTGCCTCACAGGCTCGTTATGAAAATATGGTGTAAGCAGCAAAAGAAATAAAAAGTATAATATCATATAATTTAAATTGAATAAATACGGAGAATTCCATGCGCCTAACAGTGCTGAAAAACACAAATTGTTTTATGCGGAATACTCCGTATTTTTTTGCCCGTTTTTGCTAATACTGTTATAAAATAACGATATTGCTTTGGGTGGTACAATGAAAAAATTAGGCATTGATTATAAAGAAAATCTCTCGATCTTAGAGAGAGAGCTGCGAGTGAAGGATAGCTTTGACGTTCTGTGCAAAAAAATACTCATAGGAAAACAAGAAGCGGCAATTTATTTTATTGACGGATTTATCAAGGACACTGTTATGCAAAAGCTAATGATGCATATGATGTCTGCCAAAAACGTAGGAAACAGCGCAAGGGAGTTTATGAGGGTGAGTATCCCTTACGTTGAGACCGACGTTACGGACGATCTTGAGCTGATGGTACAGATGGTCATGTCGGGTACTGCTGTCATGATAGCCGACGGATTTGGCGATGAAGCGGTTATAATAGATGCACGGACATATCCTGCAAGGCAGACAGAAGAGCCTGAAGGCGACAGAGTCATGAGAGGACCGAGAGACGGCTTTGTTGAAACTCTTATATTCAATACAGCTCTTGTCAGGAGGAGGATAAGAAATCCTTCTCTTACAATGGAATATTACACGGTGGGGAGTGATTCGCGAACCGACGTGGTACTTTCCTTTATGGCGGATCGTGTGGATATGAAATACGTGGAGCTTTTGCGAAAAAAGCTCGGCTCATTAAAATGCACGTCGCTTACCATGGGACATGAGTCGCTTGTGGAAATGCTTATCCCGAACAAGTGGTACAATCCTTTTCCGAAGGTAAGGACTACTGAGCGACCTGATTCCGCTGCATCGCAGCTTCTTGAGGGAAGTGTGTTGATACTGATAGATAACAGTCCTCAGGTGCTCGTGCTTCCGTCTACCATATTTGATTTCATGCAGGAATCGAATGATTTTTATTTTCCACCTCTGACCGGAACGTATATAAAGCTTGTTCGATATAGCGTTTTCTTCTTAACTCTTGTGCTGATACCTCTTTGGTATCTCGGGACTCTTTATCCTGAGCTCGTTCCCACATGGCTCAGCTTTTCTTTGCCTGAAGAAACGGGGAAGCTGCCGCTTATCGCTCAGCTCTTTTTAGCCGAATTTATTATTGATGCATTAAGACTTGCTTCACTCAACACCCCGAACATGCTGAACAATTCCTTGTCGGTGGTAGGCGGATTGATACTCGGAGATTTTGCGGTGGGCATCGGTTGGTTGATACCGGAAGTAATTCTTTATATGGCTTTCGTGGCAATTGCTAACTTTACCCAAAGAAGCTACGAGTTAGGATATGCTATAAAATTTTTGCGTCTGTTGCTGCTTGCCTTAACAGCACTTTTCCGCGCGTGGGGATTTATAGGAGGACTTGTGTTATGTATCATTCTTTTACTCGCAAATTCTACACTTAACGGAAAAAGAAACTATGTTTATCCGCTTATACCCTTCAATTTTAAAGCTTTAAAGAGCCTTGTGGTCAGGACAAAAAAGAAGATGTGAGGTGTGTATATATTATATATATAATAAAAAGGAAGGGTTTTGAATTTTCGCAAACAGCCTGTCGAAGCTTAAGACAGGCTGTTTTTAGTGCTGAATCGGCTGTTTTTGTGCAAATGTTATAAAAAAGCAAATAAAAAATACAAAAAAATCTATGTTACGACGATAAAAAATATATTGAAAACAAACCAAAAATATGGTATAATTACAAGGCTTGATATGCGTTGAAGCGAGAGGTTGCCGCTCCAAGTGACGTTGGGCGGGTAATTTTCGCGGAGTATGTCCGTTTCAATCGGGCGAAAGCATTCTTTAATACTAATAAGCGTGTTGAAGATTTGTTCGTTTCCGAAGTTGGTCCCAGATGCTGATGAGGTTTCAATTTCGGGTTTTTAAATGGGCAAAAAGAAAACACACGGATGAGTGTTAAGTGTGCGCCCCTGAAAAACGCAGTTCATTTATCGAATTTGCTTTGACGGGTGTTTGATACGTGAACGAGCGAAAATCTAAAAAGGAGGAAAAACAGGTGGCAGTCAAGGAAAAGATCAGAGTAAGACTGAAGAGCTACGATCACACTCTCATAGATGTTGCGGCAGATAAGATAGTAGAAGTAGCTAAAAGAAACGGCGCGACCGTATCCGGTCCCATTCCGCTTCCTACCGAGAAGGAGATAGTAACCATTCTCCGCGCGGTACACAAGTATAAGGATAGCCGTGAGCAGTTTGAAATGCGTACACACAAGAGACTCATTGATATCATCAAGCCTTCCCAGAAGGTCGTTGATGCTCTCATGAGCGTAGAGCTTCCCGCAGGCGTTGAGATCGAAGTAAAAATCTAATCAAGCCTTCGAACTTTTCGCAAAACAAAGATAACAGCCGTTGCGGACGGATGGCATGCGACATCCCGCGCAGTTCGGCAACTTTGTAAATCATGTTGGCGCCCGATATGGCGTCAACCAATAATTTACAGGAGGAAAAGAAAATGAAAAAAGGTATTATCGGAAAGAAAATCGGTATGACACAGATTTTCGACGAGATCGGAAATGTAATTCCGGTAACGGTAATCCAGGCAGGTCCCTGCGTAGTAGCGCAGAAAAAGACCGTTGAGACCGACGGTTACGATACAGTACAGCTCGGCTTTGACAGTGTTAAAGAAAAGCACATGACAAAGGCTGAGGTAGGTCACTTTAAGAAATCGGGTGTTGAATTCAAGAAGCACCTCAAGGAGTTCCGTCTTGACGACGTATCCGCTTTGAACGTTGGCGACGTCATTACCGCCGATACCTTCGCCGCAGGCGAGAAGGTCGACGTAACAGGTATGACAAAAGGTCGCGGTTACACCGGAGCAGTTAAGAGATGGGGTCACCACATTCTTTCTATGACACACGGTACAGGACCTATTCACCGTCAGGTAGGTTCAATGGGTGCTAACTCCACCCCTTCCAGAGTCTTCAAGAACAAGAAGATGGCTGGACAGTATGGTAATGAGCAGGTAACTGTTCTTAACCTCAAGGTAGTAAAGATCGATTCCGAAAAGAATCTTATTGCTGTTAAGGGTGCTATTCCCGGCGCTAAGAACGGCATAGTATTCATCCGCGACTCGGTTAAAGCATAAGCGGAAGGAGGAAATAAACAATGCCAAGTATTAAAGTAATGGATATGACAGGTAAAGAAGTCGGAAGCATGAATCTGTCTGATGTTATATTCGGAGCAGAAGTCAATGAAGCCGTCCTCCACGCCGCAGTCAGAATGTACCTTATGAATCAGAGACAGGGTACACAGTCAACTCTTACTCGTACCGAAGTTTCCGGTGGCGGAAAGAAGCCCTGGAGACAAAAGGGAACAGGTAGAGCTCGTCAGGGTTCAACACGTTCTCCTCAGTGGACACACGGTGGAGTTGCTCTCGGCCCGAAGCCCAGAGATTATCGCCTTGCAATGAACAAGAAGACAAAGAGAGTTGCTCTCTTCAGTGCTCTTTCTGCTAAGGTTGCTGCAGGTGAGCTCATCGTTGTTGATGAGATCAAGCTCGAGACCTACAAGACAAGCGCTATCGCTGCTATGCTCAAGGCTCTCGGCTGCCAGAAGGAAGTAACCAAGAATTACAAGGTAACAACTGTTGACGCGAATGGCGAGGCAGTTAAGGAGAGAAAGACAAGAACAGCTATAGTTCCCGAGAAGGCTCTCATAGTTCTTCCTGAGGCAGACAAGGTTGTTGTTAGCAGCTGTAACAACATCGCAGGCGTTCAGTCAACTCTTTACAGCACTATCAACGTATATGAAGTGCTCAACGCTGAAAAGGTCGTTATGACCCGTGCAGCTATCGAAAAACTCCAGGAGGTATACGCATAATGAAAATGGTACAGGATATCATAATCAAGCCCATTATCACCGAGGCAAGTATGGACAGACTCGCTGATAAGAAGTATACCTTTAAGGTTGCCGCAGACGCAACAAAGCCTGAGATCGCAAAGGCTGTTGAGGAAATGTTCGGCGTAAAGGTTGCAACTGTCAACACGATCAATATGAAGAAGAAGCCCAAGAGACTCGGAGTTCACTTCGGATACACATCCGAATGGAAGAAGGCTATTGTAACACTCAAAGCCGATTCCAAGACCATCGAGTTCTTCGACGGCCTCAACTGATGGTAGGAGGTAAAGAAGAATGCCTACAAAGAAGTTTAAGCCGACTACACCGTCGAGAAGACATATGGCGGTACCGACCTTCGAGGAGATCACGAAGTTTTCTCCCGAGAAGAGTCTCGTAGTTATTAAGAAGAAATTTGCCGGACGTAACAACTACGGCAGAATCACCGTTCGTCATAAGGGCGGCGGAAACAAGCTCAAGTACAGAATTATCGACTTCAAGAGACAGAATACTGCTCCTGCAACGGTAATCGGTATTGAGTACGACCCCAACAGAACTGCTTACATCGCACTTCTTCAGAACGAAGCAGGCGAGAAGAGCTATATCGTAGCTCCCGTAGGTCTTAAGGATGGCGACGTTGTTTACACAGGCGCTGATGCAGATATCAAGCCCGGTAACACACTTCCTATCGAAAACATTCCTGTTGGTACTTTCATTCACAACATCGAGCTTTATCCCGGTAAGGGCGCTCAGCTCGTTCGTTCTGCAGGTGTTGCTGCACAGCTCATCTCCAAGGAGAACGGCATCGCTCAGGTAAGACTTCCTTCGGGTGAAGTAAGAATAGTTCGTCTTGACTGTAAGGCAACCATCGGTCAGGTAGGTAACATCGAGCATGATACCGTAAAGATCGGTAAGGCTGGTAAGACAAGACACATGGGAATTCGTCCCACAGTTCGCGGTTCGGTAATGAACCCCTGTGATCACCCTCACGGTGGTGGTGAAGGTAAATCTCCTATCGGTAGACCTTCTCCTGTTACTCCTTGGGGTAAGCCTGCTCTTGGTTATAAGACAAGAAACAAGAAGGCAAGAACAGACAAGTTCATCGTAAGACGCAGAAACGCTAAATAAGGAGGGAATATAGAATGAGCAGAAGTTTGAAAAAAGCACCGTTCGTTGAAGCAAAGCTTTACGCACGTATTTGTGCTATGAACGAGAAGAACGAGAAGAAAGTTCTCAAGACATGGTCTCGCGCATCCACAATATTCCCTGAGTTTGTTGGACACACCATCGCGGTTCACGACGGAAGAAAGCACGTTCCGGTATATGTAACCGAGGATATGGTAGGACACAAGCTCGGCGAGTTTGCACTCACGAGAACATTCAAGGGCCACGCAGGCTCCAAGACATCTAACAACGGTAAATAAGCAAGGGAGGAATAATTGAAGATGGAAGCAAAAGCAACGCTTAAATATGCAAGAATTTCCCCGCGCAAAATGAAGATCGTTGTGGACCTTATCAGAGGTAAGGACGCAGGACGCGCAATGGCTATTCTTAAGAACACCAACAAGAGTGCTTCTGAATACCTTGTGAAGCTGCTGGGAAGTGCGATCGCAAACGCGGTCAACAACTTCGAGATGGACGAAACGAAACTTTACGTTTCCGAGTGCTTCGTATGCCCCGGACCCACGCTCAAGAGAATCATGCCCAGAGCAAAGGGAAGCGCAGACAGAATCATGAAGAGAACATCTCACGTAACTATAGTAGTAAAAGAAAGAGACTGAGAAAAGGAGGTAAGAGCTTAAATGGGTCAGAAGGTAAATCCCCACGGACTCCGTGTGGGTGTAATCAAAAACTGGGATTCGAGATGGTATGTAGCTGATGAAAAGTTCGGCGACACGCTCGTATCCGACTACAAAATCAGAAAATACCTTAAGAACGAACTCCAGAGTGCAGGCGTTCCCAAAATTGAGATCGAACGCGACAGCCAGAGAGTACGTGTATTCATTCACTGCGCAAAGCCCGGTATGGTAATCGGACGTGGCGGCGTAGAGATAGAGAAGTACAAGAATGAACTTCAGAAGATGGTTGGTATGCCCGTTGCCCTCAACGTTGTTGAGGTAAGACAGCCCGACCTCGATGCTCAGCTCGTAGCTGAGAACATTGCGGCACAGCTTGAAAGACGTGTGGCATTCCGCCGTGCGATGAAGATGGCTATCCGCAACACCATGAGACTCGGCGCTAAGGGTATCAAGATCACCTGCGGCGGACGTCTTGGCGGTGCGGAGATCGCAAGATCTGAGCATTACCATGAGGGAACTATCCCGCTTCAGACACTCAGAGCCGATATCGACTACGGCTTCTGGGAAGCAAATACAACCTACGGTAAGATCGGCGTTAAGGTATGGATATACAAGGGCGAAGTTCTTAACGAGGTAAACAGACCTTCCGCAAATGCCCCCAGAGACAACAAGGGCCGTCAGGATCGCCGCGACAACAGAAACGGTGACAGACGTCCTCGCCGCGAGGGTGCAAGAGGCGAGAGAGCTGAAAGAACTCCGAGAGAAGGAGGACAGAAATAATGTTAATGCCTAAGAGAGTTAAGTACCGTCGCGTACAGCGCGGAAGACTTAAAGGAAAAGCAACCAGCGGAAACAAGGTAACAAGCGGTTCTTACGGACTTGTTGCTCTTGAGCCTGCATGGATCACAAGCAATCAGATCGAGGCTGCCCGTATCGCGATGACAAGATACATCAAGCGTGGCGGTAAGGTTTGGATAAAGATTTTCCCCGACAAGCCTATCACAGAAAAGCCTGCCGAGACTCGAATGGGTTCCGGTAAGGGTTCACCTGAATACTGGGTAGCGGTCGTAAAACCGGGCAGAGTTATGTTTGAAATGGACGGAGTAAATCCTGAGGTAGCTAAGGAAGCAATGCGTCTTGCATCTCACAAGCTCCCCATCAAATGTAAATTTATCGCAAAGGAGGAAGCATAAGCCATGAAGACAACAAATTTTGTTAAAGATCTCAGAGCAATGAGTGCAGAAGAGCTTAACGCAAAGCTTAAAGAGCTTAAGGAAGAGCTTTTCAGACTTCGCTTCCAGCATGCGATAAATCAGCTTGACAATCCTCAGAAGATAGTGGAAGTCAAGAAGAATATTGCTCGTGTAATGACAGTTCTTTCAGAGAAAAATGCGTAAGGAGGAAAAGTCATGACAGAAAGAAATCTTAGAAAGACCAGAGTTGGTTACGTTGTAAGTGAAAAGATGGATAAGACAGTTGTCGTAGCTATCGAGGATAACGTAAAGCACGCGGTTTACGGAAAGATCATTAAGCGTACCCTTAAGGTACACGCTCACGACGAAAACAATGTTTGCGGCGTTGGCGACAAGGTAGAAATTATGGAAACAAGACCTCTCTCCAAGACGAAGAGATGGAGAATTGTTGAAATAATCGAGAAAGCTAAATAATTTAGCTCCACATCATATATAGTAAATACGGCAAAAATCGTATTGAAATCAGGAGGATAAGAAAGTGATACAGCAACAAACATTAATGAAGGTTGCCGATAACACCGGAGCTAAAGAGCTGATGTGCATTCGCGTACTGGGCGGAACAGGCCGCAGATACGCAAACATCGGTGACGTGGTCGTAGCGTGTGTAAAGAAAGCTACGCCCGGCGGTGTTGTTAAGAAAGGCGATGTCGTCAAGGCTGTCATAGTAAGAAGCGTACATGGACTTAAGCGTGCAGACGGTTCTTACATCAAGTTCGACGAGAACGCAGCGGTAATCATTAGAGAAGATAAGACACCCAGAGGAACACGTATATTTGGACCTGTGGCAAGAGAGCTTCGTGAGAAGGATTATCTTAAGATCCTCTCTCTCGCTCCCGAAGTACTTTAATGGAGGTATCGAGAAATGCATATTAAGACAGGTGATACCGTAGTACTTCTTACAGGAAGATACGGTGACAAGAAGGATGCAAACGGTGAGATCAAGACCCATAAGGTAATCGCAGTTTCCCCCAAGGAAGGTAAGGTTATCGTTGAGAAGGTAAACATGATCCACAAGCATGTAAAGCCCCGTAAGCAGGGCGACGTAGGCGGAATCGTTGATGCTGAAGGCGCTATCTATGCGTCTAAGGTAGCTCTCTACTGCCCCAAGTGCAAGAAGGGCGTAAGAGTTAAGAATCCGACCGTTGACGGCAAAAAGGTACGTGTCTGCGCAAAGTGCGGACAGGAACTTTAATGGGAGGTAGAGACTTATGGCAAGAATGAAAGATATGTATAAGGCCGAGGTTGCTCCCGCCCTTATGAAAAAATTTGAATACAAGAGCGTAATGCAGATCCCGAAGCTTGACAAGATCGTTATCAACTGCGGTGTTGGCGATGCAAAGGAAAACTCCAAGGCTCTTGATTCTGTTATCAACGACCTCACGATCATTGCAGGTCAGAAGGCAGTTCCCACCTTCGCAAAGAAGTCGGTAGCTAACTTCAAGCTCCGTGAGGGCATGAAGATCGGTGCTAAGGTTACTCTCAGAGGCGACAAGATGTACGAGTTCCTCGACAGACTCTTCAACTTCGCTCTCCCCAGAGTACGTGACTTCAAGGGAATCAATCCTAACGCATTCGACGGTAGAGGAAACTATGCGCTCGGTCTTAAAGAGCAGCTTATATTCCCCGAGATCGAGTACGATCAGGTAGATAAGATCCGCGGTATGGACATTTGTTTCGTAACAACTGCAAATACCGACGAAGAAGCAAGAGAGCTCCTCAAGCTTATGGGCGCTCCCTTTGCAAACAATTGATCAGGAGGTAAGTAAAGATGGCAAAGAAGGCTATGATACTCAAGCAGCAGAAGGCACAGAAGTTCTCTACAAGAGAGTACAACAGATGCAAGATCTGCGGTCGTCCCCACGCTTATCTCCGCAAGTACGGCATCTGCCGTATCTGCTTCCGTGAGCTCGCATACAAGGGCGAGATTCCCGGCGTAAAGAAAGCAAGTTGGTAAACATATTTCGGCCAAGTCCAAAATGGCATCAGCTTATGCTGATGCGGCGCTTGAGCCGAAATATCTAACCCCCCTAAACTATCGGTAGGAAGCTAATCCGTGAGATGGGCTTAACCACTGATATGCCGCCACCTGAGTGTGGCAGCAAGAATAATATACTTGCATACAGGAGGAAAATAATATGCAAATGTCAGACGTAATCGCCGATATGCTCACCAGAATAAGAAATGCAAATGATGCAAAACATGCAACTGTTGACATTCCGGCATCCAAAATGAAAAAGGCAATCGCAGATATTCTCGTTGAGGAAGGCTACGTAAAGAGCTACCAGGTCATCGAGGATGGAAAGCAGGGTGTTATCCGTGTAACTCTTAAGTACGCACAGGGCAAGCAGAAGGTCATTCGCGGTATTCGCCGTGTGTCCAAGCCCGGTCTCCGTATTTACGCAGGATATGAGGATATGCCACAGGTTATGAACGGACTTGGAATCGCTATCGTTTCCACTTCCAAAGGAATAATGACCGACAAGAAGGCAAGAGCTACCAAGATCGGTGGCGAAGTCCTTGCATTTGTTTGGTAATAAAGCGGGAGGTATAAGAAAATGTCAAGAATAGGAAGAATGCCTATAACGGTTCCCGCAGGAGTTACTGTAACAATTGCTAACGATAACGTAGTAACTGTAAAGGGCCCTCTTGGAACTCTCACAGAAAAATTTAATAGCCGTATGATGATAACCCTCGAGGGAGATACACTTACGGTAGCACGTCCTACAGATGAAAAAGAGGACAGAAGCGTACACGGTCTTACCCGTGCACTTCTCAACAACATGATCGTAGGTGTAAGCCAGGGATTCAGCAAGACACTTGAGATAATCGGTGTTGGTTACAAGGCTGCAAAGGTTGGAAAGACCGTTCAGCTTTTCCTTGGACACTCCCTTCAGCCCAACGGTATGCCTCAGGAGAAATTCTGCATAACCGAGCCCGAGGGAATTACGCTTGAAGTTGCCGACAAGGCGATTCCGATCACCATCACGGTAAAGGGAATCGACAAGCAGGCAGTAGGTCAGATGGCAGCAGTCATCAGAGGAAAGAGACCGCCTGAACCTTATCATGGTAAGGGTGTTAAATATTCCGACGAGAGAGTTCGCCGTAAAGCCGGAAAAACCGGTAAATAATGAAAGGAGTAGACAGAAATGGTATCAAGAAAAGACTCTAACAAGGCTCGTCTTAAGAGACATAAGAGAGTCAGAGCGAAGGTATCGGGAACAGCAACCTGTCCTCGTCTCTGTGTATATCGTTCCAATGCACACATTCTTGCTCAGGTCATCGATGACGTAGCAGGCGTAACATTGGCATCTGCTTCTACCCACGAAAAGGATTTTGAGGGTAACGGCGGAAACAAAGAAGCAGCAAAGAAGGTCGGTCTTATGATCGCTGAAAGAGCTGCAGCAAAGGGTATCACCGAAGTCGTATTCGACAGAGGCGGCTATCTTTATCACGGACGTGTATCGGAATTGGCTGACGGCGCTCGCGAGGGCGGCCTGAAGTTCTGATCGAGTATTCGGTCAGTCCGGTTTGTACACTGTTCAAACACAATATGTATTGAACAAATCATAGGAGGAAAAACATGGCAACAAAATTTAATCCCGCAGAGCATGATCTTAAAGAGCAGCTCGTTGCGCTTAACCGTGTTTCCAAGACCGTAAAAGGTGGTCGTATCGCTCGTTTCGCAGCTATCATGGTTGTAGGAGACGGAAACGGACATGTCGGTGTAGGACTTGGAAAGGCAGCTGAAGTTCCTGAAGCTATCCGCAAGGGAATCGAAGATGCTAAGAAAAATATGATAACAGTATCCCTCAAGGGCTCGACTATCCCTCATGAGGTAATAGGAGTTTATGGAGCAGGTAAGGTTCTCCTCAAGCCCGCAGCACCCGGTACAGGTATTATCGCCGGTGGTAAGGTAAGAGCAGTTCTCGAGCTCGTTGGTATTTCCAACATTCGTGCAAAGTGCCTCCGTTCCAACAACCCCACAAACGTAGTAAAAGCAACAATCGCAGGTCTTGCTCAGCTTCGTTCGGCTGAAGAAGTCGCAAAGATCCGTGATATCACCGTTGAACAGGTCAAGGGTTAAGGAGGGGCACGAAATGAAAAAAGTAACTCTCGTAAAGAGCCTTATAGGCGCAAAGCCCAACCAGAAGGCAACAGCAGCATCTCTGGGACTTGTAAAGATCGGCGATAGCATCGTACACGAGGACAACGGAGTCCTTGCCGGCAAGGTAAAGGTAATCTCTCACCTCGTTAAGGTCGAAAACGTATAAGGAGGCAGAGACAGATGAAACTTAACGAACTTTCTCCTGCACAGGGCTCCGCAAAGGCAGCATGGCGCAAGGGTAGAGGCCCCGGATCCGGAAACGGCAAAACTGCCGGCAAAGGACATAAGGGTCAGAATGCACGTTCGGGCGGCGGTGTTCGTCCCGGATTTGAGGGAGGTCAGCTTCCTCTTTACAGAAAACTTCCGAAGAGAGGCTTCAAGAACAGATTTGCAGTAAACTATGCTATCGTAAACGTAGCTGCACTCAATAAGTTTGAGGACGGCGCAGTAGTTGATCTCGATGCACTCGTAGCAGCAAAGCTCGTTCGTAAGGAACTTGACGGTCTCAAGGTTCTCGGAAACGGGGAACTTACCAAAAAGTTAACAGTCAAAGCTACAGTCTTTTCGGCAACAGCCAAGGAAAAGATAGAAGCAGTAGGTGGAAAGACTGAGGAGGTATAAGTATGTTCAAGACGCTCAGAAATGCTTGGAGAATAACCGAGCTAAAGAAAAAGCTTCTCTTCACATTGCTTATAATCGTTCTCTACCGTGTCGGCGCAAACATTCCCGTTCCCTTCGTTGATCCGGGTGTATTTGAACAGACACAGGAAATTTTTGGTGGAAACATCCTTCAGTTTTTAAATGTTCTTTCGGGTGAAGCACTTGGAAAAGCAACACTTCTTGCACTTGGTGTATCACCTTACATTACTGCATCTATCGTAATGCAGCTTCTCACAATAGCTATTCCCGCTCTCGAGAGACTCTCAAAGCAGGGCGAGGAAGGCAAGAAAAAGATAACGGCATATACAAGAGTAGTTACCGTTATACTCGCGCTCGTAACAAGTATCGGTTATGCGTTCTTCCTGAATACCAACGGACTTCTCCTTGTCGAAGAGGGTAAAGACGGTCCCGGTTTCTTCAGATACGCAGTAATCGTTGCATGTTACTGTGCAGGTGCGGCACTGGTAATGTGGCTCGCGGAAAAGATAAACGAAAAGGGAATCGGAAACGGTATCTCTATCATCCTTTTCGCAAACATCATTGCAGGAACTTATACAGTCGTATCTATGCTTTGGGCAACGGCATTCCCCGCAGGTGTTATAACCACCGGACAGAGAGTTGCCAGAATAATTGCAGTGGCTTCCGAGATAATAATCTACACCGGTATGATCATGCTTATCGTTTGGATGTCCGATGCTGAGAGAAGAATTCCGATCCAGTACGCAAAGCGTGTTGTCGGAAGAAAGATGTATGGCGGTCAGAATACAAACCTTCCTCTGAAGGTCAATATGTCCGGCGTTATGCCTATCATCTTTGCAAACTCTATAGTAGCGCTTCCTGCTACTATCAGACAGTTGTTCTTCCCCGAGGCAAACAACTGGTTTACTAAGGCTCTTGACGTAGTATTTGGTTATAATACATGGCCTTATCTTGTAATATTCCTTATTCTTCTTATCGCATTCGCATATTTCTACGTTGCTATCTCCTTCAACCCTGTTGAAGTTGCAAACAACATAAAGAATAACGGCGGTGCGATCCCCGGTATCCGTTCAGGCAGACCTACGGTAGAATTCATCAAGAAGGTCCTTAACAGGATCACTCTTGTCGGAGCGCTTTTCGTAGCGTTTATAGCATGCTTCCCCATGCTTGTAACACTTGTCGAAGATATTGTCAAGGGTGCAATGTATGGCGAACAGCCATATGAACTCTGGTTCCAGGCACTTGCTTACGGTGGATCATCACTCATGATCGTTGTAGGTGTTGCTCTTGAAACGGTACGTGAGCTCGAGGCTCAGATGTCCCTTAGAAACTATAAGGGATTCCTTGATAACTGATAAAACATTACGGTCCCTTTGGAGGAAATATTATGAATTTGATTCTTATGGGTGCTCCCGGTGCGGGAAAAGGTACTCAATCAGCTAAAATTTCAGACAAATGGAACATTCCGGCGGTGTCTACCGGAGATATGCTCAGAGCAGCAGTTAAGGAAGGCACGGAAATGGGTGTTAAGGCTAAATCCTTTATGGATGCAGGTCAGCTCGTACCGGATGAAGTAGTTATCGGTATCATTAAAGATTATCTTTCGTCAGACAAATGCACAAACGGATTTATACTTGACGGTTTTCCACGCTCAATTCCTCAGGCAGAAGCGCTTGAGAAGATGGGTGTCGTGATCGACGCGGCTCTCAGTATTGAGGTTGCGGACGAGAAGATCGTTGAAAGAATGAGCGGACGCAGAATATGTTCTTCTTGCGGAGCATCATATCACACAGTATATAATCCGCCTAAGACTGCAGATGTTTGTGACACTTGCGGATCGGCTCTTTATACAAGAGCTGATGACGCAGCCGAGACGGTGCTCAGTCGTCTTGAGACCTACCACAGCATAACAGAGCCTCTTAAGGACTTTTATGCTTCAAGAGATCTTCTCATTTGTGTAGAAGGACAGGAAAAGGTCGAGGATACAACAGCACTGGTAATGAAGGCTCTCTCAAAATTTGAGGCGTAAAATGATACAACTCAAAAATTCGGCTCAGATTTCAGCAATGGTCGAAGCAGGACGTATCACGGGTGAAGCTTTACTTCTCGCCCGTGAGCACGTCCGAGAAGGAGTCAGCACATATGAGCTTGACTCCATGATCCGTAACTATATTGAAAAATGCGGCGCTAAACCATCTTTCCTTGGATATTCGGGATTTCCTGCATCAGCATGTATCAGCATAAATGATGAGGTCATTCACGGAATACCGTCAAAAAAAAGGATACTCAAGGAAGGCGATATCGTAAAGATAGACGTTGGAGCTTTTTATAAGGGTTTCCACGGTGACAGCGCAAGAACGATTCCTGTCGGACGCGTCAGCGAAGAAGCATCGAGACTTATAGATGTCACGAGAAAAAGCTTTTTTGAGGGCGTAGCGGCTGTAAAGGCAGGAAACAGGATCGGAGATATCGGAAGCTCAATACAGAATTGTGTAGAGAGCGCGGGATTTTCGGTCGTCAGAAAATATATAGGTCACGGTATAGGACACGCACTTCACGAATCTCCCGACGTTCCTAATTTTGGAACGGCAGGACGAGGCACGAGGCTGTGTTCGGGAATGACGATTGCAATAGAACCTATGGTAAACACGGGTTCGGAGGAAGTATATGAATTGCCTGACGGCTGGACGGTCAAAACACGTGACCGCGGTCTTTCGGCACATTACGAAAATACGGTAGCTCTTACGTCGGATGGAGTGATAATAACAACTCTCGTCGACAAGGAGTGGTAAAAAAGTCACAGAACAAATGCATAGGAGGAACTGTTATGCCAAAGGATGACGTGATAGAATTTGAAGGCACGGTTGTGGAAGCACTTCCCAACGCGACCTTTAAGGTAAAGCTTCCCAATGAGCATATAGTAACGGCTCATATTTCGGGAAAGCTCAGAATGAACTATATAAGAATACTGCCCGGTGATAAGGTAACTATTGAGGTATCGGTATACGATCTCAATAAGGGACGGATCACTTGGCGCGCTAAGTAAATAAGAAAGGGTTGGTATAATAAAATGAAGGTTAAACCATCCGTAAAGAAGATTTGCGAGAAGTGCAAAATCATTAAGAGAAAAGGCAAAGTAATGGTTATCTGCGAGAACCCCAAGCACAAGCAGAAACAGGGCTGATTGCCGCAAAATCTAACAGAGAGGTGAATAAACAGAATGGCTCGTATAGCTGGTGTTGATATTCCTAACAACAAGCGCGTTGAAATTGCTATGACATATATTTATGGAATCGGACGCAAGAGCGCAAATGATATCCTTGCGAAGACAGGTATCAATCCTGACACCCGCGCAAAGGACCTTACCGAAGAGGAAGTTGCAAAACTCCGTGACGAGATAGAAAACTCCTACACCGTAGAGGGTGACCTTCGCCGTGATGTTGCACTTAACATCAAGAGAATGGTTGAAATCAACTGCTACCGTGGAATCAGACACAGAAAAGGTCTGCCGGTAAGAGGACAGAGAACAAAGACAAACGCAAGAACCAGAAAAGGTCCTGCGAAGACCATCGCAAATAAGAAGAAGTAAGGAGGGTGCATTAAAATGGCAAAAGTTGCAAAGAAAGTTGTCAAGAGACGCCGCGAGAAAAAGAATATTGAAAAAGGCGCAGTTCATATCAGTGCTACATTCAATAACACTATCGTTACAGTTACCGACACAGCAGGAAATGCTATTTCTTGGGCATCCGCCGGTGAACTTGGTTTCAAGGGCTCCAGAAAATCTACTCCTTTCGCAGCTCAGATGGCATCTGAGACAGCTGCAAAGGCAGCAATTGAGCATGGACTCAAGAGTGTTGAAGTATATGTAAAAGGTCCCGGATCCGGACGTGAATCCGCAATTCGCGCATTGGAAACAGTAGGACTCCAGATCACAATGATCAAGGACGTAACTCCTGTTCCTCACAACGGATGCAGACCGCCTAAGCGCAGACGCGTTTAATTAACAACAGGAGGTAATAGAAATGGCAAGATATACCGGTCCTGTATGTAAGCTTTGCCGCAGAGAGGGAACAAAGCTTTTCCTCAAGGGCGACAGATGCACATCAGGTAAGTGCGCACTCGACCGCAGATCTACAGCTCCCGGTCAGCATGGCGCAGCTAACAAGAAAATGAGAGAATACGGAATGCAGCTCCGTGAAAAGCAGAAGACAAGAAGATACTACGGTATTCTTGAAAAGCAGTTCAAGAATTACTATGTAGAGGCAGCACGCAAAGAGGGTATGACAGGTGAGAACCTTCTCAAGCTCATCGAGCGTCGTCTTGATAACGTAGTATACAGAATGGGTATGGCAGAGAGCCGTAAGGAAGCACGTCAGCTCGTTCTTCACGAGCACTTCGAGCTTAACGGTAAGAAGGTAAATATTCCTTCTATCATCGTTGGTGCAGGTGACGTAGTTGCTGTAAGAGAGAACTTCCGTTCTTCTGAAAAGTGTAAGGCTCTTGTAGAGGGACTTCAGACAAAGAACGCTCCCAAGTGGCTCGATGTTGATAAGACCGCACTCAGTGCTAAGGTAGTAGCTCTTCCCGCAAGAGACGATATCGACTTCGACTTCAACGAGCAGCTTATCGTCGAGCTCTACTCCAAGTAATAAAATGCCCCATATTTATGTAGCTTAAATGCTACATAAATATAAAACGGCGTCTTTAGCCGCAGAGGCTCGGACGTGAAATTTTTGAGAAACAAAAATAAAAATAGGAGGGTTTATTTGGAATGATCGAGATAGAAAAGCCCAATATCACTACAGTAAATCTTAGTGAAGATGGAACAAGCGGTAAATTTATCGTTGAACCTCTTGAGCGAGGTTTTGGCATAACTCTCGGCAACTCGCTTCGCAGAATAATGCTCAGCTCGTTGCCCGGATATGCTGTTACTAATATAAAGATCGACGGTGTACTTCATGAATTTTCAACGATTCCCGGAGTTAAAGAGGATGTAACAGAGATAGTTCTCAACGTAAAGGGAATCATTGCGAAGCTTCATTGCAATTCTCCCAAGACGGTCATTATCGACGTTATCGGTGAGCATGAAGTAACGGCAGGCGATATAAAGGTAGATTCGGATATAGAGATACTCAATCCCGACCACCACATTGCAACAGTTGGCGAGAATGACAGATTCTATATGGAACTGACCTTTGATCAGGGAAGAGGATACGTTTCCCAGGAGCGTAATAAGCAGTTCGACGCAATCATGCGCGGTTCTAACATTTCTGCTCCTATTGGTACTATCTTCACCGATTCGATCTATACGCCTGTATATAATGTAAGCTATACGGTTGAAAATACCCGTGTAGGAAACATTACTGACCTCGACAAGCTTTCGCTTGAGATCGTTACAAACGGTACGATCACCGCTAAGGAAGCGATTTCCTTTGGCGCCAAGATTCTCAACGAGCATCTCAACTTGTTTGTAGATTTGTCCGATGAAGCAAAGAACGTAGAGATCATGGTCGAAAGAGAAGAAACCAAGAAGGAAAAAGTTCTTGAGATGACCATTGAGGAACTTGACATGTCTGTTCGTAGCTTCAACTGCTTGAAGCGCGCAGGCATTGATACAGTAGAAGATCTTACAAACCGTACCGAGGAAGATATGATAAAGGTCAGAAACCTCGGAAAGAAATCGCTTGAAGAAGTTATCCAGAAACTGCACTCTTTGGGACTTGACCTCAGAAAAGAAGAGGACTAAACTATTCGCCCGTTGCGGATAGTCCGGAAGGTGCAAAATATTAGATTGAAATACGGCAGAAGGAGGGAAATACAATGCCCGGAACAAGAAAACTCGGCAGACCTACCGCGCACAGAAAAGCAATGCTTCGCGGAATGGTTACCTTATTGCTGGAGAACGGACAGGTAGAGACAACTCTTACCAGAGCAAAAGAAGTTCGTTCCATAGCAGAGAAGATGATAACACTTGGCAAGAAGAACACTCTTGCAAGTCGCCGCGCTGCGTTGGCATACATCACAAAGGAGGAAGTTGTTGCGAAGCTTTTCTCAGAACTTGCTCCTCTTTATGCAGAGCGTAATGGCGGTTATACACAGATATTCAAGCTCGGCCCCCGTAGAGGAGACAATGCTGAAATGGCTATCGTAAAGCTTATTGATTACGTTAAGCCTGCAGCTGATTCCAAGGAAGCTAAGAAGCTTGCAAAGAAGGAAGCAAAGGCTGACTAATTGCCTTGCGACCTATAAAAAAGCTCTCTTCGAGTTATCGAAGAGAGCTTTTTGTTTTTGCTTTATTATTTTTTATCTCTGAGGTTTATCGCAACGTCGGGGTAGTTGGTGATTATCGCATCGCAACCCGCATCAAAGCACATTTGCATATCTTCTTCTTTGTTTGCTGTCCAAGGGTTGACCTTGATTCCCATATCATGACAGTTCTTTACGTAATCCTTGAAGGTGTTCAGCTGTGCAAAGTTGGGATGAACGGCTGACGCATTCATGTTTTTTGCGTATTTCTCAGGAGCTATCATATTAAAGCCGTAAAGTGGGGCTATGGTCGAGTCGGGATACTGCTTTTTCATGCGATCGATCTGCAAGTGATCGAATGAAGAGTATATTATCTTTCCCTGCATTGAGTATTTTTGCTCGTACTCGTAAAGAGCCGAAATAATTGCAGGATCTGCAGACTTTATTTCAACGTTTACGATAAGTCCATGAGGACCTAAAAGCTCATAGACTTCATCAAGTGTGGGGATTTTAATTCCTCTTATCTCGTTATAATATTTAAAGCCAAAATCGAAAACACGAAGCTCGTCGTAAGTATAAGAACTGATAAGACCCTGACCGTTTGACGTGCGGTCTATCTTTTCGTCATGGCAGACCATGATTCTTCCATCTTTGGAAAGATGGACATCAAGTTCAACTCCGTCAGCCCCCATATCAAGAGCGAGTTTCATAGCTTCAAGTGTGTTTTCGGGTGCATAGGCACTAGCGCCTCTATGAGCTAAAATCAATGTTTTTGAATTTTTCATAGTTTACTCCTTGATTATTTTTGATGTGTCGATTATAACATATAAAACGAAAAATGTCAATATGAAAGCCAAAAAGTTTCCCACTGCATAAAATGTTATTGATAGCTGAATGCTATCAAATAATATAAGAAAGGCAAATACCCAAATAGCACATACGGTTCATTAGCTAATATGAAAACTAATATGATAAACGATACGAGAGATATAGGCAGAAGATATATGGACAATGATCCATGTTATGCATCTATGACGACACTTACAAACGCCATGAAAGCGCAAAGACTTTTATCTTTAAATGCAATACCCTCAAACGTTATAAAAAATCAAGATCTTGATTCAAAAAGAGGATGTGCGTACAGAATTACTTTTTCTTGCGGACAAGAGAGAAACGTAAGGGCAATATTCGAGAAAGAAGGTGTGAAAGTCAAAGGCTGGAACGGGCAGGGAATATAATGAGCAGCGTTTTTGGGTGAGATAAGGGAAATGGTATATTTAGACAATGGAGCTACTTCGTTCCCCAAGCCTTTAGCGGTTGTCGAAGAGGTCAAAGCTTTTATGACGGATGTTGGGGGGAATGCCGGAAGGAGCGGTCATAAAAGAGCCATGGAGGCGGCAGAGCGTGTTTTTGAGTGCAGAGAAAAAACAGGCGCTTTTTTTGGAGCAAAAGAGGTTGAGAACATTTTTTTTGGACTTAATACCACTCATGTACTGAATACTGTAATAAAAGGGATACTTCGAGCAGGAGATCACGTTATTATTTCCGATATTGAGCATAATTCGGTATATCGACCGATATACCGTCTTGCCGGTGAAGGTAAGATAAGCTATGATATTTTTTCTACTGTATTTGAGGGAAAAAGGAAAAGCGACAATGAAATGCTTAAAAGCATTATGGGGTTGATCCGCGAAAACACGAGAATGGTCATTTGCACGGCATCATCAAATATATGCTCTGTAAGATTACCTTTGAAGGCTATAGGAAGGTTATGCAGAGATAAGGGTATCATATTTGTGGTAGACGGTGCGCAAGGCGCGGGGCATGAGGTCATAAACATAACAGACATGAACATTGATGCACTGTGTGTTCCTGCACATAAAGGATTACTTGGACCTCAGGGATGTGGCGTAGGTATACTCGGAGAGTCGATGAACGATTTGTTGATAGATACCGTGATCGAAGGAGGAAACGGAGTGGATTCTCTCATAGGAGAAATGAGTGTTGGACTGCCCGAAAGACTTGAAGCGGGAACTCTTCCTACGCCTGCCATTTGTGGACTTATGCGAGGAATAGAAGCGGTTGAGAATATAGGGATAGAAAAAATAAAAGAAAAGGAACGCGGACTTTTTACATTTTGCCGTGAGGCGCTTGATACGGTAAGAAACGTAAAAATATATCTTCGTGAAGAGGAAGGGTCAATATTACTTTTCAATATTGAAGGATTACCTTCCGAATACGTTGCATCAGAGCTTGATAGACGGGAAATATGTGTAAGAGGAGGATATCATTGCTCCGCTCTTGGACACAGCGCTCTTGGAACGCTTGATAGAGGAGGAGTCAGGGTCAGCTTTTCGATCTATAACAAAAAAAGAGATATTGAGAAGCTGTGGAGAGCGGTATCCGAAATAGTAAAACAAAATATATAATGAAAAAGCGGCTGCCCGTTTGCAGAAATTTTCTGCTTCGAGCAAGCCGTATTTTTATTTTATAAAAAGCAAGAGCAAAAGCATGAGAGAAAGCTCATCATTTTTTTCACCCTGTGAAATAAGCAGGAGAAGCGCTATAAGCAGAAGCTCTTCACTTCCTATTCCGCCCAGAAGCTTACCGAACACACCAAGGTCATTTTTTTTTGATATGTCATTGGTTGGTTTTGAAACCGAAACCGTACTTATATCCTTGTCGTCGGTGTCAAAGCTTTCGTGTTCTTCACCAACGGGCTCTATGGATTCTTCTGCCTCCTCAAATATGGGTTTATCTTGCTCACGCTGAACAGAGATGGGGGGAGGAGGTGCTCTATGTATTTTTGTTTCGGGCGTGCTTTCACGTCTGAATGCATTTCCTCCGTAATTATATGGAATATTTATATTTCTGTTGCCCTTTGAATTAGGAGAATGAACGTACATATTACCTCCTTTTTAATGTTTATATTATATTTTTTTCAGTAACTCCGATATGCTCGAAAATTTGACGAGCTTATCGATAGCATCGCATCGACGAGGATTCAAATAGGGCTTAAGTGCATTCAAAAGACACACTCTGCTGTCTTGTGTGGAGTTTTTGAGAGGTGAAGATAAATTTCCAATTGCTGATAGTTTTGATATGGCGGGAAGAATATCTCCAATAGAGCTGGATATATCGGATATCTCTTTTTGTGAAGATGCGACTGTGAGCTCTTCGTTATTTTCTTCCTTTTCTTCGGTAGGAGACGTAACAGGCTGTGTACCTGCTCCGGAGCCTCCCCCTATTGCAGAGGCAATGCTCTGCAATAGAGTCGGGTCTGACATCAGCTTGTTCAGCGCTCCCGATAGGTCAAGAGTATCTCCTGCCATTACCGTCTTCCTTTTGCACGTTTGTTCGCTTCGTACTGTTCTGCGACCTTTTTAAGATCCTCGTCTGTTGCCGAAGACAAAGCGCTTCTTAAAGATGAAATATCATTTACGTTGATATTAAGCGATGCAGGATCAATTCCGCTGTCGGCGGCGAGTCCTTTTATAATGGACATTAATTGTTTGTCATTAAGCTTCAGAAGCTTATCAAGAGAGTTGCGGTCAAGTTGCATGATCTTTTCTCCTTTTTTATTGTTTTTATTATATACCGATTCATAAACAGTATATGATAAAAAATCTAAAATGTGCTTGATTTGCAGTAGACAAAAGGGAACAAATATGATATAATGAAAATGGATTTTTGTAGGTATATTAAAAACGGAGGCTATATGAAATACTGTTTTATTTGTAACCCAATGGCGGGAAAAGAAAAAAACAAAGAAGAGCTTGTAACACGAATAAATAGTATCTGCACCGAAAAAGGAGTTGAATATGATATTCTTATGACTTCTTCTGTAGGTGACGGAACGGAGCTTGTGAAAAAATATTATAGCGAATATCCTGATGAGGAAATAGCCTTTTTTGCCTGCGGCGGCGACGGAACGGCGGGAGAGGTCGTAAACGGAATAATGTCATTACAGTATCGAGATAAAGTATCTATGGGTATCATTCCCGTGGGAACAGGAAATGATTTTGTCAGAAATTTTTCTGAGAAGGAAAAATTTCTTGATATCGGTGCTCAGTTAGATTCCGAGATCTTATCGGTCGACGTACTAAAATGTAATGATATGTATGCTCTTAACATGGTAAATATAGGCTTCGATTGCGAGGTCGTTTGCAAGATGTCGGAAATAAAGAGAAAGCCATTTATTCCTTCAAAATTTGCATACATTGCAGGGCTTATAATTACTCTTGTAAAGAAGCCGGGCGTTAAAATGAAAATATCTGTTGACGGAAGGGAAAGTGAGGAGAAGAAGCTTCTTCTTACCACATTTGCTAATGGATGTTTTTGCGGAGGCGGTTTTCATTCAAACCCCAATGCCGATATTACGGGTGGAAAAATAGACTATATGTTTATAAAAAACATATCAAGAACAAAATTTCTGACACTTGTTAGCAGTTATAAAAAGGGAACGCACATATGTGAGAAAAATGCAAAAATAATTGATAACGGATTTTCGGATACGTGCAAGATAATCTTTGACAAGACGACCAACGTAAGTGTTGACGGAGAGGTAATAGGCTTTGATTCTATTGATCTGTCCCTTGAAAAAGCGACTCTGAACTTCCGTATTCCCTTGGGTTCTGAAAGGCTTAAAACAACAGGTGCTGCCGAAGAGGTAGCTGTTATTCACTAAAGATATGAAGCTTATCGTTATTTCAGACACTCATGGAAGACCGTCTCGGATCCTTGAGGTCATCGGCAGACATCCGAGTTACGATGCTCTTATATTTCTCGGAGACGGATTAAGAGACATAGACTATGTTTCGGATGAGATACACGGTCTTTATGCAGTGATAGGAAACTGCGATGTTCTCTCATCGAATCTGTCTTTGAAAAACAGTGTCCGCGAAGAACTTTTTCTGAAGTTCTGCGAATATAATATAATGATAACACACGGACATAAGTACGGAGTGAAAAGAGGTATAGAGGCGGCTGCCGAGGCGGCAATATTAAAGGGAGCTGACCTGCTTTTATACGGACACACCCATACGCCTACGGAAAAATATATCCCTGAAGGCGAGACGGTTGGCAACGTGATATTGTCGAAGCCCTTGAGGATCTTCAATCCCGGAAGTCTTGGTGAGATGAGAGATGGCGAGGCGACCTTTGGTGTTATTGAGATAAGAGGAAATTCTATCCTCATGTCTCATGGAAGAATATAGTTATAACCACCGACTAAGCCGGTGGCTTGCTCAGCCCTATAAGGGAATGTTATTGGCGGGGCTGAAAGCCCACAAAAATATTTGACACTTGCAAAATCGCCCTACTGCCACAGATGTGGCAATCACTAAAAAATTGCCTTCCCCAGCGGGGGAAGGTGGCACGACGCAAGGAGTGACGGATGAGGTGTCCTAAACGCAAAGTTACTCCTCATCCACCATTTGCTTCGCAAATAGTCCCCCTTCTCCCTCAGGAGAAGGCTACTTGGTTCCTCGCTTCGTTCGGATAAATAAACTGGGCATAGCTAAAGCTTTCCCGAACCGCCGCTGCCGGTGGTTTTCATCAAACAAAAAAAGCCAAGCGATAGCTTGGCTTAGGAAAGACTATGATCTTTATACGGTTTGTGCGATGGGAGCTTCCCTGAGAGAACTTGCGGCTACTTCACATTCCTTGTGATATGCTGCAATGACCTCTTCCTCAAGCATACCCCTGAAGTCTGCGTTTATAGGATGTACTATGTCTCTGTAGGTATCGTCGGGATTTTTTCTGCTGGGCATAACGATAAAGAATTTATCTCTTGCGTTTATGACCTTTATATCGTGGACCGCAAGCTGACCGTCAAAGGTTACCGACACTATCGCCTTCATAGGTCCTTCTTCAAAAAGCTTTCTGACTTTAATATCTGTGATCTGCATTTTTAATACCTCCAAATGTGTTTTTTGTAAGCTTTTTAACATCTTTATTATACATCTGCAATTTGATAATTATACAACGGTTTTGCGTTTTTTGTGTGAACGACTTTGAAAAGAAAAAATATCGTGGCACGAATAACATCGAATAATTGAAAGGAAGAAAAATTTATGTCGATAGCTAATACGCATTATGGCAGAGAGAAGATCGCTCAAATGCTAACGGAATGTAATAACATATTTTTTATCGGCATAGGCGGGATAAATATGTCCTCTCTGGCAGAGCTTTCAAAAAAGAGAGGATATGGCGTTGGGGGCTCTGACCGTGTAAGAAGTGAAATATGTGAGAGACTCGAGAGGAGTGGACTTGAAATCTTTTACGGACACTCTAAAAATAATCTGCAGGGCTATGACGCAGTCGTTTATACCGTCGCAATATCCGAGGACAATGAAGAATACGTTGAGGCTTGTCGGAAGGGCTTGCCGCTTATATCCAGAGCCGATTATATGGGATACATAATGTCAGAATACAAAAGACGTGTTGGTATTTCGGGAATGCACGGAAAAAGTACTTGTACCTCAATGTGCGCAAAGGTATTTATGGACGCAGGTGTCAGCCCCACTGTTTTATCAGGAGCAGAGCTTTCAGAGATGGGTGGAGCATATGTTTTGGGAGAGGGAGAGGATATTATCTTTGAGGCATGTGAATATATGGACTCTTTTCTTGACTTCTGTCCGAATATCTCGGTAATACTTAATATAGAAATGGATCACGTCGATTACTTCCACAGTATAGAGCAGATAAGAGGCTCATACAGACGCTTCGCAGATATTGCTCTTCCGTCGGGTGTGGCTGTGGCAAATCTCGATGATGAGAACGTGCGAATGGCTCTTGATGGATATGAGGGCGAGGTCGTTGGATTTGGAATTGACTCAAATGACGCCAGGGTCAGAGCCAAAAATATTAGCTCACAAAACGGAAGATACAGCTTTGAGCTTGTTTTGGACGGAGAAAGTAAGGGAATGATCTCTCTTGGCGTTTCGGGACGTCATAATATATATAATTCGCTTGCCTGTGCGGCAGTCGCAGATAAATGCGGTATTTCTATGTCAGATATAAAAAAAGGCATAAAGAACTTTTCAGGTGCGCACAGACGCATGGAATATAAAGGCCAGATAAGGGGAGCTGATATATACGACGATTACGGACATCACCCTACCGAGATAGCGGCAACACTTGAGGGAGCGAGGGGAATGACCGAAGGACGCCTTTTTTGCGTATATCAGCCACACACCTATTCCCGTACAGCATCGCTATTTGATAGCTTTGTCACTTCCTTTGAAAAGGCGGACAGAGTTATTTTCGCCGATATATATGCTGCGCGCGAGAAGAATGTATATGGAGTTTCCTCAGCCTCGCTTGCCGAGAAGGTCGGAGATAAGGCTGTATTTGCCGAGAGCTTTGAGCGTATCTCCGAAATCCTCAAAAGCGAACTCAAGGCTGGAGACGTGGCGATAATAATGGGCGCGGGAGACATATATAAAGTGTTTGACACATTGAATCCTATGATGAAAGGGGATGACGGGACGTGAGCGGATGCGAAGGATACGATGCAATAGCGAGAGTATACGACAAGCTTAACAAAGAGATAGATTATAAGCTTTGGGCAGATTTCTTTGAAAAATGCTTTGACAGATACATGAGTATAAGACCTGAGATAGTTTTGGATCTTGCTTGCGGTACAGGCAGAATGACACGCGAGCTTTCCGATAGAGGATACGATATGATAGGCGTTGACGGAAGCGCTGATATGCTTTCGGAAGCATATTCTCAAAATGAGGATAGGCGTATACTTTATTTGCTTCAGGATATGCGTAGCTTTGAGCTTTACGGAACTGTGGGGGCGGTAGTATGTTGCCTTGATAGCCTTAACTATCTTTTGGAAGAAAAGGATCTTTGTATGGCTTTTCACGGAGTACATAACTATCTTGATCCGGACGGACTCTTTATTTTTGACATGAATACCCCCTACAAATTTGAAAATATATACGGAGACAACGCATATATCCTCGAGGACGAAGAGGATGGGCTTGGCATATATTGCGGTTGGCAAAATGAATACGACAGGGAAAGCGGTATATGCGATTTCTATCTGTCACTTTTCGAGGAAACAGAAGAGGGTGGATATATTCGTTCCGACGAGCATCAGAGAGAGCGATGCTACTCCTACGAAAAGATAAATGAGCTTCTCACACTTTGCGGATTTGAGCTTTTAGGTGTGTTTTCGGATTACGGTTTCTCCGAGGCAAATGAAAAAACAGAGCGTTGGTATATAGTTGCGAAAGCAAAAAAATAGAAAATAAAAAACAGGACAAAGGAAAGAAAATGAACGAAAAGGCATCATCAACAATTCTCAGAGCTATGACCTCTGACGGAAGTGCAAGAATACACGTTATAAATTCCACCGAAATGGTGAACAAAGCAATAGAGATACACAAAACGACGCCCACTGCCTCGGCAACACTTGGCAGACTTTTGACGATAACGTCTATTATCGGCTGTATGCTTGGTGAGAAGGAAAATACGGTAACAGTTACTATTGGCGGTGACGGACCTGCGGGCAGGGTTATAGCGGTAGGAGATTATTACGGCAACGTTAAGGGATACATCGGAAACCCCCAAGTAGATATTCTCCTTAAGAGCAACGGAAAGCTTGATGTCAGCGGAGCGGTGGGACACGGTCTGCTGACGATAATTCGAGATATGGGAGACGGCGAACCATATACGGGCTCTATACCCCTTGAGAGTGGAGAGATAGCCGAGGATATTGCGGCATATTACGCAAAGAGCGAACAGATACCCACTGTGTGCGCGTTGGGAGTTCTTGTTGATACTGACTACAGCTGCAGATCCGCGGGGGGCGTTTTGATACAGCTGTTGCCCTTTGCAAATCCCGATACTGTAACGGCAATTGAAAATAACGTCTCAAAGCTTGCAAATATATCAAGACTCTTCGACAGGGGACTTACAAATAAAGAGATCGCGGATATTGCTCTTGAAGGAGTTGAATTTGACGTTTTCGATGAGCTATACGTAGATTATAGCTGCAATTGCACTCGTGAGAGGGTTGAAAAGGCTCTCATAACTCTTGGTAAGAGCGAGCTTTACAAAATGCTTGAAGAGCAAAAAAGCGAAGGAAAGGGCGAGACTTTAGAGGTTTCGTGTCGTTTCTGCGGAAGGAAAGAGCGCTTTGATGCAAAGGATATAGAAAAAATGTTTTCTTGAGTTGGAGGGAAAAGGACAATGGATAACGCTAAAACCCAAAAGATATTTATTGATGAAAAGAAACAGAATATAGTATTTATCTCTTTCTGTGCAACAGCTTTGATCCTTAGCATAATTATGCTGTTTTTGCCTATCATATCATATGTGCTGGCTGATGGAGACCTTGCACGTACAGCCTCTCCAATAAGCTTTGCAGCTATGCTGAATGATTCTTATCTGGTAGAGACGGGAGCAGCATTTATTATGCTTGGCGCATTCATTGTATGGTTTGCGTTCACACTTGCTGTCTTTGTATTTGGAATAAGAGCAGTAATATCGGTATTTTCAGATAAGAAGGCTCTTCCCAAGGAGACTAAAAGAGCAATTATGTGCATGACCTTTTTGCTTTGCGCTCTTTTTATGATCGCGGTCATTGCTACGGTGATCAGCAAAATAAATCTGGGTTCATGGAACATTATCGTTAATCTTCCATTGTATATAACGGTTGTTGTTATTGACTTGATATTTGCCGTAGTTTACGGATTTGCAAAGCCATCACGTTCGGACGGTAAGGGCAACGATGAGAGAAGCGTGGAGTATGAAAAATGCAAACGGACAAGTATGTTTGCAAGACTTGAGCTGCTTTTGTTTGCTATTGTGACGTCTGTTGTGTCGGTAATGGCTATGCTGTCAAATCTTCTTACAATAGACGTTATCGTGGAGAAAACGGAGGAGATATATTCTACAATTAAGGTTTCGGGTTGGCAATTCCTGACAGATGACAATATCTTCAAGGACGGCGGATATATGGTAAGATTTTTCCTATTTGCCATGCTGCTGATAGTTCTGTCTATGGTCTTCTTGTCTCTTGTGTCCTTCCTCGGACGGTCATCGCTGTTTTATAAGATAAATCTTTATTCCATCGGCTTCAGCTCGGTGTCCTGCTTACTTGTGGGGCTTTTCGGTAAATATTATCAGATAGTAGATGCTATGAACAAAAACTATGTATTGTCATATACAGAGGACTATCTTGGAGCTTTCGAAGAGATCATTCCACAGTACGTATTAGAGGTCAAAAGCACAGCGTGGTATTTCTTCCTTGGTGTTCTCGGAGTTTTGGCAGTGCTTTTGCTTCGTCATCCGTATACCAGAGGTATCGGCGCGGAAAATAAGATGGCAAGCCTTAGCGACGAATCAACTATAAAGATAAGCGGAGGAAATCTCAAGGTCGCTCAAGACGAGGAAGAGGCTGGGGCATTTGCTCATTCGATGCAGGTGGCTTCCGCCATGAGCCCCTCTGATCCTTCGAGTGTGGTAGGCGATCCTTGTCCCGCATTTACCGAAATAGATATGAAGCTCCCTTCATTTGAAGAAGAGCTGGCAAAGAAGAGAGAGGCGTTGTTTGAGGCGCCGACATTGCCGAAGCTCGTACAGTTTATCGTGGATTATGCCCGTGACAGCAGACTTCACCTTTCATATACTCCTGAGGATATTGCGACATTTGTTGCAGGACTTGGTACGACAAGACTTTCTATCCTTCAGGGTATGAGCGGTACAGGTAAGACAAGTCTTCCAAAGATATTCGCAGAGGCTTTGATGTCTGTCTGTGATATTGTGGAGGTGGAATCTTCTTGGAGAGATAAGAGCGAGCTGCTTGGATATTACAATGAATTCAGTAAGACATACACACCCAAAAAATTCACTCAGGCTCTTTACAGGGCAAGACTCAATTCGGAGGTCTTGACATTTATTGTGCTTGACGAAATGAACCTTAGCCGTATTGAGTACTATTTCTCCGATTTTCTGTCTCTCATGGAAAACGAAGAAGATAAGAGAGAGATAAAGCTTCTGAACGTTGGCCTTAAAAGAATTGAGGGCAACAAGGTCGTGTCATATAGAGGACTTGTTGGAGGACATACCATAAAGATACCTAAAAACGTATGGTTTGTTGGAACGGCAAACCGTGACGAAAGTACATTTGAAATAAGTGACAAGGTATATGACAGAGCCAATACGATGAACTTTAACAAGCGTGCGCCTAAAGTAACTTATCACAATGAACCGATCCCGCAGAGATACATCTCTCCCGATGTTCTTACACGTTTGTTTGATGAGGCAAAGCTCAACGTTAATTTCAATATTGATTCTTATTCTGCCATAGCAGAGGTCGAAAAGCTGTTAGCTCCTTATAATATTTCCTTTGGTAACCGTGTGGCAACGCAGATAGAGAGCTTTGTAAGCATTTATTGTTCATGCTTCACAATGACCGAAAGCGTTTTGCATAACGCAGTCGAGACCATACTTCTCAGCAAGGTCGTAAGCAAGCTTGAGCTTAAGAGTATAGATGACAAGGAACAGCTCGCGGCAGAATTTGAAAAGCTTAAATTCTACAAATGCAGCGAATTTATAATGAATATCAATGAGGTCTGATAATGTCGCCAGCAAAAATAGTCCGTAATTTTGACGGGGAATACAGTGCTCTCGGACGGTTTGCTCACGAGCACCGTAATATCAGCTACGATGATTTTGACAGAGCTGTACTTGAGGAAATAAATTTGTTTATTGTTCCAAAGGACGAGACGTTTTTTGAACTTGAATCAGCTCTTGATAAGATAATAGCAACACTTCCCGCCATCAAACGAATTTTTACAAAGCCAATAACGAGACTTTCGGATACTAACAACGTTTTGCCCGTGGAAGCGGCAAAGGTGATAAACAATCAGTCGATGGTATATATTTCCCAGCACAGCGAGAACTGGGGGGATATAAAAAACGGCGAGCTTTATCCCAAAAAACTTATGACGATAGAGAGAATAGAGGATTATGCAACCTATGAAAATATAATTTTCGTCCGTTTCATTGACTTTATACTGTCGTACGTAAAAAGAAATTTCAGACTTCTCAAGGACATAATGTATGCCAATAGAGAATTGAGCTTTAATCTTCTTGAATCTACAAATCATGTAAATTACTTTCTTGCGCTTGGAAAGCTTCACATTGGTTATATAAGGGGCAGGGAGATAGATAACGCGGCTTATGAAAGATGTCTTGACAAGCTTTGGCTTATAGACAGAACTATCCGTTCAAAGCTCAATTCACACATATACCTTACCTGCCGAAAAAAGAAAACAGTCGATAAGCTGAAAAGAACTAATGTTTTTAGATTGCAGAAGGATTATAAGCAGATATATTCGCTTATAAGATGGTTTGGAGACAGGCATGATACCGATGAGCTTAGGTGGATGTCGTCGGAGGATTCAGAGTCGTATCCCGAATACTGTGCAATATTGAGCGTGTTCGCCTTGGCTCATTTAAATTTCGATTTTTCTAATAATTCTATTGATTTTGTCGATGCAAAAGCGAAAGCATCATTTCTTGAATGGAGCTTTGATATGTGTTCCCTAAGAGGAGAGGGAATAGAAGGACTTCTCTTATCCTTTTCAAAGGAAAGGTCTTACAGAATATGTCTTATATTCGGGCGGGAAGGGGATATGTCTGTCTCCGAGCTTGAAAAATTCCAAAAAGAAAATCAAGCGGAGGAATATCTGTTCGTTTCGTCCACCGAGTACGGCAAGAAAAATTCGATATATCTCAGTTTGTTTGACGTTGACTCGTTCCGCAGAGTGCAACAGCTTGCTATCAGAGCAATGATATATTGTGATGAAAAAAGGGAAGTATGTCTTTTTTGCGGTCATGAGCTAACAAGGGATGAAACTACGTGTTACTGCAAGAAGTGTAGAACGCTTATTGAGGAAAAGACGTGTGATACTGACGGCGGAAAATATTTCGTTAGCGGGATATATGACTATAAGCCAAAAATGCAAAACAGAGTAATACACAGGGACAGGTTTTTAACCGAAAAATTTACGGAATCTCAAATGTTTTTCCGCAACATAACGAGCATCAACGCCGGAGGAGAGAACATATGCCCGAGATGCGGAAAAATTCATAAGGATCAATTAAAATAAAAATAAAAAAATACTTGACAAATAACATTTGGTGTGGTATAATACGTATCGTTGACAGCGACAAAAAACTTTTTAAAAAACTTTTTAAAAAGGTATTGACAACAGTAAAAAGTTGTGATATAATATTGAAGTCGTCGCAAGAGACGTATGGGAGCATAGCTCAGTTGGGAGAGCATCTGCCTTACAAGCAGAGGGTCATAGGTTCGAGCCCTATTGTTCCCACCATACGGCCCGGTAGTTCAGTTGGTTAGAACGCTAGCCTGTCACGCTAGAGGTCAGGGGTTCGAG
>JAGBTY010000027.1 GCA_017631085.1 Clostridia bacterium
GAACGTCGTGAGACAGTTCGGTCCCTATCTGTCGTGGGCGTAGGATATTTGAGAGGAGCTGACCTTAGTACGAGAGGACCGGGTCGGACGCACCTCCGGTGCACCAGTTGTTCTGCCAAGGGCATAGCTGGGTAGCCGCGTGCGGATGTGATAAACGCTGAAGGCATCTAAGCGTGAAACACACCTCAAGATTAGATATCCCTCCAACTTCGAGTTGGTAAGGTCACTTGAAGACTACAAGTTTGATAGGTCGGAGGTGTAAGTACAGTAATGTATTTAGCTGACCGATACTAATAGACCGAGGGCTTGAACTTCTTAGTTCAGCAACGATTTACAATGGAATACTTGAGTTTCGCTTTCTTCTCTCTCTACCTTTATTCGGTTTTTTGTGGACATATTTAATTAAAGGAACAACCTTGGTTGTTCCTTTTTTTGTTAATTTGGAGGTGTTTTTTATGATCAAAGGTGTATTTTTTGACCTTGACGGGACCCTTGTTCCAATGGATCTTGATGTTTTTACCAAGGGATATCTTGAAGAACTTTGTAAGATATTGTGTCCTTATGGCATTGATGATAAAACCCTTGTTAAATCAATGCTGATTGGAATGAGAGCAATGAGGGCGAATGACGGAAAGAAAACGAATAAAGAAGTTTTCTGGGAAAAGTTCACCGAGGTCACGGGACTTGAACCTGATAGATTTATTGAACATTCCGAGCCTTTTTATACAAATGAATTCAATAATACAAGACAGTATACGGAAGATAATGCACTTGCAAGGCTTGCAGTAGAAATTGCACATGAAAACGGACGCAAGGTCGTGCTTGCTACAAATCCTTTCTTTCCTGTTGCTGCACAGATAACGAGAGCAAATTGGGTAGGCGTTGACGGTGAACAGTTTGACCTTATAACATCATATGAAAATGAGGTTTACTGTAAACCTAATCCTCAATACTATCTTTCGATTTGCGAAAGACTTGGTCTTCTTCCCGAAGAATGTCTTATGGTAGGGAACGATGAAAACGACGATATAAAGTCGGCTACCGAAGCAGGACTTAACTGTTTTCTTGTCACTGACTGTCTAATACCTTACGATGGATATGAGGCAACATGTCCTTCGGGAAGCTTTGAAGATCTTATAGAATATCTAAAAAATTTAGTATAAAGGAGACGAAAGATGGAATTTAGCGTAAACCATCCGATACTATTTCTTCTTGTTGGAATAGTAATATCTGTAGTATTGGCGCAGTCTGTGTATTTTCTCGTCAAATCCGTTCGCAGAGCAAAACAAAAGGGAATGGATATGAAAAAAATCAAAAAAACAATTATTACGGCGGCAATATTCACAATAGCACCTGCGGTATCTATTGTAATAGCCATAATTTCTCTGTCACAGTCGTTGGGACTTGCTCTGCCTTGGTTGAGACTTTCGGTCGTAGGATCATTGTCATATGAGGCAATTGCTGCATCAAATGCTGCATCGGGAATGGGCATGAAGCTTTCAGACCTTGTAGGAAACATGAGCGCATCGGCATATCTCACGATAACAATTGTAATGACTTTATCTATAATGGTTGGAATATGGCTCGTACCGCTTCTGGCAAAGCGTATACAGTCAGGGCTTGTCAGCTTTGAGAAAAAGGACAAGAAGTGGAGTGATCTTCTCCAGAACGCATTGTTTATTGGAATGATCTCCGCGTTTGTTGGTTACGTTTTTTGCGATATAGGTCGTTTGTGGCAGTCGGAAAACGGAGTATTTGTAAATTCTGATGGAGAAATGTTTTCTTCCACATCTGGACTTATTCCTGTATTCGTCATGATAGCGGCGGCACTTGTTATGGTACTTTGCGGAGCTCTTATGAAGCTTTTGAAGTGGAAATGGCTTAATGACTACGCACTACCGCTCAGTATGGTGTTAGGAATGGCGTCGGCAATACCGCTCACAGCGATCTTGGGAGGTTGAAAATGAAAAACAGAAAAGAACTTACATATATGGACTCTGTTCACCGTGACGGTACGATATGGAACATTACGGTGATGATGATTCTTTTTGCTTTTCCCGTGGTAGTAGGTATTATATTTTCAGCGCTTCCCGATTGGGCAGGTGTTGGAAAAGGACTTATTGCGACCGCTCCTATGTATTGGGCAGTGGGAGTTATTGAAACTATTACATACATACCAATGCTTGGTGCCGGCGGCTCGTATCTGTCTTTTGTTACTGGTAATATATCAAATCTTAAGCTTCCGTGTGCTCTTAACGCTCTTGAAAATGCAGACGTTAAGGCTCAAAGTGAAGAAGGAGAAATAATTTCGACTATAGCTATTGCGGTTTCTTCAATAGTTACAACACTTATAATTATTGTCGGAGTAATACTTATCGTCCCGCTGACCCCCCTTCTTTCTTCCGAAATTCTTGCTCCTGCATTTGATCAGATGCTTCCTGCACTTTTTGGCGGACTTGGGGTTGTATTTGTTTCGAAAAATTTCAAGTTAGCGATAGCACCCGTATTGCTTATGCTCGTGCTTTTCGTATTTGTACCCGCACTTAATGCAGGTACCGTAGGAATTATGGTTCCCATAGGTGTAGTATTTACTATAATTTACGCAAGGATCATGTATAAAAAGGGTTGGCTTTGATTCTTCATCGAGGAATGAAAGGAAATAAAAAGAAATGTTAGGGTTATATATTTTAATTGCTATTTTGCTTGTTCTTGCAGCCTTTGTTGCAGTTTTGCTTATCAGAACTGCAGCGTTTAAGCCAAAGAACGAAAAAAGAGCTGTTCCGCATGAAGAAGTATTTGACAAGGACGCGGCAGTATCGGCTCTTGCTGAGCTTGTAAAGTGCAAAACTGTGTCAAGCTATAAAAAGGAAGAAGAGGACGAGGTCGAATTTGAAAAGCTTATAGGAATGCTTCCAAAGCTTTACCCCTCTGTTTTCGTGACTTGTGAATTAAAAAAGCTTGAGGACAGAGCTCTGCTTTTCCGTTGGAAAGGCAAGAGTGTGGGTGAGCCTGCTGTTCTTATGGCACACTACGACGTCGTTCCCGTAAACGAGGATATGTGGGATAAGCCTCCTTTTGACGCTATTATTGAGAATGAAGTTATGTGGGGCAGGGGAACGCTTGATACAAAGGTTACAATGAACGGTGTTTTATCTGCCGCAAATAAGCTTATATCCGATGGATTTGTTCCTGAAAACGACGTGTATTTTGCTTTTTCAGGCGGAGAAGAAGTAAACGGACTTGGTGCTTTAAATATAGTGAATTATTTTAAAGAACAGAATATTACCCTTGGTGTAGTTGTTGACGAAGGTGGAGCTGTAGTCGAAAACGTATTTCCGGGTGTTAAAAGTCCGTGTGCTCTTATCGGTATTGCGGAAAAGGGAATGCTCAATCTCGAATATACTGTAAAATCGGCGGGCGGACATGCATCTGCTCCCAAGCCTCATACTCCTGTTGGAGTATTGTCTATGGCATGTTCAAAGGTCGAAGCCAAGCCTTTCAAAGCTCATATTACAAAACCCGTAGCTGAAATGTTTGATACACTTGGCAGACATTCGAACTTCGTTTATCGAATGATCTTCGCAAACCTCTGGTGCTTCAGAGGAGTGCTTGACATGATAGCCAAAAAGAGCGGCGGGGAAATGAATGCTCTTATGAGGACTACGGTGGCATTTACTCAGATGAGTGGAAGCTCTGCCCCCAACGTAATTCCTCCCGAAGCAACAATGGTGTCAAATATTCGTCTCAATCCCGAAGACACCGTAGAAAGTGCTATGGAGTATATTGGATCTGTTATCGGAGATGATAGCATAAAACTTACAGCTCACAACGGCACGAATCCGAGCCGTATATCAAGTACGGATTGCGACGGTTGGCGCAAGGTATCGGCTGCTGTGGCAGACACATGGCAGGGATCGATCGTTTCACCGTATCTTATGGTACAATGCTCTGATAGCCGTCATTACGGCGCTATTTCTGACAGAGTTTACAGATTTTCCGCAATGGCTCTTACAACAGAGGAAAGAGCAACGATACACGGAAATAATGAAAGAATAAGACTTGATGCTGTTTACAAGGCGGTAGAGTTTTATATAAGACTTATGAGACAGCTATAAACACGTGACGTAAACGACGCGAAAAGAGGCAGAAGCTTCGGCTTCCGCCTCTTTTTGTATGACATTTAAAGCTTTTCAAAAACCATAGTTGCCTGAATTCTATCTCCGCCGCCCCATCCTGAGCTGTGTGCGGAAGCGGTGGATATGGTGTGCAGGCGGTATCCTTTTTCTACCTGAGTGTTGATGACTTCTTCAAGCTCACCAAGGTTTTTAGACGCTGTTCCAATAAATTTTTCCTTTAACGTTACCTGTAAAACTACATATTGAGGCATATTGTTTCTCCTTTACCGATTTTATGTGCTTACTATTATTATAGCGCCTTTTTGTTGTTTTACAACCTAACCAAAAACAAAAAAATAAGACAAGGAATGAATCCTTGTCTTATTTTTTGTTATGATCAATATCTTCCGTCACAACCGAAGAGCTTCATCTTCTTCATAACTTCCTTCTTGATCTCTTCAACCTTCATGTTGCGGATATCAAGATAAGCCTTGCCCTCTTTGAGTCCCTGCTCCATAGCTCTGTTACCTGCTACGCAGAGGTCGGTGAAGATGTTGACCTTGGAAATACCGTTGGCAATAGAGTTTCTGAAATCGTCGTCAGAAAGTCCCGAACCGCCATGGAGAACGAGTGGTGTGGGAATAGCCTTGCTTATTTCGTTCAGACGGTTAAGATCAAGCTTGGGTTTGCTCTTATAAGCACCGTGTGCCGTTCCTATGGAGACTGCGAGAGCGTCAACGCCTGTTGCGTTCATGTAAGCCACAGCCTCCTCGACCTTTGTATACATATCGGAAGCATCGTTGTCACAAGCGTCAGCCTGTCCTACGTGTCCGATCTCGCCCTCGACTGTCGCGCCGAAAGCGTGAGCTATTTTAACGACCTCTCTGGTGTATGCGATATTTTTGTCGTAATCGCCTGCAGAGCCGTCAAACATTACGCTGGAGAAACCAAGCTGGAGCGCTTCCATGCAACGCTCGAAGGTAAGGCCGTGGTCGTAATGAACTACAACGGGAACGGTAGCTCTCTTTGCCGCGGCAATGATAGAGGGAGCGATGAGCTTAAGCTCACCTGCGGGAAGAAGCACTTCCGCGGTACCAATAATAACGGGAGCACGAAGCTCTTCTGCTGCGGAAATTACCGCTTCAAGCATGTCTGTGTCTGTGGTGTTGAAAAGTCCTACACCGTATTTTTCTTTCTTTGCTCGTGAGAGCACGTAATCAAGATTTACAAGCATTTTTTATTCTCCTAATTTAATTTTATTTTTGTTTATTCAGAAGTTCAAAAATATATTCGCGGGGTTTCATTCCACTGACCGAATCCTCGGCAGAGAGGTTACATGCAGCGGCGGCGGATGCAAAACGAAGTATCGTTTCGTCGTCGTATTCATTGTATATTCCATAGAGGCAACCTGCGCAGAACGCGTCTCCCGCACCGACTGTGCCCTTAATATATCCCTCTTCAAGCTTAAGCGAGGGAACGTAGGTGTATTCTCCTTTTTTATTGAGGATAAATCCTGCTTCGGGGCAGTGGATTATTATTCTCTCGGATACGCCCTTTGAGATTATTTCTCTCATTGCGGCGGCAATGTTTTCCGTTATGAGATTGCCGTTCTCGTCTCTTGGTGGAAGTCCTGCGATACCACAAGCCTCTATCTCGTTCATTATGGCGTTATCAGTGTATTTGAGGGCGGGAATGACCTTTTCGGCAAATTTACCTTCGCTGTCACTTACCACGTCGATAGACGTCTTGATTCCTGCATCCTGAACATCTTTGAGAAATCTTGCCATTACTGTACCGTATTCCTCGTCCTCCTTGTCAAATTCGTCGAGAAGAAGGATATAACCGATATGAAGCATTTTGGAGTTAAGTCCGCCAATAGTTATGTCCTTGGGGGAGAAAGCGCTGTTTGCACCTCTGTGGTGGAAGAAGGTACGCTCACCCGTTGAGCGAATGCTCATAACGTCGCTGTAGCTTGTTGACGCATCGTGAGCGATAACTATATTTCCCGTTCCGATGCCGTATTTCTGCAACTCGGAGATAACGTATCTTCCGCCTTCGTCGTCACCGACTCTGCCTATTGCATCAATAGGAAGATTTTTGTCTATGACCGCTAAGTCAATGGCTGTGTTCGGAACGCAACCGCCGACTGCCTTGGAATTTGAATAAATGGTGGAGAGCATTCCTTTTTCGGGATAGCTGTTTATTATTTTAACGTAGTCGGTAAGAATGTTACCTGCGATAGTTATACCGTATCTGTCTCCGAGAATGAGGTCATCTATAGTGGTGTCAAGTATTTTCGCGAGAGCGGAGAGCTGTGTTATTTCGGGGTATCCCGCGCCTCTTTCCCATTTACTGACCGTTTTATTTGTAATATAAAGCTTTTCGGCAAGGGCTTCTTGAGTAAGTCCCTTTTTCTTTCTTAATTTGTAAATATTAGCGGCAATGTTAATTTGTTGTTTCATATTGCTACCTCGCTGTTTTATTTATATCTTAATTATATTATTTAATTTATTGAAAGTCAAGGAATAAATGAGTTATAAAAAGTAGAATTATTTGTGAAATATATCTACTCAAAGTAGAAAAAGCTAGTCACCTCAAACAAAAATTTGAGGTGACTAGCTTATATTATAAGTTGTTTCTTTCGGCAGTTTTGAGAAATTCAAAAATTGCTTCTTTAGTTTTTGAATTTGAGGATCTATTATTGTAGTTTGTAATACACACTGATGCTCCCGATGCAAATTCCAGGATCTTCATATCGTCGTAGCCCTTATAAATACCGTAAAGGCAACCGGCCGTAAATGCTTCTGCTTCTCCGAGAAGAAAAGGATCCTGTGAGACCGAGGTTTTGAGTGAGGGAAGAGAGAAGTGCTTTCCATTGTAATTCAAAAGGAAATCCGCTTCGTCGATATGAACGATCACTCGCTCTGCTACGCCGAACGACAGAATGGTCTCCATTGCGGTCTTAACATTTTGCAAAATAATCTTTCCGAAAATATCTCTGAGCGGGATCTTTGAGAGTTGAGATAATTCTTCCTCATTAAGTATTGCGTTGTCAGTATATTTGAGGGACGGGATTACCTTTTCTGTTATGCGTTTCGTGCTGTTGCTTGTTATATCGATAGAGGTTTTAATGCCTGCCTCTTGAACCGATTTCAAAAATTTTGCCATTACAGTTCCACATTCACTGTCATTCTTATCGAACTCCTTAAGAAGAATGATGTATCCTATGTGTAACATTCTACAGTCGAGAAGCTTTACGGGAATATCTTCGGGAGAGAAGGTATTGTTTGTACCGCCGTAATGGAAAAACGTGCATTCTCCAGTATTGGAGTCGCTCATAACGTCACTGAATCCCGTCGATTCGCTGGACGATATTACAAATTTGCTCGTGTCTATATTGTATTTTTGCAATTCCCCGATAACGTACTTTCCCGAATCATCGTTTCCGATCTTTCCTATTGCCGATATGGGAAGCTCGCGATCTATGGTGGCGAGAGCTATTGACGTACGCGGAACGCACCCGCCGATAGTCCTTGAAATATTGTCGATAGTTGAGAGCATACCGCTTTTCGGGTAATTGTTTATCACTTTAAAATTATCTGTGTGGGCGTTTCCTGCTATTGCTATGCCGTATTTTTCTCCGAGAAGCAGATTGTCTACAGTCGTATCAAGAATTTTTGCAAGAGACGTGAGCTGGGTTATCTCGGGATATCCCGCGCCTCTCTCCCATTTACTCACGGTTTTATTGCAAACGTATAGTTTTTCCGCAAGCTCGGATTGTGTAAGCCCTTTTTTCTTTCGGAGTTTGTATATATTAGCTGCTATATTTATTTGTTGTTTCATGTCTATCTCACTTTCGTATAGCTTCTTTATTTATTATAATTCATTTTTATTTCAAAGTCAAGCCATCAAAAGTTTATACAATGCGTAGATTTTGGCAAAACAAGTCTACCAATCGGAGAAAAATCGACCGACCGAAGAATCATGCAAAAAGCAATACTTCTGCCGCCATAAATACAAGCGGTATAGAGAGACATGACAGAAGATGAGAGATAAGAGCCATGCCCGATGCCTCCGACGTGTCAAGTCCGTATGCTCCAGGAACTACTATGGTGTTAAGTCCGAGGGGCATGGAAAGACCGCAAACAATACATATCTCAAGCGTTTTTTGAAGCGGAAGAAAATAAAGGGCAGCGATCGCAAGGACTGGGATAGCAATGAGCCTTACGATAGATACGAGATAAATGGATAATTTCTTGAATGTTTTTGCAAGGTCTATCTTGGATACGGTCACACCCGTCAGTATCATTGCCACCGGTGACATGCAGTCTCCGAGAGTATTTACAGATGTTGTGATAAAGGCGGGGAGATTCAGAGAGGTAAGCCCGAGGATCATACCGATTACCATTGCTACAAACATGGGATTTATGAACGGTTTTATTTTTGACCATACAGACTTATCCGTGCTTTCATTAGGAATAAGAAGCTTCGGAACTGCCCAAACGTATATGAAGGTCCAGAAGGGAATTACAAAAATAAGATATTCAAGGAAGACCGCGTCTCCAAAAATGGATTTTACCACTGCATTTCCCATAAATCCGAAATTGGAAAAGCAAAGTCCGTAGGTGTATATTTTTCGTATGTACGAGTCCTTCGAGAGAAGCCTTGATGCTCCTATGGCGATAGGGATCATAATAACCTGAACAACAAGACCGCCAATGACAAGACTTCCGTAATCTGTGATTTTTGCGAGAGTAAAGTTCTCCATAAACGTTCCGAGAACCAGCGCGGGAACGAAAACGTTGTTTTCAAGCTTCGAGAGCACCTGAGCCGTATTATCGGGAACGGCTTTGATCTTTCCGAGAAGATAACCTATGATTATCAAAGAAAAGAGAAAGCCCATTTGATTCAAAGTGGATAAAAATACTGTCATTGTATAAGTGACCTTCCTTCCCATTCATCAGGACAAGGAACGCCCATGATGTCAGCGATTGTCGGAGCTATATCCATTATAGTTATGCCGTCAAGCTCCTTGCCTGACTCGAATTCCTCTCCGATAAAAAACATGGGTATGGTTGAGTCTTCGGGAATATCGAGACCGTGAGTGCGGTCGTGACCGCCGTGATCGGCAGTGATAACTATGGTGTATTCTTTATGGAATTTTTCATATACGAGCTTTGTGTTATCAAGAGCTCTCCGGATGCGGTCAAGATATTCGGGGCTCATCCAGCCATGCTTGTGACCGCCCATCTGATCGGTATCGACCATATAAAGAAATACGAAATCCGGCTTTGATTTGTCTATCCTCTCTATTGCACGGGAAGTGAGATATGCATCAACGTAATCTTCGGTTTTTGCGCTTACGTATTCGGAATATCTGACCGAAATAGGACGGTAAACATCACGCATAGGTTCCCAACCGTAGAATATCGCGGAAATACCGCCCGCGGCAGATATCTGCTCAAAAAGACCGTTTACGGGACGTGAGGGCGGAACGTAAGTGTTCGTAAGAATACCGTGAAGCGAGGGAGGAATACTGTGAAAAAGTGACATATGACAAGGAAGTGTCACAGGGGGAATAACGGTATTAGCTTTAAGAGAGTGAGAGCTTATTTTCAGTAGAGTTTCCGCAAATGGATTGCCCGACGCGAGAAAACCGTCGGGGCGCATACCGTCAATGGATATAAGAATGACCTTTTTTTTCATGATCTTGCCTTCCTTTTTTATTACCCTATTATTTTATACCTTTACGAATTTTTTGTCAATAGATGTGATTTAAATTTCGCAAGTTAAAATATGGGTAATATGTTTTAGAATATTTTTTTAAATATAGTTGAAACTGAAAGAATATTGTGATATAATTATTTATGTTATAAATTTTTGAACCTAAACGGAGGTCATATCATGTCAGAATTCAAGATAGAAACAAAATGTATACAGTCAGGCTATACGCCCGCTAACGGTGAGCCCAGAGTTCTCCCTATATATCAGAGTACCACATACAAATATGACAGTGCGGACCATCTCGGTGATCTTTTTGATCTGAAGGCTCCGGGACATATGTATACGAGAATTTCAAATCCTACGGTTGAGTGTGTTGAGGCAAAAATTGCCGATCTTGAAGGCGGAACGGGAGCGGTCCTTTGCTCATCGGGACAGGCGGCAAACCTTCTTGCTATACTTAATATTACGTCTGCGGGACAGAATATAATCAGTATGTCGTCTATCTACGGAGGAACTATAAATCTTTTTGCCGTATCTCTTAAGAGACTCGGTATTGAGGTAAGATTCGTTACTCCCGAAATGAGTGACGAAGAGATAGCAGAAAGAATAGACGAAAACACCAGACTTTTCTTCGGAGAGACTATTGCAAACCCCGCACTTGTTGTATTCGATATAGAGCGTTACGCAAAGCTTGCCCATGCTCATGGTATTCCACTTGTTATCGACAATACATTTGCAACCCCCGTTCTTTGCAGACCCTTTGAATTTGGAGCAGATATTGTAGTTCACTCTACCACCAAATATATGGACGGTCATGCTCAGGTCGTAGGCGGTGTCGTTGTTGACGGCGGTAGATTTGACTGGACTGCGGGAAATAAATATCCCGAGCTTACAGAGCCGGACGATTCTTATCACGGAGTAGTTTATACAAAGGATTTCGGTCTTGAGAACGCATACTTTACCAAGCTTCGTGTTCAGCTTATTCGTGACTTCGGAACACCTCTCGCTCCACTGCCTTCGTATCTTCTGAATCTTGGACTTGAGACATTGGCTCTCCGTATGGAGCGTCATTGCTCGAATGCTATGAAGGTGGCAGAGTATCTTTCTAAGAGCGATAAGGTCACTTGGGTAAATTATCCTCTCCTTGAGGGCAATAGCCAGTATGACCTTGCTAAAAAGTATCTTCCTGATGGCGCTTGCGGAGTTATCTCCTTTGGCGTTAAGGGTGGAAGAGCAGCGGCTGTAAAGTTTATGGATAGTCTAAAGCTTGCCGCTATCGTCGTTCACGTGGCGGATGCAAGAACATCTGTTCTTCACCCCGCAAGTACTACTCACCGTCAGCTCACTGACGAACAGCTTGTTGACGCAGGTATTACCCCCGACCTTATAAGATTTTCGGTGGGAATAGAGAATGCGGACGATATTATCGCCGATATAGAACAGGCACTTGAGAGATCACAGAAGTAATTTCCAATGAGAAGGAGGCAGACCGATGCCTATAAAAATCCCAAATCTTTTGCCCGCAACGCAAATATTGCAGAACGAGAATATCTTCGTCATGACCGAGACACGTGCAATGACGCAGGATATACGTCCTCTTAAGATACTTATGCTCAATCTGATGCCTCAAAAGATAGTAACCGAGACGCAGATAGCCAGAGTTATTGGAAACACTCCGCTTCAGGTGGAGCTTGAGCTTTTGCAAACGGCGACCCACAAGTCGAAGCATACGTCTGCGGAGCATATGCTTGCATTTTATAAGACCTTTGACGAGGTAAAGCAAAACAAATACGACGGACTGATTATCACGGGTGCTCCCGTTGAGCAGATGGAATTTGAAGAGGTCGAATACTGGGATGAGCTTTGCGAGATAATGGAGTGGAGCAAAACACACGTAACAAGCACCTTCCATATCTGTTGGGGTGCGCAGGCAGGACTTTACTACCATTACGGAGTGAAAAAATATCCTCTACCCAAGAAGATGTTTGGAGTTTTTGACCATCACCTTGACCATAAGCATTCGATCCTTTTCCGTGGCTTTGACGATACCTTCGTTGTTCCTCATTCAAGGCATACCGAATGTCGCAGAGAGGATATAGAAGCAGTTCCCGAGCTTAAGATACTTTCAAGCTCGGATGAGGCAGGCGTTTTCGTCTGTGCAACCGCAAAGGGCAGACAGATATTTGTAACGGGACACTCGGAGTACGATGCTGATACTCTCAAAAAGGAGTATTTCAGAGACAAGAACGCAGGACTTCCCATTGACGTTCCGAAAAACTATTTCCCGGAAGACGACGATACGAAAGAGCCTATTGTCAGATGGCGTAGCTGTGCGAATCTTATGTACTCAAACTGGCTGAACTATTTCGTATATCAGTCAACGCCTTATGACATAAACGAGATACAATAAATAAAAAAGATATCGAGATTGATCTCTCGATATCTTTTTTGGCTTTATAAAACGATCAGCTCTTTAGGGCTTTTTGTGAAGTTTCTTATCTGACCATTTTCTTCAATTGCAATCATATCCTCGATCCTGCAACCGAAACGGCCTTCAAGGTATATGCCCGGCTCGACGGTCACCACATTTCCTACTTCAAGCAGGGAATCGGCAGATGCAGAGGGAGAAAGCCTTGGCTCTTCGTGAACAAATAAGCCTACTCCGTGTCCAAGGCTATGTCCGAATGCCTTACCATAACCCTTATCGGCAATTATATTTCTCGCAAGAGCGTCGGCATCACGGCAGGAAAGCCCCGCACGTATATTATCAAGTGCGTTCTTTTGTGCTGAAAGCACGGTGTTATAGACAGATATCATTTCATCGGTAGGTTTACCGATGGCTACCGTTCTTGTCATGTCTGAGCAATATCCTTGGTATTTTGCCCCGAAATCCAAGGTCAAAAATCCACGGCTGAGCTTGTTTTTTGAGGGAACTCCGTGGGGCAGAGACGAGGCGGTGCCCGATACGGCAATAGTTTTAAAGGCAATACCGTCAGCACCCAATGAACGCATAAAGTATTCAAGCTCAATAGCTATCTCGGATTCTGTTCTGTCGGTGGAGATGTATGTAAGTATGTGATTGAACGCCTGATCGGTCATCTCTTGTGCTTTTGAGATAAGCTCAAGCTCGTAGGGGAGCTTTACTGCTCTTTGGGCATTTAAGAGCTTTGATACTCCGGGGAGAATGGATATGTCCTCAAGACTTTGAGCGATAAGTCCGAAATCACCGTAGGTAAGGTCATGCTCTTCTATTAAAAGCTCCGATATGGAATTTTCTTTACATAGAGCGGCAAGCTCTATCCTCATGCTCGTTTCGGGACGAATGACCGTAAGCTCTTTCACAGCTTCTTTTGCTGCCTCAATGTATCTGAAGTCGCACAGAAGATACGCGTTTTTCTGTGTTACGAGAATATATCCGTCACTGAAATCAAAACCCGAAAGATAATACTGATTTTCACAAGAGGAGATCAGCACTCCCTCGATGTTTTTTTCACAAAGTGTTTTTTGTAATCTTTGGAGCTGTGTCATGAGAGGGACGCTCCTTTAGCCGCGAGGTATGCGTTTTTCATATATAAAGCATCTTCCGCCATGCTTCCGTCGGATTCGCATATTATTCTCGGAGCAACACCCTCAAGAATTATTGCTTCTGCAAGAGGCTCAAATTCAGGGCCGTATTCATTATCCGCAAAGGTAAGATGCTTTTTCTCTCCTGCCTTGGTGTATTCGATCTTCGAAAAATGACAGTGGAGATTTTTTACGTATTTGTCTCCAAGAGCCGAGCCGATAGCATCGAAAACACGGCGGTATGAGTCGCAGTCTGTAAAATACGAGCCAATATTTCGGGCATTCATATGACCGAAATCGACTATGGGGTGATAAGCAGGATGTATCTTGCAAAGCTCAATGACCTCTTCAAGTGTACCGAGCTGATTTATCTTTCCCATGGTTTCAAGCCCCATTCGTATGTCGGTGTTTCCGTTTACGAGGAGATTTTTTTCAAGCGTGTCAGCAGCAAGCTTCATGGCTTCAGCGCGTGTGATTTTTGCGGCACTTCCCGTGTGAATTACAATCGTGTCTGCTCCCAGAAGGGATGCTGCGTGAAGCGAACGAGATATATAATCGATACTTTTAAGCCTTTTTTCTTCTTCGATTCCCGAAAGGGAGATAAAATAGGGTGTGTGGAATGACATGAGTATGCCGTTTTCCTTTGCCGCGTCACCTATTTTTTTCAGAGTCGCGTCGGAAGCGGTAAGTCCGTTTCCTGCTTCATATTCATAAGCATCAAGTCCTTTTGCAGCTACCCATGCGGGTGCATCGACGGTTGATTTGAATCCGTCGTCATAAAAGGAGGCACTGTTACCGCCGGGTCCGAATGTGGCAATGCTTTTATTTGACATAATTTATCCTTTCAGCTCACTGTCCGAGTCGAGTCGGCGTGAGTTTTTTTATATTTTTTTATGAATGGGCGTTCAAGAAATCTTTTGGATCTGAAGAAAAGCGTGGTTTTGTCTTTTATTGGAGGAACTATGAGAGAGGGCATTCCAAGCTTATGTACCGCAAGAGTATCGGTAAAGAGTTGGTCTCCGAGGCCCGCGGTATTGTCAAAAGTACTGCCCATTTCTTTCATTGCTATAAGTAAAGTTTTCTTTCCCGGTTTACCGCTGTCGGCATAAGCGGGAAGTCCGAGGGGGGTGTTAAATAGCTCAACTCTCGGAGGATGGTTGTTCGATATGAGAGCCGATCTTATTCCTGCCGACTTGAGAGAATCGAACCATGAGATTATTTTCTCGTCTGGTACATCTTGCTCGTAAGGAGCGAGAGTGTTGTCAATATCAATAAGCAGAGCTTCTATTCCTTGTGACAAAAGAAACTCGGGGGTTATATCATAGTAATGCTCAAACATAAAGTCGGGAGTCATAAGCTTTGATAGGGAATTGTATTTCTTTTTCATGTTACACCTTTATTATATATTTATAAGAACATTTTATCATACTTTTGAGATTTGTGCAATAGATTTTTTGGATAAAAAAAGCACCTGCATAAGCAAGTGCTTTTCTGGGGTGAGATATGGGATTCGAACCCACGGCCTTCAGGGCCACAACCTGACGCGCTAACCAACTGCGCCAATCCCACCATGTCAATCGACGAGAAATATTATATCATAAACCTTTTGATTTGTCAATAGAAAATCATACAATTTAAAAAAATAATTTTTTAAAACTTTTTTTTCAAAAAAGTATTGACAAACTTGTTTCTTTATGGTATTATATTAA
>JAGBTY010000028.1 GCA_017631085.1 Clostridia bacterium
AACAACTCCTTTAAAAAAATAGCCCTATTTTATTTTATTTTTTTGCTATGCCACTTAATAAAGCTAGTTTACCTTAAAAACTAACTCTATTAAGTAACATAGCTTTTGATATAAGTTGGTAGACAACTCCACCCTATACCTTAGTAAATTATATCATATTTATAATATAAAATCAACAAAAAAAAATGCATTTTTATTTTTTTGTACGTTTTGAATAATTTATTCACTGTTGCTTGGTCACATTTTGCACATATCCACGATAACTGATTATTTTTTTGCGGACTACCAATGGTCGCCCCTACCGAGATAGAATATTTTATGCAATGTGATTGCCGTAAATGAGGAGTTATGCAATGTTTTTTACGTGTATTCCTTATTTAATTGTAGGGGACGACGTCCTCGGCGTCCCGCACGGTGATGGGGTGTAACCGAAACCAAAAAAACCAAAAAAAAAGGGATAGAAGGAAAAATCCCCTCTATCCCCTGCTCTGTTTTATGATACGCAGATCAAACTACGCCCTGAGCCTTCATAGCCTCTGCAACCTTGATAAAGCCTGCGATATTCGCGCCTGCAACAAGGTCGTCGCCAAGACCGTACTGGTTTGCTGCCTTAATGGAGTTGTTGAAGATATTGCTCATGATGGTATAGAGCTTCGCATCAACCTCTTCTGCGGACCAGCTGTATCTCATGGAGTTCTGCGACATTTCAAGTCCCGAAACTGCAACACCGCCAGCGTTAACTGCCTTAGAAGGAGCAACGATAACGCCGTTTGCCTTAAGATATGCAATTGCCTCGTTGGTTGTAGGCATATTTGCAACCTCAACGTAATACTTAAGGCCGTTTGCAACCATCTTTTCAGCCTCTGCCATTCCAACCTCATTCTGTGTAGCGCAAGGCATGAGTATATCTGCCTTTACACCCCAAGGCTTCTCACCCTTGAAGAACTGCACGCCAAACTTATCAGCATAGTCCTCAACTCTGTTACGGCAGGAAGCTCTCATTTCGAGCATATAGTCGATCTTTTCGGGTGTGCATACTCCATCGGGATCATATACGTATCCGTCAGGACCGGAAATAGTAATTACCTTACCGCCAAGCTCGGTAACCTTCTTAACAGTTCCCCAAGCAACGTTTCCGAATCCGGAGATAGCAAAGGTCTTGCCCTTTATATCGTCACCAAAGTACTTGAGCATCTCAACAGTGTAGTAAACTGCGCCGTAGCCTGTTGCTTCAGGACGGATAAGAGAACCGCCGTAGGGTATTCCCTTACCTGTAAGAACACCTGTAAACTCGTCACGGAGTCTCTTGTACTGACCGAAGAGGTAACCTACCTCACGAGCGCCAACACCGATGTCACCTGCGGGAACGTCTGTGTCAGGACCTATGTACTTCTGAAGCTCTGTCATGAAGCTCTGGCAGAAACGCATAACTTCTCCGTCGGATTTACCCTGGGGATCGAAGTCGGAACCGCCCTTACCGCCGCCCATAGGAAGCGATGTGAGAGAGTTCTTAAAGGTCTGCTCGAAGCCGAGGAACTTGATGATACTCTCATTTACAGAGGGGTGGAAACGAAGACCGCCCTTGTAAGGACCAATAGCGCTGTTAAACTGGATTCTGAATCCGCGGTTTACCTGAACAACACCCTTGTCGTCAACCCACGGAACACGGAACTTAATGATTCTTTCGGGCTCTACCATTCTCTCAAGTACACCCGATGTTATATAGTCGGGACGAGCTTCGATAACAGGCTCGATAGATTCAAGAACTTCCTTTACTGTCTGATGAAATTCAGGCTCATTTGCATTTCTCTTAACGACCTTTTCCATAAGCTCGTTAAGGTACTGATTTTTAAAACTCATAGTAGTACTCCTTTTGCAAAAAATTTTACTAAACAATTATAGCACAACAGCCGTTACATGTCAATAATAATCAAAAAATTAACAAACATTTTTGCAATTTTTTCAACTTTTTTCGTCAAGATTTTATGTCGACCGTCTGTTTTGCCTATATAAAAAGCATTTCCGCTTCCTGCAAACGCAAGAAGCGGAAATTTTTATTTCAAAATTACATAAGTGAACGGTAAAGAGCCTTAATATCCTCAACAGAGGTATCCTTGGGGTTACCGGGACGGCATGCGTCAGCAAATGCGGAGTCAGCAAGGAACTGAACGTCCTCGTCCTTTGCGATAGCCTTAAGGTCTGCGGGGATACCAACGTCAGCGGAAAGCTTCTTAACTGCGTCAACAGCTGCCTTGCGATATTCAGCTACGCTCATTGCGTCAACACCATCGACTCCCATTGCTCTTGCGATCTCGCGGTACTTCTCACCGGTAGCTTCAGCGTTATATTCCATAACGGTAGGAAGAAGGATAGCGTTTGCAACGCCATGAGGTGTATCGTAAAGTGCTCCGAGAGAGTGAGCCATGGAGTGAACGATTCCAAGACCTACGTTGGAGAAGCCCATTCCTGCGATGTACTGTCCGAGAGCCATTCCGTCTCTTCCCTCTTTTTCGTTGTTAACTGCTCCTCTGAGGCTTCTTGCGATTATCTCAATAGCTTTGAGGTGGAACATATCGGTCATCTCCCAAGCGCCTCTGGTGATATAACCTTCGATAGCGTGGGTAAGAGCGTCCATACCGGTAGCAGCAGTAAGACCCTTGGGCATTGAGCTCATCATGTCAGGGTCAACGATAGCTACGACGGGAATGTCGTGAACGTCAACGCAAACGAACTTTCTCTGCTTCTCAACGTCTGTGATAACGTAGTTGATAGTAACCTCAGCTGCTGTTCCTGCTGTTGTGGGAACTGCGATTATCGGTACGCAGGGATTCTTTGTGGGAGCAACGCCCTCGAGGCTGCGAACATCCTCGTACTCGGGGTTGGTAATGATGATACCGATAGCCTTTGCGGTGTCCATAGAAGAACCGCCGCCGATAGCGATGATGTAGTCAGCACCGCTTACCTTGAATGCGGCAACACCTGTCTGAACGTTTTCGATGGTGGGATTGGGCTTGATGTTGGAATAGATGTCGTATGCGAGAGATGCACCGTCAAGAACGTCGGTAACCTTCTTTGCTACGCCGAACTTGAGAAGGTCGGGGTCTGTGCAGACGAACGCCTTCTTGAAGCCTCTTGCGCGTGCCTCGTCAACGATTGCGTTGATAGCACCCGCGCCGTGATAGGATGTTTCATTGAGAACAATACGATTTGCCATTTTTGTTTCCTCCAAAATTATATTTTTTATTTAGTGTTTTTATTTTGCAATTGGATACTCATTTCCGAGCAGATAAAGAGGAGCTTCATCCTCGTCGATAGCGGGAAAACGTCCAGCTTCCACATAGAAACGGTTGTCGGAGGTGTCGTCGTTCACCATGGAGACCTCTCCGATAAGAGCCTTGCCACCGTCCGCCCAGAAGCTGTGATACATTCCCTGCTGAATTGATATACTCTCACCGGGCTTGATACGCAACTCTGTACCTGCCTCGACCGTAAAATGTCGACCGTCCATATAGACATCAACGTCGGTATCCGCAAATTTTCCGTCCTCGGTGGAATTATACACCTTAACGATAAGATCTCCGCCACCACGATTGATTATGTCCTCCATCTTGCTCCAATGGAAGTGATATGGGGTCACCTGCCCCTCCTCAACTATCATGATCTTTTCTGCATATGGTTTTGCATACTTCTGTCTGTCGTGGAAATTTCCATTTCTCAAGGTAAAGAGAAGCAAACCTTTGCTATGAAAATCTCCCGATCCAAAATCGGTCAGATCCCAGCCCAGCATATTGTCACGTATCTCGTCGTATTCATGTCCTTTTGTTGCCCATTCCGAAGGAGTCCAGAAAGCAAATGAGGGAAGTTTAAAATTCATTTCGTTAAAAAAAGCTACCGCTTCTTTCATTAACTTGTTTATTTCCGAACGTTTCATATAGATCTCCTTTTGGATTTTAAAATTTATTCCTTTAAATTATAACATATTTCCCCATGTTTGTAAACAAGATTTTACATTTTCTACTAAAAGTAGAGGCTCACCCGTTGGTGAGCCTCGAAATATTTGATTTGCTTGCTACTAATTTGTAACCATCGGAAAGTCAGAAGGTCACGAAGCGGCTCACTTAGACTTAAGTGACTTGAAGGTCTTAATTATTTCCTTCGCCATAAGCTTGTAGCCAGCGGTATTTGGATGGAGCGAGTATAGATTATTTCCATTTTCAGGTTCGGGATCGTTCATGTAATCGATCCTGTCCTGAATATCGTACTGCATCTCACAGTCGTTATAAAGGTCACAAACTGTAAGTCCGTAAAGCTCTGCAACCTCCTTGACCGCATTTGCCCACTTCTCTGTAATTATGCCATCAACGGTAGGCTGATTTGCCTCGTCGTAGTCGTAGTCGTATCCCTCATCTCCCTGTCCGTCAGCATAGATCCAACCGACGATAGGTGTGAAGAGAACTATCTTGATTTCGGGGTTACATGCAAGTGCATACTCGATACCGCTCTGAAGAGCGCCGATATAGGTGGTCGTATCAAAATTGCTTCCCTTTGCCGCAAGAGTTCCGAGAGGAGTATTTCTTCTCTCGTCGTTTCCGCCGCTCATGATGGTCATGTAGTCAACGTTCTTGAAATTAGTATACGCTCTTGCGTATCCCATGATCTGAGGCATGGTGTTACCCGAATAACCTTGATTGTAGACTGTAAGTCCAAGCTCCTCTTCCATGTAGTGCTGGTAGCCTGTAGCTTTAGAACCTGCCTCTTTACCCCAGTTATATGTATTTCCGTTGTACCATGTGATCGAGTCACCGAATGTTACGACAGCCTTTCCCTCAAAGCCTGTGGGTTCTTTGTATTTTTCGTATCCCATATATATTCCGTCAGTATACGTAATGCAATATACGTCTCCTGTGCAAGTATAATCGGTGTTATCCACATAATATGGCTTTACAATAAATTCGAAAGTACCGATCGCGGGAACATTCTTAACTCCAAGGGCAACGAAGTATTCGCCGTCTTTTGCCGTTATAGTCTTGATATCGCCGTTTTCGTTAGCCTTTATTGCCTTGTATACAGTTGTTGTGGAATAGGTTTCAGCAGGCTTATCGCTGCCCTTAAGAGATATTTCAAATCCCGCTTCTTTTGCCTTTATTGTATCGATAGTTGCGGTAAATCTTACGTCAAAAGGATCGTTGCTTGTAACAACACCCGTATTGTTAACGGTAATAGAAGAAGGTGTGTTAGCGTGATCGTTTGCAGAACCGCCTATGAGCTTAAGTCCCTGGAATATTCCGTTTCCGTAGTAGATCTGCTCACCCTTAGGTGCATATACGGTCAAAACGTCACCGAGAGACATTACATGCTTACCGTTTACCATAACAGACGCAGAATTGTTCTTTGTCCAAACTATGATAAATTCAAGACGTGTGTTGTCAACACCCTTAATATTGAGCTTTGCGACAGTCTCTTTTCCGTCACGGTTTGTGTGAATGAGAACGAGTCCGTCGTTTGCATCATTAACAAGCCAGAATGAGAAGAGACCTCTCATTGTATCAGCTTCATCCATCTTGGATGCATACGCGATAAGAACCTTATCGAATGCTTCGCCGGCTTGGTCATTGGGGGCAACGCCCATTGCGGGGCTTCTATTATAACCTGGAGTACCCTTATCGTCATGGTCATAGTAAACTGCATCTACGTTCGCGGTGTACTTTTCATCACCCGAAAGCGTATCGCCATTGGAGAAGTCATAATCATCAAGGTGATTCAAGGTCATGTCAAGAAGTATCTTTCTGTTTGCGACTACGTTGTATGCAGCATTTGCCTGGAAGTGAATATCAATCGAGTCTTTACCTGTCGTTTTAAGCGTACCATCAGCGTAAGCTCCCGTTATAAGACCGTTGCCGGGAACAAAATCACCAAACTTCGCTACTGTCTCTTGAACATAGGAGAGCTTGATACTTCCGTTTCCGTCAGCGTCTATAACACCTTCAATGTCGCTGGAGAATACAGGACTTGCCGCAGTCCACACGGAATAATTCGTCATAGAAACGTCATAATTTGCGGGAGAAGTAAGCGAGCCAACATAATGCATTGTATATAAACCGCCTCTGTTAGCGGCGCCTGTGATCGGGTTGGAACCTACCTGAGAGAGAATATTGTCTCTTTCGACAACCTTTTCTCCGTCAACGCTTATATATCCATATAAGGAATCATCCAGAAGAACATCCACGGTGAACGTTTCACCAAGCGTTTTTTCAAGAATTACCTTTGTGCATGTACCGTTAGTATTTTTGTATGCGAGAACAAGACCGTCGGGTGTGTTGAATATCTGCATAATGATAGCACCCTTGTTGGCACCTGAGGATGAGAAGAGTATCATATAAATACGCTGTACAGCCGGCTGAGCTGTTGCTGCCCAACTCCAATTGTTAAGGTGTGAATCGATTGCAGCGTAACTAACTGTACCCAACGCAGATACCTTCATGTCAAAGCTTACACCCTTTGCAGAAGCGTCATAGGTAGTCCAAGCTGCGTATTCAGGGTTGGCAAATGGGTTCATTGGCGCATCATTTACACCGTCTTTATTGGTATCGGTCCAAGTGTAGATACCGCCGTTTTGAGCAACATTTGATTCTGTTGTCTGGGTCCAATGAGAATATGTGTCCCTTACACCCACATTAAGCTTGTTTCCGATGCCGAGTTCAAATGAAAGCGTACCATCAAACGAGCCAACATAAGAGCCTCTGGTGTGATAAGCTGTAGCATTTTTGGGTATTGCATATGTATAAGTTGCGTCTATAGATATATCGGCTACAAATCCGGTGTGCGATATCCTTTCAATGTCGATCGCAGACAAAGGAATGGAAACAACAGTTCTGTGCCAACCCCTTACAGAATTATCGGAAGCTACTCCGGATACACCGTTGTATACGGGATGTGTTGCCGCAGTAATTCCATCATCACTTGCACAGTTAGCTATGAGCACATGAATGCCGGTTCTGCTTGTCTTTTCTGGGTTATTTTGAATAAAGATATCGTCCGTCTTCTTCGTGAATGTTACGGTTGCCTCAGCTCCGCCAACGTTGATCTTGAAGTTGTCAACATTTCTGTTGTCGAGGGTAAGGTAGAGCTTCTGAGCCTCGATATCGTAGGTCGCCCATGCCTTGGAAGCAGAACCGATGCTTACAGGAGTGCCTGAATATTTATCGTAGTTGTTGATATTTACGCCAACACCGGGCTTTGCTGTAAGAACAGTAGGAGCAGCAGGTGCCGCAACACCGTTCACGCTCTTGAATTTTGTTCCGGCTGTTGCAACGTCAACGTTGTTAACCTTGGACATGGAGAATTTTGTGAGAGTAACATCGATATATTCGTCAGATGTTACAGCTCCATCGCCGTCAGCATCAAGATTACCGGTTTCTTTGACAACGATTACCATTCCGCCGGCGCCTTGCCATACTGCATTAACGATATTTCCTTCGAGGACCTTTTCGTTGTTTACGTATGCAATTGTCTTGCCATTTGATTTTTCATCGAAGCCGATAAGGAATGTATCTCCCTCTTCAACTCCGCACTTTTCTGTGATGTCACAAACGACCGAGGTCGTTTCGGTAACGGCAAGAGCCAGCATGAGATGTCCTGTCGCTTTATCCTGATATACGCTGGCGCGAGCACCCTGGGGTGTTCCGTATCCCATGTCTCTTCCACCGGACTGGAACTGAAGCATGCTGATATCTTCTGATCCGAAAGATACTGAATCGCGGTTTATATTTGTTGCAATGTTTGTCTCAGCGTTTACTGTGACATTCTGAGCCTTAAGGTTACCGATCTTGACAACAGCTTCATAATGGTTGCCGCCATTTGCGTTTGCGTCAAGAGTCGATTTTGTCCACTGAACGATGTTACCCATTGTTGCGACAATGCATACATTTGCTGTTGTTGGCTGTGCGCCGTACGCTTGCCTGTCCCAAAGATTTATTTTGTCGTGGTTGTAAGCTCCGCCTGTTACACCTGCAAAACCTTCTGCGGCAGCCGTTGAGCCAGTTTTCAGAGTTGTAGCAACTGCATTACCGCCTCTGGCCTCAGCGCGAACATTAAATCCTAAGTAACCGTTGGTTTGTGAGGTTGTATCCTGAGGGTTTGTCTCCCAGAGCCTTGTAATAAGTGAACGGCCTGAGAAAATAAGGTTGTAGTTCTTTGTGATCCTTGTTCCTGCGTCATCAATAACAAGGTCGAGTGTCATATCTGCAGAAAGAACACCGTTCTCAAGCTTTGCGTTAATTGCAGTGAGAGGAATAGCTATTTCGCAGGCGTAGATAGATGCTTTTATTTTAGTGTATGTACCACCTGTTGTAGCTCCGCCTCCCGTAACTGTTGCCGTAGCTCCTCCAACAGTCCAAGTAACGTCTTTGAGATGACTTGACTCTTTCTTAGCTCCAACGTAATACATATAAATGTATACGTTGTCGTAGTCCCAACATACTGCCGTGTTAAGATTTTCACGGAGTAATATGTTTGAACACATTAATGGGTCTGCTCTGTCAACGTTGCCGTCTACATTCAAGCTGTAGAGCCATGCGTAGAGGTCACCGTCGGTAGCTTCAAAGCTTGACTCTGCAGACGTGTCTTCGGCAAAGGACACGAAGGACAGCATCGACAGCGATGTGATTACCATTGTAAGAGTCAAAGCAAATGCTAAAATTCTCTTTTTCATAAAATTGTCTCCTTTTGAGAAAAATATATATACATATTATATCACATTGAAATGTCAAATGCAACAGCAAATTTTTGTTTATATTTAACAAAAAAGCAAGTGTCTGTTTGCCTCAAATACAGAGGCACCTATCGTTTCAGGTCACAAACTCTGAGGAGTCGTTGCATTTGTGTGTAACGAAACATGCTACCGCAGATACAAAAAGAGCTGCCCCGATTTTGAGGCAGCTCAGACTTTTATATTACATTGTTTGAGATCGACGTTTTCTAACGACACAGACAGCAATAGCCAACATGGCTACAAGCATCCAAGCTCCGCCATCAATCGATGATCCGCATCCGCATCCCTTTACCCCTTCAGAGCCGCCTACACCGGCAGACTCTTCGCTGCCATCGGGGTTATCTTCATCGTCAGACTCTTCACTTCCATCGGAAATATCAGCCTCATCACCGCTCGAGGTGTCTCCGACATCACCTCCCGAGGTGTCTCCGCCGTTCGGTGTATCACCGTCGTCTTCGTTTCCAGTGTTCGAATCGTTTTCTCCGTCGGGTGTTTTGTCCGTATCGGTATCATCACCGTCGCTCGGAAAATCCTCTGGAACATCGATATCAAGTGACCTCTCTGCCGCCTCAAGCGAGGAGATGTTGTAGACCGAAAGCTTTTCGGATACGTTCAAACGTTCATACGCCGCTCTTATGCTCTTGATCTCGTCTTCATCCTCTGCGCTTATCTCTCCGAGAGCCTTTATTCTGCCATATATATCATTGACTTTTTCCTCGGACTCCGCATTCAGATATATCTTCTCGTCGATCCCTTCCAGCACCTTGAAATCGTCAACATAAACACCCGAATTCGTAAAGAATACCGCATAGCAGACATATTGATCAACAGCCTTGTTAAGCCCCACGATGATCCTGTTGCCGTTTGCAGATATCGTCGCACCCGTACCGATATTTACCGTGACCGTATTCCAGCCCTCCGAAAGAGCAAGCTTCTTTCCTCCGACCGAGAGCTCAAGGTCTTTTATGTTCAAGCACAGATATGCGTATTTACCGCTGTCCTTCGAAAATGCGGGCTGAAGCTCAAATGTGGCAGAAGTTCCGATCTCGGCAAAGATATCAAAGGATATCTCTCCCTTGGTAAAGTACGGTATCGAACGCGAGATGGTAGAATTTTGAGCAATAAACATTGAACGGGCTCCGCTCTTTGCCCGAGCGGTTGAAAGACTTGCTCCGCCCCTGTAGGTTATCCAACCCTCATACCTCGGGGTCGCGCTCTCAAAGGAGTCGTACGCACCCTTGGTGAGATACAGAAATTTTGTGAGATCCGATACCTTCATCGTCATCATATCATTGTGAACGATAAGTCTGTCAAAGGTGACAACAAGTCCGTCCTCACCTATCTTCTGCGCCGAAGGGTTGGTGATATAGTGTGTTCCGAGATAGGTCTCGTGAGGTGTCTCGCTGAAGAGATTCTGTATGTTCTCCCATGTCTCGAGTCCGTCGTAGGACACTGCGAGATTCAAGGGATTTCTTATGTAGCTTCCTGCATTCAGCGCATTGTTACCGCCCCAGAGGAATATGGGAGTGCCATCATATTTAAACATTACAGGCTGTGTATTGGTTGCGTATACTGTGGAAAGAAGACAGCTGACTTCATTCGACGCACTACCTTTCTTGGCCACCCACGCTTCCTTTGTCTTCTCTGGCGTCCACGTCAAGCCGTTATCATAAGAATAAGCCATGGCAAACCTGTCAACGTAGTTGAACTGACAGCGACAGTAAAGCACCAAAACTCCGTCTTCATTTTCAAGAATATACGCCTCGGACATACCTCCCTCAAAGGAAGATCCGTCTCCGTATATAAGCAGACTCTTACTGTACTGCCAAGTAAAGCCTCCGTCGCTCGAATATGCGACTCTCGCGCAGAAAGCACCCTTGTTATTGAACTGCGCTCCCGTCGGGAACACGAAATCGATATTGGGCCCCTTACCGTCATATGACGAAAGCTTTATTCCGTCGGAATAAGAAAGCATATAGTTAAAGGTCTTTCCGTTGACCGTGTCAGGCTCAAGAACGTCAGCCATCTTCCAATTCTTTCCGCCGTCGTCCGAATAAAGCACCTTATTGACGCAGTCGGATTTCGACATATCGCTTCCGTTAAAACCGCGATAACAGTGTGTCTCGTAGAATATACGTCCCGTCTCATCGTCAAAGATAAAACCGCCTGAGTAGTAGTCGCCGGTACCGTCGAGCTGGGAATTTAATCCGTTCTGGACCTTTCCGTACTTGAACCAACTGCTACCTCCGTCGTAAGAACCGTAAATTATCGTATTCGTCCACGAGATAAGCACCTCTTTTTCGGATACGTCGCCATTCGGGAATTTCGTTCCCTTGGGTATCTTAAAGAGCCAACGGTGATCACCGTTCGAGATAAAGCTCTCGCGAGTTCCGTAGTTCACCTCATATACGGATTCCTTGTTGGATATATCAAGTGCTCCCTCTGCACCAAACATGACAGTAATCTCAACACTCTCGCCCGCATCAAGAACAGGTATCCTTACGAAAAGGCTGTCGCCCTCGGTGTAGTGATAAAGAAGCTCGTCACCACAGAAAACTCTTATAGAAGCACTGTCGCCCGATACTCCGATGGTCTTGAGAGAGAGCTCGAATACTCCATCTCTTATGGGAGAGTCGCTGCCATTCGTAACAGTTACGGGGTTCTGAGAAAGAACCTTGTCTCCAACACCAAAGACCTTTTCATATTTCGGAAGTATCATTCCCGCAAGAGGAGCATAAAAGTCCGAATCCTTGTCGTCAAAATGAGTGTAGTGGACCTTAACGTAACATCCTTTCGCCTCGAAGCCGTAAAGATATGTAAACTTGCCGTCGCGAAGGAATTTAAAATCTTTTATCTGCGTATAGTTCTTGTTGTTGGCGCTGACCCAAAGTGTTACCGATTCAGCATTAAGTCTGCATATATCGTCCGAATCGTAAAGCCTTACACTGTTAAACGGAGTGATCACACCAAGGTCAATGACCACCGAATTGTTGCTCTTGTCAAGACAGAACATCAGCTCATCATACTCTACCGCCACACCGTTGGCAGTATCTATATCGTTTTCTACAACAAGATATCTATAGAACAATTCATTTTTTCCGATTACAAACACATCAAGATCCTTTTCCTTGCCGTCTATTATGACGGTAAGAGTAAGATTCTCAACTCCCTCGTCGGGACGGTTCACCTTGCCCGTCACGGGATCAAGGATAGCCTCGTTTGACGATCTGTAAGTCACGGGAATGCCTACATTCATATACTCGCAAAAAAATTCTTTCTTAAGATCAAGATCCTTTATGACATTCTTGAGCGAGGAGTTTTCACCCAAGATGTAGTCCTCGATGAAATAGGATATTATATTGGGCTCGTAATAATTGCCCACAAGTATATTAGAGATCGAAACGTCAAACTCCGAAGGCATTCTGTCTGACCACATGTTAAAGGTGAGCTGATTTACCGTGTTATTCCCCCAAAAGCCATCAGCCAGAAGATCATCTACCTGTCCGATATAATCGGTATCGGCATAAATATCGACCAAAGCGCCCTCAAAATCATATTCAAAGCGAAGACGGAAACTGTCACCCGATTTCCTTCCAAGCGGAAGAGTGACGGCTTTTTCATCATCGAGAGAGAGGACAAGGCAAAGACCCATATCCTTGATATTCGTAAGATTGAAGGTAAATCCCTTTCCGCCTGGTACGTTGTAATTCACACCGACTGCAAGTCCGTCGCATATTCTTGCACACTCATCGACAAGCTTCTCTGTGATGGTGCCATCGTAAAGAACAGGAATCGCCCTTGCGTCGATCGACATCTCAAGGACACCAACACCCTCGTGATTTGAGAGAATATTGTTCTTTTCGCATATGATATAAGCTCTTCCCGCCTTGTCCTTTGGAGCGTAGAAATCGAGAGAGCTTTCTTTCGATATAGACTGATCCGCAGCTTTTCCCGTCAGATTGAACGCATTATAAGAAAGCACGTCAAAGCTCGCCGAGGAAAACCGAACGTGACCGTCAAAAATCTCTTCTCCGCCAACCGAAAGAGTCATAGGTATTTCTTGCTCAAATTCGGATACTTCAATATCGGTGATGTCAATAGATATCATCACCTCAAGAAGTTCTCCGTCCGACCAAGAGACTCCGTCAATGCCAGATGGCATTGCACCCGCCGAAATGTCGACCTCGTAACCCGAAAGCTCGATGCTGACATCCTCGTCCGACGCACCGTCGATATAAAGAAGGATAGCTTCGTTGTTCCATAGTGCGCCTATGGACACCCCACCGAGAGATATAAGCCCCGATGTGTTAAGAGGCTCCTCTTCCGCCGAACCATCAAGATCATAACTCGTAGAATAATACGCATTTATAATATCATCCCCCTCACTTTCCGCGGCGACCGCAAAAAGAGGAAGCATACCCATCAACATGGAACATACTAAAATAAACGACAATAGTGATAAATACTTTTTCATATGCATCTCCTTTTGAAATTTAATATGCTTTTGATAAAACTTCAAAAATCCCATGTAAATTATATCATATATATGTTCAAAAAATCAATAAGCAACCCCGATTTTTTTATATAAATACATCACAAAAATTCAAACATTTTTTAGGGCAAAATTTTTGTCAATTTTTTTAAAAAAAGCTATTGACAAATCATAACTCATATGATAAAATATATAGGTCGTCAAGACATCTGGGTGTGGCGCAGCTGGTAGCGCGCTACCTTGGGGTGGTAGAGGCCGCAAGTTCAAGTCTTGTCACTCAGACCAAAAATCGGGAGTCGTAAGATTCCCGATTTTTCTTTGTATTTACTGACTTTTTCGCACTTTTTGGGGTGCGATTTTTTTGTTCCCTCCTTGCCTTGAATTCGCCGATGGTAGACGCCAGTACATAGTTTAGTACATAGGTTTCAGTTGGCACAGTTTGCAAATGGTAGAGGCTTTCGGTC
>JAGBTY010000029.1 GCA_017631085.1 Clostridia bacterium
CCACTATCAGTGTTTCCACCGTCATCATTTCCACCGTCGGTATTACCACTATCAGTGTTTCCACCGTCATCATTTCCACCGTCGGTATTACCACTATCAGTGTTTCCGCCGTCAGTGTTTCCGCCGTCGGTATTACCACTATCAGTGTTTCCACCGTCATCATTTCCACCGTCGGTATTACCACTATCAGTGTTTCCGCCGTCAGTGTTTCCGCCGTCTGTATCGGTATCATTACCGTTATCTGTATTTTCCGACTGGTTTTGATCATTTTTTCCGTCATCGGAGCCTTCCTTGTCACAGCTTGTCAAGACCATAGTTGCAAGCATAATGACACAAAGCAATAATGCAATTGTCGATTTCCATGAATACTTCATAATCGTCGTCTCCTTATTCTAAAAATTTCATGCAAATGTGCATCTAAGATCGGGGCCTCAAAATGCATATTTATATATTTTCTTTTATTGTATCATAACTTTCGTATTTTTTCAAGTATTTATAAAGTTTTTTATACATTTGCATCTTTCTCTTAACAGAAATGTGTTGCAAACACTTCCCTTTTTGTATTCGTGAAAAGAATAAAAGAAGAGCGTCCTTGCGGTCGCCCTTCGGTGCGCTTGATCCTTGATTTTTTGATTTTTATACCTTTTTCTGATTTGCTCTCCAAACGGTTATTCTGTTCACACCCTCGCGAAGCTTTGATATAGGTCCGGGGATCACGCTCTCGTTTTTTCTTATATCTCCGCAAAGGTCAAGGGAAAGGTCTGCGGGAGTTCCGTCGGGAGCTTCATATCGCTCCTCGGTAATTCTCGGAGTACCAAGACGTGCGGTGCTTACAGGGGTACATTTTGCGTTTGCAACCGAGGCGGGTACGTCGAGAGTAAGTATCCATTCACCGGCACTCTCTTCAAGCGATACGTCGATCTTATCGGTAACGATAGGCGCTACCTCGCATCGGAATGGTCTTGCATATCCCGAATAGGCATTTTCCTCTATCCACACGGGTTGAGGCACTTTAAAATATTTTCCTTCGTCCACGCGTATTCCGTATTTTTCTATTTTGGGCATATATTCTTCAGGCGTGGAATATTCATCGAGAAACGCCCCCGGGTATGTGAGAAAATCATTCTCGGGGATAGTTCCTATTATTATATTATTAATTATACGGTGATCTCCGCCAAGTGTCACCGAGCATCCCGCAACATCTGTTGAATGAGGATAGTGATATGGGGTAGCTCTGTCAAGCGTCGCGTATTGACGCGCGGGGCCTGCTATGACATTATGAACGTAAGCCGTACCCTGTGATGCCTCCTGAAGCGTGTGGGGAGATAGGAAAAGATTGTTGTCAACAAGGCAGGGACCGTGGGTGACCTCTATGAAAAGGTCACGGGCGTTATTATGAAAAAGATTTCTCGTAACTCTCGTTCCCTGCGCTTGCCAGTCAAGCCACATACCCAGATTACAATCGTGAATATTATTGTTTTCAATGACCGTATCAATAGCCGCGTGAAACTTTATTCCCGCTACCTCATGCCCCCAGAATTCTTGCTTTCGGTTGATATGATATATCTCGTTGTGCTCGATACGGCTGAAGATACAACCCATATGTCCTACTATACCCGCCTGACCGCAATCGTAAATTTTGTTGTTGCGAACTATGTGTGAGCCGACGGTATCCTTGCTCCACCCCGCTCTCAGTGCGAGAAAAACAGCCTCCTGCTGATACTGATATCCCGGTTTCTTCATAAAACGGCTATGCAGATTCTGACCTGTGGTTATCTCCTTGCCAAGACTTACCGCCGAGCATTTTGCATCATGGAAGACGTTATCCTCGATTATCCAACCACGACTCCAATGAGGACCTATAATTCCTATCTGCTCGGCAGTGGGAGGAGCCCAAGGAGTTGCGGCATGAGCCATCTCAAAGCCACTCACTGTAATATAGTTTATTCCCGTTTTTTTAGGGAAGAAGCAACAGGGGCGGACACTGATCTCCACTGTCTCACGATTTGGATCGTATTCTCCAAAGTTACAAAAGAGCTCAGTCTCTGTCTCTCCCACCTCGGCATACCATTGATATACCGTCTGCTCGGGGCAAAGTATTTTCTCTTCCGATTCGGAATGATGAAACCCCTCTATCCTTTTCTCCGCCTTGCGCAACGCATCGAGTGAAATAGCTTCGTACATAGAAATACCGTTAAGATAGACGTCTCCAAGATGTATATCATACTCGTCGGGCCATACCAGCCAGTCACCAAACAGCTTTTCTTTAAAGGGATTAAATCCACCAAACACAGAGTTCGGCAGAGTCTTTTTCCATATTCGTTCCTCGATCCGCTCCCATCCGCTTACAAGCTCCGAGCCCTTGATCACAGGCGTCTCACCCTCTACTGCCTCATAGATTATGCGCTCCCCATCAGAGAGACCGCTATTTTGGGGATCTATCCATTCTCGGTACACACCACCATGAACACGAACCGTGTCGCCCGAAACCGCTATGCTTGCAGCTTTATTTATTGTTTTAAACGGAAGCTCTGCGCTTCCGCAGTTGCTGTCGCTTCCCTTTGAGGATACGTAGTATATCATTTCTTTTTACTCCTTATTTTTTTGAAAGAAGTTATAATATCTCTAAATCAATTTTACCACATATATGTTTACAAGTCAACCAAAAAGACAATTGTTTATTGACGTTTTTTACTTTTTGAATGGCTCACATGAGCTAAAAGAAGAGCGACCAAGTAGATCTCTCTTCAGCTTCTGCATTTATGCAAAAAAGCATTGTTTACAAACAAGATACATTTCTATTCCAATCCACAAAGTGCTCTTTTATCGGTCGGATTTTGAGTGACATTGAAAAAGGCTAAAACATAAGAGGGGCGTTTTTGCCCCTCTTGTTGGTTTGTTTTAATTAAATTTCAATCATAGTCACTGTTGCTGAATAAGCGCATCTATTCTGATCAAAGCATCATTAACGACCCTGTAAAGCTCCGTCATTTTGGAGGAAAGCTGAGCGACTGTCAGTCCGGAGTTCATAACATGATTTCCGTTTTCGTCCACGGTATAGTAGCTCGAAAGCCTTATATAAGTCTCGTTGATAAGCTCAATACCGACTCCCGCGTAGTCCTTGCTGTCGATCAGTCTTTTTGCGTCATTCAAAAGGTTTTGCATAGTGTTCACCGCAATGGGATCGGTTGCCGAAACGATGTTCTTTATGCTGACGTCCTGAGCAACTCTAAAGGAGTATCCGTCAAGCTTGAATACCTCACCGCCTATCTCAAAGTCGTATCCGTCTATCAGATCGTACGTTGCGGCATCCGCCTTCCAGTTGTCGGTAACGAACGAGCCCGTTCCGTTTCCGCCGTCATAAGTAACGACGTTTGCTTTGCCCGCATACGTAGTGCCTATTCTGTACCAGTCGCTTATCTGATTTCCGTTTGCATCTCTGTCACAAGTAAATACGACCGCATAGACAGGCACGTATGCTCCTGCTTTGTTCAGAGGGTCTATCGTCAAGTAGAGCGTCATCTCGCATCCGTATCCGCGGAAAATTCCTCCGTTGCCGGAATTTTGTGCAATGTAATCGTCACCTGTATGTAGGTTACCGTCAAGGTTTTCGTGCTTGATAAGGACGGTCGCGTCCATTTGTTCATCGCCAACAGTTATTTGCAGCTGTCCCGCAAACAGCGTGTTGACCGCCATAGAGTCTTCACTCGAAGATCCCGTAACGTTTCCTATATAGTTCGACGTCCATTCCTGACGTCCGTCAAACTTGTTATCCAGAGCATCAATCAGCTGCCCATAGGTTGTTGCCGTGTTCAAGATATTGAGGAACTTATCCTCTACGACTGCAAGCGCCTCGCGCTCACCGTCAACGTTGATACCGAACTGGAAGTTTATAAGCGTTCTCCAGTCGGTGTTTTGATTTCTGGACGTACCCACCGTGTAGGTGACTGTAAATTCCAGAGTTTCGCCCGGTCCGACCTTCTTTTCCTCAGCCGAAAGAGTAGCCAATGAGCAACGTACTCCTATATTGTTATTTCCGTTTTGAGTAGAAACGTATTGATTTCCGTTATAGCCATTGAGATTATTCTGAAAATAGATCCCTCTGTAAGAATAGGTCAATCCCGTGTTATTCAAAACGGTAACGTTGTACGTAACCGTTCCTACATAGTTACGGCTTTGTCTGCTGATAGTCGAATCAATGGTTGTGGTGTACGGCAGATGGCTGACCGTGTTTTTGTCAACTCTCGATGTGCTGTCCGTAGAAACGGCAGTAATAAAGAGTCCCGACGGAATATCCGCCTTCGCCCTACCGTTTATGATCAGCACATCGCTGACTGCTGCGTATCCTATACACGTAAATACGCACATAAAGGAGAGTACGATAGCTAATAGCGCTTTAACCCACTTTTTCATTATGCGTACTCTCCTTTCTTTGAATTTTGATTATTCTTCTTTGTTTTCTTCATCCTCTGGAGTGATCATCGCGGTAAAGATCTTTTCTGCCTTGCGTCTGACAACTCCTATGATCTTTTTGAGGGGGCGATCAAGCTCTGCGGGATCTATTCTGTAATTTCCGCGCGCAACCTCTGCCTCTCTGACGACATCCTTGTCGCTGTGCTCGTCTCTTGTGGGAACGAGAACTATATCTCCCTCGTCAATCGCGTTTCCGTCGGGATCGTAGCGATATGTCTTATGAGTTCTTTCTTCCCAGAAGATGTCGATTGCCTCTACTGTGTTTTCGTCTATGATCTCTTCGTCTGCCGTGGGAATGGACGCGATGATATCCTCGATATCTTCTTCGACTACCGCATCAATCTCCTCAATCTCTTCCTCAATTTCAACGATCTCGGGTACTTCCTCGATTTCAACGATCTCGGGTACTTCCTCGATCTCTTCTACCGTTGCGATCACCTCGGGAGCTTCTTCTCCCTCAGCCTCGACCTCGATCTCAGGCTCTTCTATAACCGTTTCGATCTCAGCTTCGGGCTCAGGATCTGGCTCGGGCTCGGGTACGTGAGGAGTGGGATTATTTACCACGACCTTGACAACAGGTCTGACAACGTTTGTGATGTTGGGCTTAACGATGGTCGTAGGAACGGGTTCAGGCTTTGCCTCAGCCTCGGGTTCTACGTAACCTTCAACCTCGATCTTATATACGTAAAGAAGCTTACTATCTGTTGGTATCATAAACTTCGCGCAGGTCTTATCTGCGTTTTCACACATAAGAATGGGAGCTTGAATGGTATCGCGTATCTCGAGCATTTCCTCGAAGGTGTCGACCATAATGATCTGATATCCGTGCGTTTCAAAGAGATTATTGATCCTTTGGATATAGGACTTATACTGTGAAAGTATCTTCTTAACGCGTGCTGTATATGTGATATCAGGAGTTCTCGTGAAGTAAATAAACGCTACAAGAAGCAGCACCATGATCACATCTACAACACCAAGCACGATTGCCGTGGTCTTGAACGCTTCACTTCCAACACCGCGTGTGCAAGCGATCATCTTAGCTTCTTCGCCGGGAACAGCAGAGGTCATTTGAATATTGACCGTCTTTGTTGTAAGAGGAATACGAAGCTCGGAAGTATATGTGTCGACCGCGCTTCCCGTAAAAGCTTCACAATCACTGAGAACGTCGACCTCAAGTGTTACGATAATGTTGCTCGTAGTGCTCTTCAGATCGTAAGTCTCAAGAAATTTATTCGCGAGATCGTTGTATTCGTCATAATTAAGAACAACTATCTCATTGATCTTTAACCTGTTGGAGCTACTCTGAGCAAGATTCTGCTTATTGACCAGCTCGCGCTCGGGATTGAAGATCGCAACGTCTGACGTATCATCCATTATCTCAAGCCTTGATTTGATCGAGTAAGAGTAGCGATAATTGACGTCATCGGTATCCATATCGATCTCATAGCTGAAATCGGCTATGATTTTGTCTATGAGTGAAGCAACGTAAGACTGATCCTTGCCAAGATACGTTTGCTCAAAGAATTCATTTTCTTTAAGGAAAACGTTATAATCAATACTTCCGCCTTCGCGGTAGCCGATATAATATTTACTCTTGAGCTGCACGGCAACGATCGATGAGATCAGCACAGCAAGTGTCAGTATAATAACTATCACAGACTGCACAAATATCCATTTTTCGCGATTTTTTCGGTACGCGGCGCGTTTGTTCTTTTCTTTTTCCGACATTCAGTAAACCTCCTTTCTTCAAAATTTATTTAACTGCCTGAAAGCAGTTCTCTGAGCCATAGGGTAGGATATCCCACAAAGGCGACCTTGACGTCTGTCAGACCAACGATATCTGCATCTACTCGGTAACCACCGTCGCGGTCATTATTGGCGTCCCCTTTAGTGTAGTATCGGGTTTCCCCTCCTATGTTCTTTATCTCCACAACTCTGTGGATAGTTTTTCTGTCGTTTTCTTTGAAGACAATTACTTGTCCTTCTTTAATTTCTTGGTCCTCATATCTTTCGTAGATGATCATATCACCTTTGTTTATCTCGCCCGTCATACTCTCGGTCGCGATGACCAAAGCGCCAAATCGGAAGCGGCAGGATATCAGCATAGTAACTGAGATCACGATAAACATAGCAACGAACATACATACGACAGATAGCTTTTTGCCCTTCTGTATCGCGTTTTTCTTTTTCTTTTCAAAAAGCGCGGATACGAGCGCGAGTATCACGAGCGGAAGGAATATCTTAATGCAGGCGAACAGAGCGTTCGGTATTGCTGTGACCTTCGGAAGAAAGTACGTATACAGCGATGTGATAAGACGAAACGCGATGTTCGGAAGCATACCGAAGCGGCGTGATACGTAATGGTAATAAATGTTTGAAATAGTGGCGGGAAACAACGTCATACCAACCATATCCATAAACAAGTTCAGGTTTTTAATACCTGCTATGTTGGAAAATGCGAGAACCTCCGCAAGTACGCAGGACAAAAATGTAAATACACTTGCGAAATGATCATTCTGCGCTAACATTACAGATCGGATAATCTCTGTGGTAATAATTATCGCCGCCATTGGCAGAATGACTGTGAGGAAGATATTTGAGCTTACAAAATAGGGATTTTTGTAAAACCCAAAGGATATTCCCGTCATCTGAGTGAGTACCGCAAATATTACGGCAAGTACCGACGAGAGCAGTAACACCTCTTTTTTATTGATGGAGAGAGAGCCTCTCTTTTTTATCAAAAGGCAGGTGGCTACCGTCAGCGGAATAAGCAGACAAGCGGTTAATATCTTGCTGCTTTTGACTCCTATAAAGAGTGCGGCAAAGAGGACCGCAAATATTAAGATGTAAATGCTGCAAAGAACCCTTTTGTCTTTTGTCATTTGCGGTCCTCCTTTCATAATACTACTGCGCTAAGATAAGCTTTAATTTACTGTGCAACGTAAGGTACAGCCTCTGCTGTGATCATGAACGTAGCTGTCTCGATAACGTCAGAAACCTTGATAAGCTCTACGGTAACACTAACATTAGCTGTTTCGTTAACGTCAAGCACGGTCTTATCCCAATCACCAACGGTAAGCTTAAAGTACTCGTTGTTGAAATCGGTTGTGAGTTCATGGAGCTCAACAATAACGTTACTGTAGTTCTTTACAACGTAATTGAAGGTTACGCTGTCGCCTACGACTGTAAGACCGTCAACAGAAGGAGCAACTGTACGTCCGCCGGGCTCACCGGGGTTAGAAAGATCAAGGATCTTAGCTACGTCGGCATCGTCATCTGCACCGGAAACAGCAGATTCAGATACTGTCTCAAACTTAACTACGAACTCAACGGCATCATTCTCGATAGTACCGTTCCAAAGTAATGTTTCGGATACAGCTGCATAACCGATACCAAGGCAAAGTGCTGCAACAAGCAGCAGAGAGATAATTAATGTTCTTCTTCTTTTCATTTTTGTTTTCTCCTTTTAAGAAAATTTTATTTTGGAGCGGTCCCTATCCGCTCATTTCTCCAAACCTCTTCAGTTTGGAGTTTGTATGCGTATTTTACACTACAATGACTACACAGTGACTACAAAAGGAAAATTTTTTCAAAAAATTTTGGCACTCAAGCATTTAACCCGAGTGCCGATCCATTTATTTGATTTTTTGCATTTGGTTTTCAAGATAACCGACGGTAAATTCCGCCCATGAATATGCGCTCATATACTGCCCCGTGAAGGAATTGATCGCCCGAACGTCCCCTTCAAGAAAACGGTAATAATCACAATCCACGATTTTCGTGTTCACAAGAATACCTTGTCTGTTTTTCAAAATTAGGTCTTTGACCTCAACGGAATGTAAGCTCTTGACAAGACTCGCGATATACACCTGCAAATTTTTTTGCTTCGTTCGGTCGTAGTCCTCGTCCTCCCAAAGCATCGCCGCAAGCTCGGGGTAGGTTGCCGAAGTTCCGCGCTTATCTACAAGATACGCAAGTATCTCTTTGGCTTGTTTTCTCTCAAATTTTAACGGCTCACCGTCCACAAATATATCGAAGTTTCCAAAGGTGAGTATCTTGATTCTCTTTTCGTTGCTCCACTCAATTGGATTGCGCAGATTTTCAAGCTCGGTTTTTACCGCCTCGGACGTTACGGGCTTCATTATGTATCCACTCATGCGGAGGTCGATACCTTCCTTCATATACTCCGAAAATCCCGTGGCAAATACGATGTTTACCTTTGGATTAAGCAGCTTTAATTCACGGGCAAGCTCAACGCCGTTCTTTTCGGGCATATGTATATCGAGAAAGGCAACGTCTATTTTATTTTCGGTTGCGGTCTGCAAGGCACTTCGCACGTCGCGACAAAGATACACAGTAGAACCGCCTGCTACCTCTTCCAAAGAGTGCCTCATCAATTCCAGTGCGTAATATTCATCGTCAACTGCCAATATATTCATTGTCGTTTTCCTTTCTTTTTCGGTATTACTATCGTTACGCGGGTGCCAACTCCCACCGTGCTTTTGACGGTCAACTCGCCACGGCAGGTTGCAGCAAGTCTGCTTCTGACGTTTTGAAGTCCCACGTGCATCTCGGTGTTTTCTGAATCAAAGCCTACGCCGTCATCGATTATTCTTACGATATAGTAAGCTTCCTCCTCAAAGGTGAGTATCCTCAGCGTTCCACCGTTCGCTTTTTTTGTAATTCCGTGCTTTACCGCGTTTTCGACCAAAGGCTGAACCGTAAGGGGAGGAATTCTGAAATCTTTACATTGAATTGAATAGATTACGTTCAAGCGTTCTCTGAATCTCGCCTTTTCAATTTTCAAATAACACGCCACGTGATCCATCTCCTGCTCAAATGGGATAAGCTCCTCTTTTGTAAGCGTATCAAGGTTTCGTCTGAGATACTGTGAAAATTCAATCGTAAGATTTTTCGCCTGCTTGGGAGATATATCACACATAGACGCTATGGTAGAGAGCGTATTATACATAAAATGTGGATTGATCTGCGATAACATCAATGCATTTCTCTGAGCGTCAATAAGCTTTTGCTTTTGCAGATAGATATTGGTATAAATAATTAAAACGCTGATTACAAGACCAATATATGATAATGAAAAGCCGTGAAAGACGTGATCTATGGTAAAGCCTGCAATGGGAAAGATCGTATACACGATAAAGATAAAGCGGTTGACCCTTGTGGTTTTTTTTGCAAACAACGCCATAAGAAGAATGGCGAAAAAGGATAATATAGGAAGTAGCAAATAAACAAATCGAAGATCAGACTCGTGATTGTGAACGTAATGTCCCGCGTCGTTTACTGTATAGGCATATCCCCAAAAAACATTTCCAATAATAAGCGCGATTGAAAATACGCACAAAACCTGAAAAATTCTCAACGTACACGCCGCCGCTTTACTGTTCGTATATAAACTATACTTCAAGTATCCCATAAAACATATGATCGCGCACTGACACGCGCAAGACGCTACGGTGTTGGAAATCATTATCACCGTGCTTAATTCCGGATGTCCCTCGCCGAGCCAACTGACGATATCCGCGCTAAGAGCCGTCATGACAAATAACAGCAAAAACAGAAAATGCTTTGATCCGCTTTTTTTCGTGATAAGCTCACTAAAGCACGTTGCAAAAATAATCAATACGACGGTAAGCGCAAATGCGCCGAGAGCGATATTTATATATGGTAAATTGATACTTGGCATTTTTGATTCCTTTCCGTTTGTTTTTTTATAGAAAAACGTAAAAGCCTCCCGCAAGCCGCAATCTCTCGTCTTACAGATGACTTTGTTCAATATTTATGATTATGGACGTGCAAAAGAGGACGGTATGATCCCTGTCTATCGGGCTATTAAAGATTCGCGCAAATTCAAACATAGATGTTAACCTCTTCCGCAAAGAATTTTGCTTTATATTATTATATTATCATAAAAGCTTTGATAAATCAAGGTACTTCATAAATTTTGCCAAGTTTTGCAAAAAAACGTCGATAACAGATTCGTTTTCATACCAAATTTGTTTCTTACATCCTCCAATCGCAACCTTTTCGCAAATACTTCCCTTTTTGTATTCGCAAATATAACACCTATCAAGGCATAAAAGAAGAGCGACCAAGTAGGTCGCTCTTTAGTGGTCATACCTTATGTATTTAGTTTGAATTTTGATCAAAGCACGAGACTTGGAGCTGTGTAGACTCTTCCCGCGTATTCTTGATCAAGTGCGTAAAGTCCTTTGGGATCGCTTCCGAAGAGCTTATAGCGGTTGATCATGGAGTCAGCGTTGTCCTCTTCCTCCATCTGCTCATCAACGAACCAATCGAGGAACTTCATGGTACGGTAGTCTCTCGCCTCATAGCACTCGTGATAGATAGCGTTAATAAGGCTTGTCACATAACGCTCGTGCTCCGCAGCGGCCTCGAGGGGGTCCAGAATGCTTGAAAAGATCTTGTCGGGCTTTGCAATTGCTTCAAGAGTGACCTTCCAACCGTTATTCTGCATATATTTCATAAACAGCAGTGCGTGGTCGCGCTCCTCTTGTGCCTGTATCATGTAGTAGTTTGCGTAACCGTCGAGATCAAGCGAATCATAGTGATTTGCGATATCAACATAAAGATACGCACTATAAAGCTCTTTATTGATCTGCTCGTTAAGCAATGCCTTTATTCTATCGTTCATTGTGATCCTCCTATAATGATTTTATTTGGTTCGTGAGGGAAGCTTTTTTCGAAAAGCCTCCCTCAAATTTACTCAGTATATATTAGCCGAAGTATCTGTTAAGCAAGCCCTCGAATGCCTTGCCGTGTCTTGCTTCGTCGCGAGCCATCTCATGTACTGTGTCATGTATTGCGTCAAGGTTAAGAGCCTTTGCTCTCTTTGCGAGGTCAAACTTGCCCTCGGTTGCGCCATTCTCTGCCGCAACTCTCATCTCGAGGTTCTTCTTTGTGCTGTCGGTAACTACCTCACCGAGAAGCTCAGCGAACTTTGCTGCGTGCTCTGCTTCCTCGAAAGCAGCCTTTTCCCAATAAAGTGCGATCTCGGGATAACCCTCTCTTGCCGCAACTCTTGCCATTGCAAGATACATACCAACCTCGGAGCATTCGCCCTCGAAGTTTGCGCGAAGATCCATTATAATATCCTCGGGAGCGCCCTTTGCAACGCCTACAACGTGCTCTGCAGCCCATGTGAGCTTGCCTTCTTCCTGCTTTGTGAACTTCTCAGCGGGAACCTTACACTGAGGACATCTTTCGGGAGCTGCATCTCCCTCGTGAACGTAACCGCATACTGAACATACCCATTTTGCCATGATAATTTTCTCCTTTAATTTTTAATTTTTTAGTTTTTGTTTTTTGCCTGACATCTTTCGCAGACACCGGCAAATTCGAGATGACAATCTTCAACAAGGAAGTTTTCATATCCCTTCGCCTGACGAGCAAGAGCCTCTCCGTCAAAATCCGTATCAACGTCGGCGACCGCACCGCACTCACGACAAACTATGTGATAATGCTTTCTGACTGTGAAATCAAATCTGTCGTCTGCCTCGGTGAGCTTTATTCGGTATACGTTTCCCTCCTTTGCCGCCTCGGCAAGAAGTCTGAACACCGTCGCTCTGCTTATACTCGGATACTTTTCGTGAACAGCCTCATACACCATTGTCGCCGAAGGGTGATTCTTCATTTCGTCAAAGACTTCGAATACTATCTCCTTTTGCAATGTGTTTCTTTTGTTCATTTTGTACCGTGTCCTTATTGAGATTCAATCTTGATATTATTATATCATATATTTTTCATTTGTCAATAGTTTTTTCGAAAAAATTTCAAAAAAATTTTCCGACGGGAATTTTACGCCCGTCGGAAGCTTGTTTTATATTATTATAAGGTAATCAATTCCAGAAATCCGTTTCGTGAGGAAGCGAGATGTCCGCTGCCTTGAACTCGGGGTTCTTTCCCGCCTTCTTCTGCTTAACGTAATTCTTAAGCGTTCTAAACACCTGTCCCGAAAGGATAACGATAACAGGCATATTTATTATCGCCATCATACCCATGGTGATATCGGCTATGCTCCAAAGCATATCCGCGCTAAGACCTGCACCTACGAATATAATGAGAGACGCGACAACGTAATAGCAATACATAAACTTCTTGGTGGGCACACGTTTCATTATGTGGCTGAACGCCTGATTTACGTAATAGAGGTTTCCGAGAAGAGTGGTAAAAGCAAAGAGTATCATCGAAACGGTTATGAAAGCAGGTCCGAAGTCGCCAAGGGTATTTCCAAGTGCTTTCTGAACGTAGGGTGCGCCCTGAAGATCAGCTGCAGGCTCGATTCCCGAGCAAAGACACATGAATGCCGTTGCCGAGCAAATAACGACCGTATCGATAAATACCGAAAGAGCTTGAACGAGTCCCTGCTTTACAGGGTGGGATACCTCTGCCGCTGCCGCCGCATTGGGAGCAGAGCCGACACCCGCCTCGTTACTGAAAAGACCTCTCTTTATTCCGTACATTACGCAAGAACCGCCAAAGCCTCCGAAGATAGCCTTAAAATCAAATGCCTCTGAGAATATTCTTCCGAAGACAGAGGGCAACGAGGTGATATTCATAGCAACTATCACGAGAGATACGAGAACGTACGCAACGCCCATTATGGGAACGAGAACGCCCGTAACACGAAGAACTCTCGAGCCTCCTCCGAAGAGACAGTAGCCAACAGCCAAGGCAATGATACCGCCTATGAGCCAAGGAGTCCATGAGGGATCATAGAATTCGTATGTAGAAAAAGTGGATTGGAGGTTATATGATGCAAGCATATTAAATCCGAATCCGTAAGTAACAACGAGAAGCACCGAGAAAATGACCGCCAAGGAGCGCAAACGAAGTCCGCCCTCAATATACTGAGCAGGTCCTCCGTAGCTTGTCCCATCGGGAGCTTTCTTTTTATATATCTGCGCCAGAGTGCTTTCTGCAAATGCCGTCGCTGCGCCTATAATGGCGATGACCCACATCCAAAATACAGAACCGAAGCCGCCAAGGCAGAGCGCTGTAGAAACTCCGATTATATTTCCCGTACCTACACGCGACGCGGTGGATACCATTAGCGCCTGAAAGGATGATACTTTCTTTTTGCCGCTCTCTTCGCTTCGCGAGGGCTTCTCGCCAACCACCCTGATCTGTTCTCCGAAAAGGCGGAATTGAACGAGCCCTGAACGCAGGGTAAAGTACAGACCGCCTACTATAAGGATTATTATGAGCAGGTAGCTATACATAAAATCGTTTACAAGTGATAAGATCTTAGACATAATTTTCTCCGTTTCTTTCTTTATAATAAAAGATCTTATTTATTATACCAAACAACATCAGATTTGTCAATAAGTTACTGCGCCGTTTGCATAGCGTAGAAGAGTCCCTTTTTCTCCATAAGTTCCTCATAGCTACCAAGCTCCTCACATCTTCCGTTTTTGAGAACGGCAATGCGGTCGGCATTCTTGATTGTTGAAAGTCTGTGTGCCACGATAAAGGTAGTACGGTCGTGGGTGAGGTTATCTATAGCCTTTTGTATCTCTCGCTCCGAAACACTGTCAAGAGCTGACGTAGCCTCGTCAAATATAATTACCGATGGATTTCTAATGATAGCACGTGCAATGGATATTCTCTGTCTCTGTCCGCCCGAAAGGTTTGCCCCGTGCTCGTAAAGCATCGTATCAAGTCCGTCGGGAAGCGACGCGATAAACTCTGAAAGTCTTGCCGCCTCTATTACCTGCATAAGCTTTTCCTCGGTAATATCCTCAACGCCATAGGTGATATTCTCACGTATAGTTCCCGTAAAGAGAACACTGTTCTGGGGCACTATTGCAATATGTGAACGGTAGGTATGGAGGTCTATATCATTTATATCGACTCCGTCGACCGTAAGGCTTCCCGTTGTTGCTTTGTTAAAGCCGAGAATAAGATTCATGCTGGTGGTCTTTCCGCAACCCGATTCTCCGACGAATGCGATGGTCTCCCCTGCTCTGACGTGGAGCGAGAAATTCTCAAGAAGCTTCTTATCCTTCTCATAGGAGAACGCCACGTCCTTAAATTCGTATTCACCGCGAAGCTCGGTCATGGAATGCTTACCGTCGTTGTCCTCTATGTCGGTAGCGCTGAGTATCTCTCCGATCGATGATACAGAATCAAGTCCCTTGGTTATAAGGGGCAGAAGACCAACGAGAGTGGATACGTTTCCCGTGATCGAGCTGAAATAGCTCTGATATAGCGAAATATCTCCCACAGGTATGCTTCCTTTGAAAGCAAGATAGGTGGAAAAGAGCAAACATGAAAACTGGAATATCTGGAAAGTCGCCCATGTGCAAGAACCGAAAAGATTTTGCACCACATCAAGATGAAGACCTGTATTTGCAACATCACGGAGTCTTGTGCTAAGCTTTTTGACCTCCTTATCCTCTAGTCCGTGGGCTCTGGTTATCTCATTCATGGTAACCATGTCCATAAGACTTGCAGAGGTATTCTCCATGCTGACACGGAAGTTTTTGTTGCTCTTCGACATCTTGTTTCTGAATATACGCACGAGCAGGACAGCCACAGGGATACAGAGTGCGAAGAAAGCAAAGACGGTAAGATTTTTCTGAACTACGATAGCAAGTGAGACGACGATCGATATTATAGTTATTGGCAAAGAGCCGAAAAGCTGAGTGGCAAGTGTATGTATAGACTCGACATCACGCATGAGCTTAGACTGTATACGTCCGCTCTGCATCTCCTTATGAAAGCTTATGGAGAGCTGCTGAAGCTTTCTGACCATAGCGCCTCGAAGCCCCGCCTCAACACGCCTCATGACCTTGTTGAAAAACATGGCATATATAGTATGCATTGGAACATTCATTATCAAAAGAACGACCATAACGATTATATTTATCATTATAGTCTGTGAAGATATAGAACCGGGGTACGCCACGAAATTTATGATGTTTGCCGTAACTATGGGCAGAACGAAAACGGGGCTGTGTCTTAAGAAAAAGAAAACAAGGCATAGGAGCAGCTCTTTCCAATATCTCATGTATATCTTGAATACCATAGATAAAGGCTTTACCTCGGACTTAACGTAATTCTCAATAAATTTCGCTTCAAGCTCCTCAAGCTCCTCGTCGGTAAAATTAGCACCGTACGGAGCAGGTCTTTTCTTTTTAAGGCTCTTAGGTTTCCAATGCTTCGAGATAAATTTGTTCATGTCTGTCACCTATCCCTTTCGGAAGTGTTATTCGATTGTAACTAAGAAGATTTTTATATCTTCACGCATATTCTATCACAAATAAATAATAAGTCAATAGGTTTTAAAAATTATTTTCCTTTTAACCGCACCCGCCCCCACCTTCGCCTTTGGCGAAGTCCTATTACACACTCATAAGAGTGTGTAATTATCATTATCATTTACATTATCATTATCATTTACATTATCATTTACATTATCATTTACATTATCATTATCATTTACATTATCATTATCACTGCTGATTTCAGTGTGATATCTGCAGATATCTGTCTGAATTCTGCACGACGATAGAACAAATCAAAAAGGCCGCCTCAAGCGAAGCGACCTTTTTTTGCTTATTGATTATACTGTTCAATTGTTTTCGTTTTCTTCTTTTTTCTTTTTCTTCGCGGTCAAGCTGCCAAGACCGAGAACACTGAGAATGATAACGCCCATTACGATAAATATTCCGAGCATACCAAGTCCCATATATTTGAGGGAAGCAAGAAAACGGTTTATATCAATATTTGCAATAAGTTCAGAAAAATTCATTGTATTCTCCTTTCAGCGTCTTACAGCATAAAGCTGAGTATAAGACCGCCTGCGATTACAGATGCGATCTGTCCCGATACGTTTACACCGATAGAGTGCATAAGCAAGAAGTTCTGGTTGTCCTCTGCAAGTCCCATCTTATGAACTACTCGTCCTGACATAGGAAATGCCGAGATACCTGCTGCGCCTATCATGGGGTTTATCTTTTCCTTGGAGAAGAGGTTGATCACCTTTGCAACGATAACTCCTCCTGCTGTGTCAAATATAAATGCGAAGAGTCCGAGTCCAAGGATAAGAAGTGTTGCGGGCTGAAGGAATTTATCTGCGGTCATCTGTGTAGCGACAGTAATACCGAGGAATATTGTGATAAGGTTTGCAAGTACCTTCTGTGCCGTTTCAGAAAGAGAGTTAAGAACTCCGCACTCACGAATAAGGTTACCGAACATGAGGAAGCCGAGAAGATCGATAGAGTCGGGAGCTACAAGTCCCGCAATAAGTGTAATGATTATAGGGAAAAGGATCCTTGTGGTCTTTGAGACCTCCTTTGCCTTGTAGGGCATGCGGATAAGTCTTTCCTTCTTGGTCGTGAGAAGCTTGATTATAGGGGGCTGAATGATCGGCACAAGTGCCATGTAGGAATATGCGGCTACCATTATAGCTCCCGTATATTGAGAATGGAGCTTTTGTGATACGACGATAGCCGTAGGTCCGTCTGCCGCGCCGATAATACCGATAGAAGCCGCATCGGGAAGGTCAAAGAATATAGATGCCAGCGAGAAGGTCAGGAATATTCCAAACTGCGCCGCTGCACCGAATATCATAAGCTTTGGGTTTGAAAGTATCGGTCCGAAGTCTATCATAGCTCCGATTCCGATAAAGAGTATAAGTGGGAAAAGCTCGTTGGAAATACCTGCCTTGAACAGTGTGCCAAGAGCTCCGTGATATATCGCGGGAATGTTTACGATTATCGCTCCGAATCCCATTGGGAGAAGAAGTGTAGGCTCCATGTCCTTTTTGATCGCAAGGTAGATAAGCAAGCCTCCGATGAGCCACATTATGACTCTCTGCCAGCCGCCATCCTGAAACAGTTCGAGAATGCCTTCGTATAAGATCTCCATTTTTTATACCTTTCTTTATTTTTATTGAACCGATAATGTCGGTTGATCACTTAAGTAATACATGTACAATTTATACCGTGTTTATATGATAAACTGCAATGTGCAAAACGCTGCGTATATGCTAAGTAAGATTATTCCCTGCACTCTTGAAAGCTTTCCTCTGATAAGTGTTGGAACGATAAGAAGGAGCATCACCCCAAGCATCACAGGGAGGTCAAGCACAAGAGATGCCGGCATTCCATTGATGGTAGATTCCGAAGGTACAGGGAACGGAGAAATAACCGTGGCAACTCCACTTACAAAAACGAGATTGAAAAGGTTCGCTCCTATAATGTTGCCCAAGGACAAAGCGCCGTGTCCCTTTATCAAGGAGGTTATCGCCGTAACAAATTCGGGAAGTGAAGTACCGAGAGCCACGAACGTAAGAGCTATTACGGTATCAGGAACACCCAAGATCTCTGCTATTTTCGTACCGTTATCGACAAGCAGGTCTGCGCCAACAGCGATAATTGCCGCGCCTATCACAAGGAAAACGATATCCTTTATCATTCCCATACCCTTTTTGCCGCTATTCTCTACTTCCGACTCGGCTTGTGCCTCGACGTGCTCCTCAATGTCACACGTGCGTGACATACCCTTTTTCATCTGAACAAGAGTGAGTGTGATATAGATAGCAAAGGTGCAAAGAAGCGCGATACCAACAATTCTGCTGAATTCTCCGAAGAAATACGCAACAGACATATAGAACGCTGCCGCACCAAAGAAAAAGGATACCGGCAGAATGAGAGCCCGTCTGTCCGCTTTTCCTGGTTTTATAGCCACTGTGACCGCGGCTATAAGTGAAGTATTACATATTATAGAACCGACGGCATTTCCGTAAGCCATACCTCCCGATCCTGCCATCGCTCCTCCCGCCGATACCATGACCTCGGGAAGTGTTGTTCCAATAGACACGACCGTAGCTCCTATTAAAAGCTCGGGAAGATGGAAGCGCCTCGCGATTCCCGATGCTCCGTCAACGAACCAGTCTCCGCCCTTAATGAGCATTACAAGTCCTACGGCAAACCATAAAATATTGATCCACATTTTTTATTCTCCTTTTTATTATTCACATTAAAAAAGACTTTTATCACAAAGATCTCTCTGTGATAAAAGTCTTGTTTTAGACTACACCGTCTATGATAGCCCGGATTTAAAAAATCGTTCTGACGAGCTACCAACAACCAAAGGCTGAAACTACTCCCTTTTATTCATTAATAGGTTGAAGTTATTTTATTTTAGTTAAAGTATCCCTCTCTGTAAAGAAGCTCTGCGATAAGAACTGCTCCGCCTGCTGCTCCTCTAAGAGTATTATGGGAAAGACCTACGAACTTGTAGTCGTAAACCGTATCCTCGCGAAGACGTCCAACAGTCACACCCATACCGCCGTAAATATCACGGTCGAGAGCCGCTTGAGGACGGTTATCCTCCTCAAAGTAGGTTATGAACTGCTCTGGGGCGTGAGGAAGACCGAGCTCTTGAGGCTTACCCTTGAACTCTGCCCAAACCTTGAGTATCTCTTCCTTGGTGGGCTTGTTTTCAAATCTTACGAATACTGCCGCTGTATGTCCGTCGGTTACGGGAACGCGGATACACTGGGTGGTTATTACGGGGGCATCTGCCTTAACTATCTCACCGTTCTCTACCTTACCCCAAACGCGAAGAGGCTCTTGCTCACTCTTTTCTTCCTCACCGCCGATATAGGGAATAACGTTATCTATCATTTCTGGCCATTCCTTAAAGGTCTTACCTGCACCAGAAATTGCCTGATATGTAGTAGCAACTACCTCCTTGATTCCGTACTTGCGTAAGGGTGTGAGCGCGGGAACGTAGGACTGGATAGAGCAGTTAGGCTTTACTGCAATAAATCCTCTCTTTGTTCCGAGTCTCTTTCTCTGCGCCTCGATAACTTCAAGGTGAGAATCGTTTATTTCCGGAATTACCATAGGAACGTCGGGAGTCCAACGGTTTGCGGAGTTATTGGAGACTACGGGGATCTCGTTCTTTGCGTAAAGCTCCTCAAGCGCCTTTATCTCGTCCTTCTTCATGTCGACCGCACAGAATACAAAACTTACAAGTTCTGCCATTTTGCTGACCTCAGATGCGTCGATAACGATCATATTCTTATACTGTTCGGGCATTGGAGTCTTAAGCTTCCAACGGTCACCTACTGCCTCTGCATAAGTCTTTCCTGCAGAACGGGCAGACGCGGCAAGAGCCGTTACCTCAAAATAGGGGTGTCCGTCAAGGAGTGTCAGAAATCGCTGACCTACCATGCCTGTGGCGCCAACGACGCCGACCTTCATTTTTTCCATTATAATTACCTCGCTTTGAAAATACAAATGTATAACATTATTATAATATCACATCATTACAAAAAAATCAAGTTTTTTTATAAAAAAAGATGTTTTTTTGGAGATTTATTCTTCTAAAAGAATCTTGTAAAACTCGTTACGGCTCATTCCTCTGTCCTCTGCCGATCTCTTCATTGCTTCTTTTTTTGTCATTCCCTTTTTTTCATAATATGCAACCGCAGCGGAAGCTGTCATTCCGTCGGTCTCGGTAGCTCGATTTTTTATGTTTGCCACGTCGGAGCTACCCTCGACAACCAGAACGTACTCACCTCTCGGCTCTTTTTCGCTATAGAGCTCCACCGCATCCAAAAGTGTTATTCTCAATATCTCCTCGTTGAGCTTCGTCAGCTCTCTGCATACGGCTATCCGTCTATCTCCGCCGAGGGTATTTGCAAGGTCAGAGAGAGTTGTCTTCAACTTGTGGGGGGCTTCGTGAAGTATAACTGTTCTTTGCTCAAGGGCTATTTGCGAAAGGCGCTCTGCCCTTTCTTTTTTCTGCATAGGCAAAAAGCCTTCAAATACAAACCTTACCGTAGGAAGCGCTGACAGTATAAGCGCGTCTATCCCCGCACAAGCACCCGGAACAGAGGTGACCTTTATTCCCCTATCGGCGCACAACGCTACAAGGTCTGCACCTGGGTCCGAGATGCCGGGAGTTCCCGCATCAGTCACAAGAGCGCAGCTCTCGCCCGCCTCAAGTCTTTCACATATCCTCTCTCCCGCCTCGTGCTTATTATGCTCATGATATGAAACAAGAGTTGTTGAAATTTCAAAGTGTGAAAGAAGTCTCAAAGTATTTCTCGTATCCTCTGCCGCAACAAAATCAGCTTCCGCTAATACTTTCAATGCTCTTTCACTGATATCAGAAAGATTTCCGATAGGTGTAGCCACAAGATAGAGCACTCCTGCCTCCACCCGATTCTTTTCTTCTCCTTTATTATGTAAAGCCATAATAGCCTTCCTTTCGATTTTTCTTTTCTCACCAAAGTTCCATAACTTCATATAATATTAGAGACGAACAAAAAGAAATCTCATAAAACACGAAGAAAGGGGAACGATATGGCGATAAAAATATATATTGACCAAGGTCACAATCCACAAAACCCCAACGCAGGTGCAGAGGGAAATGGACTTCGAGAGCAGGACATCGTTTTTCGTATAGGAGTAGAACTATATGAGCTTCTCTCCGCCAACGGAAACTTTGATGCCCGTCTTTCTCGTCCAAACGCAAGCTCGCAGATAGGCTCATCAAACAGTGAGAGTCTACGTCTGCGAGTTAATGAAGCAAACGCTTGGGGGGCAGATTATTTCATAAGCCTTCATACCAATGCTTCGTCAAATTCATCGGCAACAGGCGTTGAAGCCTTTGCCTTCTCCCGTCCATCGAGAGCATTTGACCTGGGCGTCGATATTCTTTCGTCTCTGTCTGCCGCCACAGGACTTCGGAATCGCGGAATGCAGGCAAGAACGAACCTATACGTCTTAAGACGTACCGCAATGCCCGCAGTTCTCGTTGAACTTGGATTTATTACAAACCCCTCGGATGCCGCACTGATGAACGGCTCTCCTGAGCTGTTCGCAGAGGGAATATACAGGGGTATACTTGAATATACGGGATTTTGATCAGCCTAAACAGAAAGCATTCTCATAAGCTCTGACTCGTCTATTATGCTGACTCCGAGGCTCTGTGCTTTGGTAAGTTTGCTTCCCGCAGCCTCCCCCGCAACAACAAATGAAGTCTTCGACGAAACAGAACCGGAAACCTTTCCTCCGGCTTTTTTGATAAGCTCAGACGCCTCGTCTCGAGACATGGTAGGCAAAGTACCCGTAAGCACGAAGGTAAGACCCGCAAATTTGTCTCCCACGGGCTCTGCCTTGCTGTGAGTATCCACTCCCGCGTCCATCAGTCTCTTGCAAAATTCTCTGTTGCCATCAACCGAGAAAAATTCAACCACAGAGCGAGCCGTTATCTCTCCGAAATCGGCTATTTCTACGAGTTGGTCGGTCCTTGCGTCCATAAGTGCCTCAAGTGTACCGTAGCGAGCCGCAAGAGACGTAGCGGCGACCTCCCCTATATTTCTGATACCAAGAGCATAAACAAGCCGCTCAAGTCCTGCAGTCTTTGAACGTTCTATTGCCGCTGTAAGATTTTCAGCAGATTTCCTACCCATTCGCTCAAGCTTTTCTACGTCGGACACCTTGAGACCGTATAGGTCTGCCGCATCGGATATAAGACGGTTATCAATGAGAAGCTCTACTATCTGCGGTCCAAGTCCTTCTATATCCATAGCACCTTTGGAAGCAAAATGCTCGATGCTTCGTAGAACAAGCGCGGGGCAACGGCTGTTTACACACCTTACCGCCGCTTCATCGTCGTCGCGATACACCCTCTCGCCGCAGGACGGACAGAAGGTCGGCATCTCGAATTCGCGCTGACTTCCGTCTCTCTTTTCGGGAAGGCTACGTACCACCTCTGGAATTATATCTCCTGCCTTCCTGAGAATCACTCGGTCGCCTATCATAACTCCCTTTTGTCTTATAAAATCAAGATTATGGAGAGTTGCGCGGCTCACCGTCGTTCCCGCAAGTCTTACAGGAGAAAGAACTGCCGTAGGTGTGAGAACGCCCGTACGTCCGACAGCTATTATAATATCCTCAAGAGTAGTCTCCTTTTCTTCGGGTGGGAACTTATATGCTACTGCCCATTTTGGCGTATTAGTTCCCTCTCCCACCGCTTCTCTCTCTGCAAGTGAATCTATCTTAACAACTGCTCCGTCGATATCGTACGGAAGTGACTCGCGCATCTCTCCTATCTTAGATATGTGCTTTTGCACCTCATCGTAAGAGCATACTGTGGCAGTGTGCTCAAGAGTTTTGAATCCAAGCTCGGACAAGCGTTCAAGTGTTTCGGTGTGACTCGCAGGTATTCTTCCATCAATATATAACGAGCCGCCTTGGAAATTAAATACAAATATATCAAGCCTTCTTTCAGCGGTCACCTTTGAGTCAAGCTGACGAAGTGAGCCTGCCGCCGCATTTCGCGGATTTGCCATAAGAGCCTTGCCCGTGGCTTCTCTCTCGGCATTTATTTTTTCAAACACTCCCCTCGGCATATACACCTCTCCTCTGACAGTGAGAGACAAGGGCTCTTTCAGGGTAAGGGGTATGGAATATACGGTCTTGAGATTTTCGGTAACGTCCTCTCCCACAACTCCGTCACCTCTGGTAGCACCTTTTACGAAAACACCGTTCTCGTATATGAGAGACACGGAAAGTCCGTCTATCTTCGGCTCTACCGAATATTTGGGAGTTCCAAGAGTGTTCTCCATTCTGTCGGTAAAATCACGAAGCTCCTCGAATGAAAATACGTCGGCAAGAGAATCCATTCGATAGGAATGCTCCACCTTCTCGAATTTTTCAAGAGGCTTTCCGCCTACTCTTACCGTAGGAGATACGGGACTGTAAAACTCGGGATTTTCCTCCTCAAGAGCTTTAAGTTCGGCATACATCATATCGTATTCATAATCCGATATTTCAGGGGAATCGTATACGTAATATCTCTCTCCGTGATAGGTCAGAGATCGACGAAGCTCCTCTATTCGTTCTCTGATTTCTTCTTTGAGCTTTTTTTCGTTCATGAATACTACCTCTCCTGTTTCTTACTAATATAGCTATATATATTATACCCTATCTTCCCTTTTCTGTCAATCAATAAAAAAATATTCACTCAATTTCTTGTCCTCATGAATTAAGACGAGAGCCGTGACATAAAGATTAATTACTGGCTTTAAAAGGAGGCGAAGTTGTTAAGATATGATATGCTTTACCGTCCTGCTTCTCGTCCTTATCCTCGTAAATTCGGCATCTCATACGTACGAATATTTAGGAAGCTGTATTGCTTCCCGTTCACTTCACCCGGATACCGCAATCGCTTTCGGTGCAATATGCAATTTTTTAGGAGGATTGATCATGCTCCCTCTCGGCTCGGAGGTAGCAAAAACTCTTTGTAAAATGATACAGCCGGTGGGCGATCCGGAAAAAGCTCTTTCGGCAATTTCGGCAGGAATACTTGCAACTCTTATTTTTTCGCTCGCATCTGTAAAGCTCCGACTTCCAACGGCAGAAACTCACAGTCTCCCCGCCGCTATAACGGGATCTGCTCTCGCTCTTGGCAGCGAGGAAATAATAATCGAACCACGGGTATGGGTACCAATTTTGGAAGGGGCATTTCTATCCACTATTCCCGTTTTCTTCCTTGGATTTCTTTTTCACTCCGTCATGCTTCGCTTTCTTTCGCACTTCAAGAGAAAACGTATGCTCGGTCTTTTTGGTATATCCATGCGACGCCTGAATGCAGGAAGCGGAGCTATACTTTACGGTGCCCAAAGCTCGCAAAGATACCTTGGAGTCTATGTACTTGGGCTATCTCTTTGGCAAAACGGAACAGGTCTTATAAAGGTCGTGATCCCTCAATCTCTTGGGATAATATGCGCGACGGTGGTAGCTTTGGGAACGCTTCTTGGGGGAATCGGTATCGTAAAAAGTGTATCTCGAGATCTTGCAAAGCTGGATTCAGTAGCAATGAGTGCGGCAGACGGAGCTTCATCTCTTATGATAAGTATCTGCTCGATCCTCGGAATACCTGCGGATCTATCCTATTCAAAGGTATGCGGAGTTATGGGCGCAGGTATGTGCCGTCACCACGGAACTAATCTACGGATCGCAAAGCAAATGATATCTCTGTGGCTGATAAGCCTACCAATATGTGCTGTTCTCGGCTTTGTCCTCGCGCTTCCCTTTCGGGGATAAAAAGCCCCAACAAATCCACGAGAGGTGAGATTATGGCAAAATTTAATTATTTTGACACCATTGAGGCGCTTTCCGACCTCATGGAGCTGACGGTTCGTGAAGTGTTTGAAGAAAAAAAGAATCCCGCTCACATTCGTAACAGAGAAATTACAGATAGCACGAACAAAATGATATGTGAGCTTGAATCAAAGCTCTTTTCGGATTTTTTCCCTCCCCTTGAAAGAGCAGATATTGCCGCCTTTGCGCACTCCCTCGGTAGAGTAACGTCAGCCGCAGCATCAATAGAACGAAGATATCGTTTTTCGACGTCAGATGCCGAGATATGCGTAAAGCTGGCAGAGCTTATAAACCAAAATGCCCATATGTTAAAAAAAATACGGAAGGCAGATGGAATACCGAACAGAGACAGCTTTCGAGCTCTTGCAAAAAAAGCCGATGAACAAAAGTCACGGGGCATAGCCTACAGCAAAGCAACCGAAAACCGTTCGGCTATCGAAGAGCTTATACGTGAGTTATCCTCTTGCTTCGACCGCCTTGTTGAGATAATGTTGAATAATATATAAAATCGGAATCGATGCTCCCAAAAAGACAAAAAGAGAGAACCTATCGGTCATACACCGAAACATTCTCTCTTTTATTTTTCTATTACATTGCGTATAGAGGGTCTATCTTCTTAAGCTCACCGAAGGTGTCTATCTCGATAATATCGCTGAATGAGCACTCTCTTACAGATATCTTATATTCATTTATAAAATATCCGAGAGCGACCTCTTCAAAATATTTTTCTCTTCCTCCGGGTACGTTATTATATACCTCATTGAGATGTCCTGCAAGTCTGTTTCCGTCCTCACGATTCCAATAGGAGATTCCATACATATGGTGACAGTCTGTGCCTCCAATTGCAAGCTTTTTGATAACTCCATTATGGTCTGTTATAAAGCACCAGTCATCTGTCCTATCGGTAGGAACGCCGAGATAGTTACTCGAGTACTGATATTTTGTTATAAGCTTGGGATTGTAAAGAAGCAGGTCTGCCTCGAAGAAATAACTTCCCGCAATAAGATGACGTGCAAAATACGCCGAGGATATATTGTTTGTCTCGTTATAAACGGGGTTTTCGATAAAGGTGATATTGGGATATTTTTTAAGAAGCTGGTCAAATTGGTCCGCAAGATAACCTCTTACTATATATATCTCCTCTATCCCTGCCGAGATAACAGCATCAATAAGAGTATCGATTATTCTCTGTCCCTTTACTCGTACAAGGGGCTTGGGAGTATTGAGAGTTACGGGAACCATGCGTGAGCCAAAGCCTGCCGCCATAAATATGGCTCTCTTTACTCTGTAAGGTTCAAGCGCCGCATAACCCTTACTGGTAAGCGCTCCTCCGTTTATAAGGCCCTTATCGGTAAGCTCCGCAACAAGCTTATTAACAGTTCCGACAGAGATACCGGCTTCCTTTGCCATCTCTCTTTGAGAGATCTGTCCGCTCTTGCTTTCAAGAAGCACCAATATGTCAAATTGCTTTTTCGTAATGTTCATTTTATATTTTCACCTTTACCTTTTTAGTTTTTCTTGTATTTTTCTTTGCAGAATAACCCCATCTGTCTTTTTTGAGTATTCCGATGACCGCCTTCATTATGATGTTCACAACAAGTATCAAGAGCGAGACGATAGCCATTCTTTCTATGAGGCCCTGATTATTAAGTCTCGGGATCATAAGAGATATGGGCGTCGTGTCTCTCGCTACGAGGAATGAAACAGCGGATATCGTCATCATACAGTTGACAAAAAAATATGAGAACATCTCAAGAACCGTTCCAATGCTCTGTGGAAGAAATACATCCTTTATCATACGCAATCTGCTGACCCCCATGGTCTTTCCGACTGCCTCGAGATTTTCGTTCATCTTTCCAAAGCCGTTATACATCATAAGATACGGTGACGAAATAAAGTGGACCGTATTCACCATTATGAGTATGAATAGTGTTCCGTATATCGCGCTTCCGCTGAAAGTCATAACATAGGAAAGACCGAGAACGATACCGGGGATCGCCATAAACGTAAGTACAAGAAGATGAAGCCCCTTTGAAAGCGGTGTGCGCATACGTGCTGTCAGATATGCAGTAACGAATGCTATCAAAGTACCTATAAGCGCTGTTGCAAGTGCTATGACAAGTGAATTGATAAGATAACCGTCATATCGCTCAAGTGTATCTCCAAAATGCTTAAGAGTAAAAGTTATATTCTTTGGATATTTTTCCGAAAAACCGCATATAAGGAATGAGATTATGGGAAGGATCGAGAAAACTGATACAAGTGTACATACACCGAAGGCTACTCGATTGCGAACCTTGGAATATGCCCTGCCCTCACCTTTTTTAACAAAAGCGGACGTACCCTTTTCCTTATTTAAAATGTCAGCCGCAAAGGCAACAAGTGCGGGAATAAGTAAAACGAGTCCGTAGAAGCAGCCTCTACCGAAATCGAGCTGTCCTATTACCTCCTCATACATAAGCGAGGATATGGTTTTAGTCTGTCCGCCTATCATTATCGGCACACCGTAATCTGTAACGATCAGTGAAAAGGTGCTGAACACAGCTGCAATGAGGGGTTTGCGAAGATAAGGCAACGTAATTCTCACAAGCTGTCTCTTTTTACTGATGCCGAGAACGTCTGCCGCCTCGTAGACCGTCATGTCCTCGTATTTGAGAACGTCGGATAACATTATAAATGCTACGGGAAATGCATACAATACAGAGCCGAGCACAATACCTATAGGTCCGTAAATTATATTTCCGCTGATTCCTAAAAGGTCGGTTATTATTCCGCTCGTTCCCAAAAGTGTAATTAGTCCCATACCGTGTGATATGGAAGGAATAAGCATAGGAAGCACAAGTATAACACTGAAAAGCCCCTTGAGCTTCATATCAGACCTATTGATGCACCATGCGAGAAGATATGCTAAAACAAGCACTATCGCGGTGGACACAAGAGTGAGAACTACTGTATTTTTAAGTGCAGGAAGAAATCTCGGACCTTCAATAACAGCCTTCGCGCCCTCAATGGTAAAGCTTGAAAACATTCTTATGATAGGAATTATCACAGAAGCAATAAATACAAGCCCCACGGTAACCTTTACAGTTCCCGTCACAGCTCCCTTTTTAAGAGATGCCCTTTTAGTCATTTGAGCCTCCCATAAATTCTGAAAGAGAGTCTATCTTTTTCACAAGATTGTCAACGACGAAGTGCTTAACGTAATCGTTTGCAGGATGGTCTATGATATTTCTCGGAGTATCTATCTGACAGAGCCTCGAGTCTTCCATGACAAGTATCCTGTCGGACATAGCAAAGGCTTCCTCCTGGTCGTGTGTAATGTATATCATAGTCGTTCCGTACTTCGCCTGTATATTCTTGATAATATCACGAAGCTGAAGTCTTGTGGCAACGTCGAGAGCCGACATAGGCTCGTCGAAGAGCATTATCTTCGGATTAAGTATAAGCGTTCTTGCAATAGCAACTCTCTGCTGCTGTCCACCCGAAAGTTCTCCCGGATATCTCTCAAGAAGTCCTCCTATACCAAGGTCTTCGAGCAGATGCTCTGCCTTCGTCTTTATTTTTTCTCTCTTTTCTTTATCTTTTTTAGGTATTTTAAGAAGCGCTGCATAGGTAACGTTCTCAAAAACCGTCATGTTCTCGAAAAGCGCGTAATTCTGAAAAACGATTCCCATTGAGCGCTTTGATGGGTGAGCATAGGTAATATCCTCACCGTCAAGGTATATCTTTCCCGACGTAGGCTCAAGAAGTCCTACAAGCACACGGAGAAGCGTGGTCTTTCCGCAACCCGACGGTCCGAGAATGGAAAGAAATTCGCCCTCGGAAACTTCAAATGAGACTTCGTTAAGCGCTACCTTTTCGCTTTCACCGTCAAATTTTTTATAAAGTCCTTCTATTTTGAGTTTAGAATTATTTAATGCTTCCATTTTTTAAGGAGTTCCGCCTTTCTTTCGGGTGTGTTATCACTCATATCCGAATATTTTATATCGCTTGGGTAATTTTTCACTTCAAAGGTCTTTTCGGAATATATTCTTTCGGGGAAGAAATTCGCACATTTTTCTTCGGTAGCCTCTCCCGCAAGATATTTGAATACGGCTACCACGTCCTCGTCCTCCTCGTATCCCGCAACGATCCCCTGACCGTAGAGGGAAAATGGAGAGCCCTCATCAAAATAAAGTATCTCAAGATTTGCGCCCTCGTTTATTCTTGTAACAGCATTACCCGTCATTCCAAGACCGATAGCGACCTCCTCAATAACCAGAGCATTCACGGGGCCCGATCCCGAAGACGTGAAGCTTAACACGTTCTCCGAGAGAGCATCAAAATATTCGAACGCCTTATCCTCGCCCCATTCGTTAACAAGCGAAAGCAGGAACATATATCCTGTTCCCGAGGAAACGGGGGACGGCATTGAAATAAGGTCTTTATATTTTTCGTCGAGGAGATCCTCATATGACTCAGGCTTTTCGAGCCCTCTCTCCTCAAGAACGTCAAGGTTTACTATTATCGAGCCGCCGTTACGTTCTTCGGGAACGTAGAAGTTGCTCTCAAGAACGTCATCAGCGAAAACACCAAAATCCATCGTCCCATTAAGATCGGCAAGATAGCCAAGCTTTTGGAGCTCCGCAAGATAGCCATACTCAAGATTGTGAGTTATCTGATATTCGCTGTAACTGCCTGATGCCTTAAGATAAGCAGCATGGTCGCCACTGCTCTTGTATTCAAAAACTATATCAAGCTCGGGAAATTCCTCCTCGAGTCGTTCCTCGAGAAATTCCATCTTATAATCCTCGGAGCTTGTAAGTATAAGGATCTCTTTCTTTCCGAATCCCGCACGCGAACTAACGGCAAGAACAAAGGTAAGAATGAGAATGATACAGAAAAACAATGAGATGCGAGAAGTGGATTTTGCCATATTTATGTCCTTTCTTTCGACCGTTTTTTCTCTGTTGATTTTCATTTTTATGTCAATATGTTTTAAGATATTAACACACATTTGATTCATTATAACACCATAGGCATAAATTGTCAAGCATTTTATTAAATTTTGTTTCGTTTTATTTTAAAACTTATTTATTTTTGAACGTTTGAGTGAATTATTCCTCAGGTTTTGTTCATTCGTTTCACTTTTTCTATATGCTATTTTACCCCAAAAGAAGAACATGACAGAAAAAAACCGATATATTTACACTTTTTCATAAATTTTTTAATATTTTTTTCTTAATTACCTATTGCATTTTTAAATAAATATGATACAATATAGGTACAAAAATATTTTTGGAGGTAAAATAACATGGCATACAAGATCACAGATGAGTGCATCGCTTGTGGCGCGTGCACAGAGGCTTGTCCCGTAGATGCAATTAAGGAAGGCGACGGCAAGTACGAGATCAATGCAGACGAGTGCATTGAGTGCGGAGCTTGCGCTGAAGCTTGCCCTGTTTCAGCTCCTGTAGCTGACTAATCAAATTATCCTTAATACATACGGATATACAGAGTGGGCTGTCTCTTGATACGAGACAGCCTTACTTTTTTAAAAAATGGAGCATATATGGAAGATATTATTTTGAATCCCGACGAAAGACTTGACAAGGTCAACGAAGATATTACAATAATACAAAAGAAAAACGGGCTCACCTTTGGCACAGACGCATATCTTCTTGCCGCTTTTATGAAGGAACAACGGAGTGCTAAAGCTGTAGAGTTAGGTGCTGGAACAGGAATCATTTCCCTGCTCTCTGCGTCAAAAGGACGTTTTGCGCACATAACTGCCGTCGAAATACAAAAGGATTTTTCGGAGCTTTGCGAGAGAAATGCAAGTCTCAATTCGCTTTCCGACACTCTAACAACTCTTCACGCAGACATACGAGATATAACGGTCGAAAACGTCGGCGGTGAGGTAGACGTGGTATTTTCAAATCCGCCCTATATGAAGCGGGAGAGCGGAGCTAAAAACGAGTATGAGATAAAATATATAGCAAGACACGAGGTCTGCGGTACGATAGTTGACTTCTGCCTATCCGCCAAGCGCCTTCTTAAGCACGGCGGAAGATTCTACTGTGTTTATCGCCCCGACAGACTTTCGGAGCTTCTCGTTGCCATGAGTGAGAACATGATAGAGCCAAAAAAGATAACTCTTGTTTCAGCCGACGTACGTACTCCTCCATCTATTGCTCTTGTAATGGGTGTTAAGGGCGGTGCGGCCTCAATGACTCTAACGAGAGGTCTTTACCTATACGAATCGAGTGACGACAAGCATGCCCCCTCAAGAAAAATGTCATTCGATGCCGAGCGGATATACGAAACTATGTCATTCGAAGACTTTGAAAAGAAAAAATAAGGGATAAATATATATGGAAAACATGAAACGCATACTCAGTTATGCACGTCGTGCTATCGACGATTATGAAATGATAAAAGAGGGAGATAAAATAGCTATAGGAGTATCGGCAGGTAAGGACTCGCTGACACTTCTTGCCGCCATGGCGGAGCTGAGAAGATTTTATCCCAGAAGCTTTTCTCTCTGTGCCATTACGGTAGACATGGGTTTTGCCGGAGTGGACTTCTCCCCTATCGCCGATATGTGCCGTGAGCTTGACGTAGAATATCACGTAGTAAAAACAGAAATATCCAAAGTTATTTTCGACGTGAGAAAAGAAAAGAATCCCTGCTCACTCTGCGCAAAGATGCGCCGCGGCGCTCTTTACGGATACGCAAGGGATATAGGCTGTAATACAGTAGCTCTCGGACATCATTTTGACGACGTAGTTGAGACCTTTATGCTCAATCTTTTCTACGAGGGTCGCCTTGGTTGCTTCCAGCCTGTCACATACCTTTCAAACACGGGAATAACCCTTATACGACCTATGATATATATGCCCGAAAAGGACGTAAGATATTTTGCTTCAAAAAATTCTCTTCCCGTTGTAAAATCTCCTTGCCCCGCAGACGGAAATACCCAAAGAGAAGAAATGAAGCAGCTGCTTCATAGCCTTGAGAAGCAAAACAAAGGACTCAGGTACAGAATATTTGGTGCGCTTCAGCGTGGCGAGATAGACGGCTTCCGTGAGTTTGGCAGAATGGAAGCTATGAAGAATTACGACTGTGAGGAATAAATAATACACGAAGGTGCTGTCTCAAATTCGAAATTTGAGACAGCTCCGAATTTTGTATGTAAGGGGATAGTCAGATTTAGGCGAGAAGCGCCGTTCTTCGAGACGTAAGGCGTACACGGGTACGTCGAGTCTCGAAAACGGTGGTAGAAAAGTCCGAATAAAAAATGAAAACAGAGCCGAAAATGGCTCTGTTTTCTACATTATGATTGTCTCATTTGTGTTTTTTGCTATTTGCGGGACAGCTTATTACTTTGTTTTTCGAACTTTTCGGTCTCGTCAAATGTGACAGCCCCGTGTTTTTTATTTTTTCATAAGCTTTTGACGTCTTACGTCAGATCCAACAAAGCGGAGAGGTCGGTATTCACCGAAAAGCCTGCTGGCAATACGTTCACCATATCTTCCTTCAATATCTTTGGCTCCAAGATTGGTATTTATCATAGTACTCTTTTTGCCGTTTATTCTCGAATTGAGAAGATCATAGATACACGAAAGCGAGAATTGGTTTACCACCTCTGTTCCAAGGTCGTCGATTATAAGCAGGTCACATTCATAATAATCTCTCGTATCTCTGCCTCGCGTCCCAGACGCACTGTTTCCAAATCTCTTTTCTTCAAAGTCGCCGAGCATTCCTACCGCCGTGGTATAAACCACGTCATAGCCTCTGTCTATAACTCTCTCGGCTACCGCCGTTGAAAGATGTGTCTTACCAAGTCCCGTTCCACCGAACAGAAGAAAATTATCAGAGCACGAACCGTCAATTGTATTTGCAAAATCAGAAAGGCATTGGGCGTTGTTTTTCATCGTCTCTCTGTTAGCACCTGCGGTATAATATTCAAATGAGAAATTGTCAAATCTTTGTCTTCCGATAAGACCGCCAAGCCCCGATGACTCGTATCCCGCCATAGCAAGCGCCTTCTTCATGCAGGAGCACATTTTAGTATCTACGTATCCCGTATCTCCACACGCTTCACATTCGTATCTTACGTCGGTGTAATCCGATGGGTATCCCGCTGCCTCGAGAAGCTCGGCTCTTTTTTTATTATACTCGCTATTAAGCAGACGTATCTCATCAAGCCTTTCGGTAAAGTTTTCCTTACCGCTTCCAAGGGCGTCCATTATTTTTATGCAGGTGGAGGAAAGCTGCGTATCTATCCGCCAAAGCTCCGGTATCTTATCATAAAGCTCGTATCTGCGAGCATCGGCTTCCTCTCTTGCCTTCAGATATTTATTTGAGTACTCAGCCTTTATTCTGGCAAAATTCTCTCTGTTATATCCCATATCGTTTCCTTTCGGGATAATATCCCTTTATTTCTTCATTTTCTCATAGCTGCGATTAAGTGCCGCTTCAAAGAAATCTTCCGTGTCATAGCTCTTTGTGTCGGTTCTCGCAGAATGCTTTTCGTCTATATACGCAGAAACCTCGTCATATGTCTTAAGATTTTCAGAATACCAATTATCGAGTATTCCGCCTGCATAGCTGGGATTTGCCTCGTGAAGCGTATCCACCGTTATATCATACGCAAGCTTTATGACCTCTGTGTCATATCCGTAATCAAGTGTCCACTTGGTGAAAAGCTTTTTCTCCTTAGTAGACAGCTCCCTGTCCTCTGCCCCGAACATACTCTTTACCTTATATACCGTCTCTTTTGAACGTTCAATGGCATCAATTCGCTCATTTATGGCAGAAGCCGTGGTTATATCCTCGTCATAAAATGAGAATACAGTCTTTTCAATAAACTTTACACTTTTCTTTCCAAGTCTTGAGCAGTATGCGACTACAGATAATACAGCCTCCTCCTCAAGCTCAAGCTGGTCGATAAGACCTGCCATGATTCCCGTCTCATATGTAGTAAATGTCTTCCCGAGTATCCGCTGCGCAGCGTCAAGATACTCAGCGGTGACCCGTCTGTCCTCCATGAGCTTTGCAAGCTCTGCCGTGCGGTAAGAGGCTATCTCACCCACTCTCTCGACAGCTCCTTTTTTGTGCGCCGTTTCTGTCTTTTGGCTCTTTTCGGTTTTCTCGGTCTTGGACTTGCCGCTCTGCTTTTTTATGATACCCGCGCCCGTCCAGAATTTGAGCGACGCCGCAAGGTCGCTCTCACCGATAGCGCTCATCCATTCAAGACTGTTCGATAGCAATATCTCACCATTCTCGTCAGCGCTCATCAGAAGTGCAATAAGAATCTTGATATCCGTCTCGTCTGCATTTTCAAGAAGCTCAAAAAGAGAGGCATCAGGAGCTTTACCGATATTTTTAAGCTTATAAATACTTCCCTTCATTATCCGTACATTTGTCCTTTGTAACTTATTTTGAAGCACTGTTATTGTCCGACATCTTGCTCTCTATCTCATAGCAAAGTGTCATAAGAGAGTCGCCTATATGCACGTTCTCCACAATGATAGCATCATCCATCTGAAGCTCTTTACCCGTGAAATTCCAAATTCCCTTTATGTTGGTTTTTGAAAGTCTTTCTGCAACCTCTGTGGCATTTTCCTTGGGAAGAGTAAGGATTGCAATATCTACGTCAAAGCTCGCAAGTGTTTTTTCAAGCTTTTCCATAGAGTATACCGTAACGTTTCCCATAGTCTTACCTATAAGTCCCGCCGACACGTCGAATATTGCGACCACGTCAACTCCTCTTTTCTCAAACATAGGGCTCTTGACCAAAGCACTTCCAAGGTTACCGCAACCGATAAGCGCGGCTCTGAATCCGCTTCCAACACCGAGTATCTCGCATATCTTCGTATAAAGATAATTAACGTTGTATCCGTATCCCTGCTGACCGAAACCGCCAAAGCAATTAAGGTCCTGTCTTATTTGCGACGCGGTAACGTTCATCATGCGGGAAAGTTCGGCGGAGCTGACTCTGGTCTTTCCCATTCTTATAAGCTCACGAAGATATCTGAAGTATCTCGGCAGTCTTTTTATTACCGCAGAGGATACGTTCGCCTTTATGTTTCTTCTGTCAGCAGAGGGTATACCCTCCTCATCGAAATATAATTCGTTATTTTCACTCATACATATGTTCCTTCTTTTCTATAATCTCTTATCTGTCCTCGTCGTCCGCCCATGCGTTGAGCGATGTATCCTTGAAATTTCCCGCAAGATATTCAAAGTATCCTGCCGCAGCAACCATTGCTCCGTTGTCCGAGCAAAGCTTCATTGATGGCTTGTAAAAATTCTTTCTTTTTTTATCGCAAAGAGCCTCAAGTGCAGCTCTTATATGAGAGTTTGCCGCGACTCCTCCCGCGAGCACAAGGCTGTCGCTACTCTCGCTATCAAGCGCTTTGCCAACCTGCTTTACTATTGCGTCTACAATGACCTTCGTATATGATGCCGCTATGTCCTCGTGGCAGGGTTCTGTTCCCTTTTGTCTTTCCTTATTTATATAATTGAGAGCCGCAGTCTTAAGTCCGCTGAAGGAAAAATCCATACTGTCACCGACAATTGCAGGAGAAGGAAGCTTTATTGCATCTGCCTTACCGACGGTTGCAAGCTTATCCATTGCCGCACCGCCGGGGTAAGGCATTCCTATTACTCTGCCTATCTTATCAAAGGCTTCTCCCGCCGCATCGTCTCGGGTAGCGCCAATCTCGCAAAAATCGGTGTAGCTGTTAACTCTGTATATAGACGTGTGCCCTCCCGATACCACGAGTGCAGTAAATGGTGGCTCAAGCTCACTGTTTTCAAGATACGCCGCCGCAACATGTGCCTTCACGTGATTTACCGATACCAAAGGTATTCCGTTAGCAAAAGCCAAAGACTTTGCAAAGTTCACTCCCACGAGAAGCGCGCCAATAAGTCCGGGGTGAGTGGTAACGGCAATACAACCGACGTCACCTATTCCTATTCCCGCAGTATCGAGAGCCTCATATGTCACCGAGCTTATAGCTTCGATATGCGCTCTGCTGGCGATCTCGGGAACGACCCCACCGTAAAGTCTGTGCGTTTCTATTTGTGATGCCACAATATTTGAAAGTATCTCCCTCTTGCCATCACCCATTCGGACGACCGCGGCCGACGTCTCGTCGCAGGAGCTTTCAATTCCAAGTATATACATTTCTAAATTCTCCTAATTGATACTTCAGTTAAGCTCTGCTGTCATAACGCGAGCATCCTCCACAGGAAATCTATAAAAATTCTTTCTGATTCCCACTGTTTTAAAGCCAAAACTTTCATAAAGAGCTATTGCACCTTTGTTCGAATCTCTGACCTCAAGGGATAGATAGCAAATACCTTTCTCCTTACAATACTCGAAAATTCGCTCCATTAGCGCCTTACCGATACCTTTTCGGCGATAGTCGGGGTGAGTGGCAATATTCGTTATTTGCCCCTCGTCAAGAACCGATACCAGACCTACGTATCCAACAAGCCTTCCGTTAGCTTCGGTGGCAACGAATCCCGTAGCCTTGTCTCCCAAAAGAAGAGTAAGACTTTCCTCTGACCACGGCTCAGAAAAACAAAGCTTCTCAAGCTCTGCAATGGCTGACAGCTCCTCTCTTTTAACAGAGGACACCGAAAAATTGACGACGTTTCCTGAATTATTCAGCATAATAGCTCTTTACCGTCTCGTCAAACCAATCGCCCGCAGGGGTAAAAACGTCGTTATAAACGTCCATAATAAACTTACGGCCGCGATTTATCTCAACGCCGTCTACTACTTCGATATAATCCTCGGCGTATTCTATATAATTCATTACATAATAAAGTCCAAGCTCTTCGTCTGCAAACTTAAGAGTCCAGTTGATCTTTGGAGTGTAGTTATAATACTCCACGGATTCACCGCCAAGATATACGCCTATTATGTCGTCGATAATCTCCCCATCCTTAACGAAGCTTACGAGAGAGGTATCGTCCGTAACTCTTACGTGGTCTATCTCCATCTCGTCGATCTCGGGAAGATCTACGCCCTCTGCATAATAAACACCGCCGTAGGTCTGACACAACCACTCTTCAGGAGACGCGCCGATAATTTCAAAAAATTCGGTCTTCCCTGCCTTTGCGTATACCTCCTCACCCATAGCTATAGGCTCATAGCTGGGAGAAGCAAGATAATATTTTATGTCCTCTTTTTTATCGTAGAAAGCACCACCGTCGTCCTGCCTTGTCAGCTTTTTAGAGCATGACGGCAAAAAGATCATTAAAAAGCAGCAAAGAATTGCTAAAATTCTAAAAAGTTTTGATTTTCTCATGTAGAATACTCCAGCTTTATTTTAATAACCGAAAACACCGCTGAGCGAGTCATCGTTCTCTATCCAATCCTCAACACTGATTATTCTGAAATCTTCCTTGTTGTCTCTGACGATCACCTTTGAGATGCCCGCGTTGATAACAAGTCTTTTACACATCATACAGCTTGAAGTTCCGCTGACGACTTCACCGCTTACAGGATCCTTACAGACCATGTAAAGAGTAGAACCCAGCATTCTCTCTCTTGATGCCGCAATTATGGCGTTTGCCTCAGCGTGAACAGAACGACAAAGTTCATATCTCTCACCTCTTGGAATACCCAGCTTGTCCCTCATACATGAAGCAAGGTCGTTACAGTTTTTTCTACCTCTGGGAGCACCGTTGTATCCGGTTGAAACGATAACGTCGTCCTTGACAATAATAGCTCCGTACATTTTGCGAAGACAGGTACTACGCTCGGCTACTGTCTCGGCTATATCAAGATAATAGTTGTGCTTTGAAACTCTGCTCATTGTAAATCTCCTTATATAATATTATTACATCATAAAAAATTGCATACCCGATTATATTATACTACAAATAATATAATAAATCAAGAACTTTTTTTAATCTTGATCTTTAAATACCAATTTGGAAATCAACAGCCCCCAAAATAATAACGACCGCCATGTTCACGGTGAGAGGTTTGCATGCCCCCATTACCGTAGGGGACGACGTCCTCGGCGTCCCGCAAAAAGCAATGGATAACCCCTCGTTCACGCCCCTCCCGTGTCATTCTGAGCGGAGCAAACGATCCTGTGGATCGTTTGCGTAGTCGAACCTGACGAAAGGAAGGCGACACGGAGTGTCGGAATCTACTATGCCGCTATGATATTATATATTCTTTCTATTACAAAAGTCTTCGGTAAGGCTTTGGAG
>JAGBTY010000030.1 GCA_017631085.1 Clostridia bacterium
ATATTATATATTCTTTCTATCTATAAAGCCTTCGGTAAGGCTTTGGAGATCCCTGCGAGCCGTGCCCATTCGGGCATCGTCTCTTGGTTTTGGCTCGGCACAGCCTCCCCAAAACTTCGACTTCGCTCAGGATGACACATACCCGCATTGTTTGAAAATCATTCCGTTCCCCATCACCGTAGGGGACGACGTCCTCGGCGTCCCGCAAAAAACTCACACAAAATACCGCACTCGTTCTTCGAATGCGGTATTTTTCTTATTATATCTCAACTACCTTTACCAGATTGGTATTTCCCGACACTCCCGACGTGTCCCCTCCGATTATGACTATCTTGTCTCCTGCCTCAAGTGAAAATCTCTCTTTGGCTACACGCTCTGCCGTGGCAAAAAGCTCGTCACTCGACGAGACCATCTCGCACAGAACGGGAATGACTCCCCAAGACAGGGCAAGTCTTCTCCATGCTCTCTCGTCGGCGGTAAGCCCGATTATTGTTATAGGTGAGCGAAAGCGCGACACCATTCTTGCCGTCATTCCCGAAAGTGAGCAAGCGACTATGACACGGGCATCAAGGTCGATCGCCATTCCGCTTGCCGAATGTGATATGGCATCTGTCGAATTTCTTATATAGAAATCCGCCGTGCGAAACCTCTTTACGTAGTGTATTCCCATCTCCGCGTTTTCGGCAATGCTTGCCATTATCTCCACGGCTCTTACGGGGTATTTTCCCGCCGCCGTCTCCCCCGACAGCATTATGGCGCTGGTTCCGTCGTATACGGCATTTGCCACGTCGGATATCTCGGCTCTGGTCGGACGGGGATTATATATCATGCTCTCAAGCATCTCGGTGGCTGTAATGACACGTTTACCCAGCATTCTGCATTTGGTTATCAGCTTTTTCTGAATATCGGGCAATTTTTCGAAGGATATTTCAACACCCATGTCGCCTCTGGCTATCATTATCCCGTCACTTGCTTCACATATCTCGTCTATATTGTTTACTCCCGATTGATTCTCTATCTTTGCTATAAGCTCTACCTTATATGCGCATATGCGCTCAAGATAGGCGCGAACGTCAAGAATGTCCTGCTTTCGCGAGACAAAGGAACAGGCAATATAATCTATTCCGTTCTCGATGCCGAAAGCGATATCAGCCATGTCCTGCTCGGACAGATATTTCTGACGAAGAACTTTCCCGGGGAAGCTCATGCTCTTGCGGTCACTAAGCTCTCCGCCGCAAAGCACGCGGCAGATAATATCCTTCCCCTCTATCATTTCTACTCGGAAGGACAGAAGTCCGTTATTCAAAAGTATGGTATCACCCGCCACAAGCTCCCCCGCAAGTCCTTCGTAGCTTACCGAAACTCTTCTCTCGTCACCTATTACGTCCTCGGCAGTAAAGGTAAATATATCTCCGTCCGAAAGGATTATCCTACCGTTTTCAAAGGTCTTTATGCGGTATTCGGGACCTTTCGTATCAAGCATTATGGCTATCGGCTCACACAGCTCTTCCCTGACCTCCTTTATAAGCTCCATATGTCTTTTGTGGTCGGCATAAGTTCCGTGAGAAAAATTCAGTCTCGCCACGTTCATTCCCGCCCTGCAAAGTCCCATGATCGTATCCTTATTATCGCTTGAAGGTCCTATGGTGCATACTATTTTGGTCTTTCTCATTGTATCTATATCTCATTCCTCTCCGAAATTTTCTTTCAATAGTTTATTCTTTACTTTTCGGAGTAATGATATACGAAAAAATTATTTTGAAAGATAGGCGAGTATCTCCTCGGCATTGGTATCGGGCTTCACCTTAGGCATTATTTTTTCTATATTGCCCTCTTCGTCTATAATGAATGTAGTTCTCACAACACCCATTGACACCTTCCCGCACATTTTCTTCTCCTGCCATACGCCGTATGCGTTTATTGCGCTGAGCTCCTTGTCGGACAGAAGAACGAAGGGAAGAGAGTACTTTTCGGCAAATTTTACGTGAGATGCCACGCTGTCGCGGCTGATGCCGATGACCTCCACATTTTTCTCCTTGAATCCCTCGTATGCACCGGCAAAGGCACACGCCTGCTTTGTGCAGCCTGGGGTGTTATCCTTGGGATAGAAGTAAAGTACCACCTTCTTTCCCAAAAAATCAGATAATTTTACCACGTTCCCGTCCTTGTCGCTAAGAGCAAAATCGGGAGCTTTGTTTCCTATCTCAAGCATGATATTTTCCTCTCCTTTTATATATTTTTCATTATTATACCATTTTTTCTTTATTATAAAACCACAACCTCGGCATATCTCATAATAACGCTTCCCTTAAGGCACTTTACCTTAAGCTCCTGATAGAAGCTATCGAGATCAAGAGACACTGGCGCTTCATAAAGCACCACACCCGACTTAAAATTATCGGACATCAATGCTCTGTCACAGCCCTCAATCTTTACAAAGCCCGAAACCTTCTTTCCGTTAAAGGTGAGCTCTACGTCGTCTATCCTATCCCCAACTATACCGAAAATAAGAGTTGCCGCTCTGTCGGGAAGGCGTCCTGTCTTTACGGGAACGTCGTAGATCTCTCCTTTCGCGATCATTTTGGGAAAAGGTCTCCAGGGCGTGTCAAATATAGGGCACGTATCCTGATAAGTAACAACGAAGGACAAGGGCTTCTTTATAGTCTCCTCTATGGGCGCTGCTCCTTCCTCGAAAAAATTCAAAGAGGGTGCGCAACTCTCTTCCCCGTTGTGAGGGTTGAGATAATAGTTGTAATAATATATTCCGTCGGGTTCGTCGGATACGTAGCTCGTAACGAATCCTCTTTTTGCGGGAGAGGACGCGGGAACTCCAATCTTGTCATTTATAAGCGCCTCGATACCTGCATATATCTCAATATCGGGGAATCTTTCCAACCATTCTTTGATAGGCATATCCGAGTCGTGTGTTGACCATCTTGCTACGGGCGAGACCGAATCAACAAGCTTTTCGTCATAATAAGCCTGTACGTCAAAACCAAAGCCCAGATTATCCTCAACGCTGCGGCAAAGTCTTAAGCATATCTCTATCTTGTGTCCGCGAGACGCCTCGTGCCTTGTAACTATCTTCTTGACCTCTCTGATAAAATCGGTCATAATGGCGGTGTAGTCCTTGCCGCTCAAATAGTCGAAGCATATTATTTCTCGCTGAAAGTCAAGCTCAAGACCATCAACGTCATACATACCCAGCTGCTCGTCAATATAGTCGAGCATCTTGCGGCGGACCTCATCATAGGAATAATCGAAGCAATAGCGATAATATCCGTATTTATTTCCTACGCACCAGCCTTTTTCACGAGCCTCGTAAAAGAAGTCGCTGCGAAGGAAACAAGCAGTCTCATCGGGGCAGTGGCAGTCGTTCATTCTTACCGACAGCCAGCTCTTTATTCCCTTCTCCGCGCATCGCTCTATCCAAACGCGGAAGGGATCTATTCCATGCTTCACATTAAGACGGTAAACACCTACAAATTGATCATGGTAATTTACTTCAACTCCGTTCTCCACCTTTTGCTCGAATTTTCCTCGATAGTCGGTAAATACCTTCGAGTCGGTAGTGGAAAACTGACAAAATACGTTAAAAAGAAGGTCGGTCACGCCATGTCCCGAATAAATGTCAACAAAAGGATAAAGATCCTCTTTTTTTACGTCCTCACTCTCTGCGACCTTATTGAGAAAAGGCGTCGTTGCGCTGTTGATATCAATATTAACAAAAATTCTTCTGCTGTCTCTCATGAGCTGCTACCTCCTCGGCTTTTCAGTATACGTTTATCCGATATCTAACGTATCTGAAAAAAGTATAACACATATATTCTCCCAAATCAATAATTTAGATGATTTTTTCGAAAAATACATAAAAAAAGCAAATAACCGTTAAAAATTGCAAATAAAAAAGAGGGGCAGGAGCTTATCTCCTGCCCGATGTGGTTTTGTTAAGACATATTTCAGTTATCCATTGAATATTCGATAATGTCAGAGATGTCGCAATCCAATGCTGCGCATATGCGGTCTAAAATATAGCTGTCAAAGCGAACAACTTGATTTTTATAGTATCGGTCTATAGTTTGAAATTTTACCTCAGTGCGCTTGGCTAACTCATACCGAGTAATACCCCGCTTATCCAAGTATTTATCTAATGTCAATCTTACCATTCGTATACCTCCCTTAATATATGTATATATTATCGAATATATACCCAATTGACAATTTCTCTATTTAGGTGTATACTTATATAGGTATATATAAAATGGGAGGTTATTCAATGAAATTACTTATAGTTGGCTCACGTAGCATTACAAATTTTGATCTATCACCTTACATTACGAAGAATATTGACACCATTATCAGTGGTGGGGCGTGTGGAATAGATAGTGTGGCAGAAGAATATGCCGACATGCACCGTTTATCAAAATATATCATTCGCCCACGCTATGAGCTTTACGGTCGTGCCGCACCAATCAAGCGAAACGAAGAAATGGTTGACATAGCAGATGCAGTTCTTATCATATGGGACGGAAAATCAAAGGGGACACAATATACTCTTAAATATGCGCAAAAAAAGAACAAGCAAATTACGCTTGTTAATCTATAAAAATACTTTTTTGCACTCGGATTCGGTCTCGTCGCTGCGACGCAAAGCCGTCTTCGATACGCCTTTGCTACGCTCCTCGGTCAGTCGCGGCTCTGACAACACACCGTGTTGTCATTCACTACCGCTCCCCTTCGAATCCTCCTCTGTCGCAATTCCTGCCAAACAAAAGAAGCCCGTCGCCTACGGCGATATGATGCATTTGCTTCGCAAATATGATGTTGCTCCACTGCGTTCCGCAATGATGCGATGTTTGCCCAAAATGTGGCGAAGCCACGCATCATTAGGCG
>JAGBTY010000031.1 GCA_017631085.1 Clostridia bacterium
ACTTATGGAGTCCCATGAGACGAGGCTCAATGAGCTTGCTCATTGAATCCACTTCGCATTCGCAACTCGGAGGTCGGGGAGCTTGCTCACCAGACGAAGAGTTAGCGAATCATCGCCGCAGGCGATATATCTCTCCATGATGCATACTGTACATATTTCGTTTTTATGATGCAACAGTGTGCATCATACTTATGGAGTCCCATGAGACGAGGCTCAATGAGCTTGCTCATTGAATCCACTTCGCATTCGCAACTCGGAGGTCGGGGAGCTTGCTCACCAGACGAAGAGTTAGCGAATCATCGCCGTAGGCGATATATCTCTCCATGATGCATACTGTACATATTTGAATTGTTGAAAATAAATTCACAACAGAAGTATTATACCACATCTATCCGAAAATTGCAAGACCTTTTTTTATATTTTTTAAACTTTAGCAACGAAGGGGAAAAGAAAAAATTTATTAAAAAAGAAAATTCAAAAATCCACTTGAAAAAATGAAGGGAATCTGTTATAATATATTGGTAATGTCATTCTTCAGACTGCATAATAAGGCCATACAAGCCGGGGAATTAGCGGAGCCCTGTACCTGAAATCCGCTACAGCAGGGGTGTATTCCTTTTTTGAGGGTCAAGCCGGTACGGTCCGAGGCGTATCCTGCTGCGTTGAAGAGCGGGTCTTGCGCAATCGGAAACTGCGAACCATGTCAGGTGGGGAACCAAGCAGCATTAAGTAGTCATCCCGATGTGCCGCGAGGAAGCCTGCTCCGAGCAGGAGGTACGATGATCGCGTATCTGTGAGATTCGATCTTTAGGTGTATGGTCTTATTATACAGTCTGTTGTTTTATGGAGGGTAAGATGTATCAAGCACTATATAGAAAATGGCGTCCTCAAACCTTTGACGACGTTTACGGTCAGGATCATATCACGTCTGTTTTGAAGTACGAGACCGACAACAACAAATTTTCTCATGCTTACCTTTTCTGCGGCTCTCGCGGAACGGGTAAGACTACCTGTGCGAAGATACTTGCTAAAGCTGTAAACTGCGAATCCCCCATAAACGGAAGTCCCTGCAACAGATGCGCCTCTTGTATGTCAATAGATTCGGGCGCGGCTACCGACGTTCTTGAAATGGATGCTGCCTCAAACAACGGTGTTGACAATATCCGTGACATTCGAGACGAGGTCGTTTATTCTCCCTCTGCTCTCAAATATCGTGTTTACATTGTAGACGAGGTCCATATGCTCAGCGGGAGCGCTTTTAATGCGCTCCTGAAGACTCTTGAAGAGCCTCCGTCTCACGTTGTATTTATTCTTGCGACCACCGAGCTTCACAAGCTTCCGTCCACCATAATATCCCGTTGTCAGCGATTTGATTTTCGCCGTATCTCTACCGAAGATCTTATGGCAAGGTTAAGACTTATAGCCGGGGAAGAGAGTATCGAATACGAGGACGAGGCACTGAGGCTTATTGCGAAGCATGCCCAGGGCGGAATGAGAGACGCCATAAGTCTTCTTGAGCTTTGCGCGGGAAGCCGCAGGAAGCTTACTCCCGATATTGTGACCGATACAATAGGTTCGGGTGGTAGGGCAAACATAGAAAGCACGGTACACGCTATATCGAATTGCGATTACGATGCCATCTTCTCGACAGTAGACGGAGTGGTAAGCTCCTCAAAGGATATATCGGTATTCTGGCAAGAGCTTCTTTCATATTACAGAGATATGCTGGTCATGAAGACCACCGAGACGGCAGAAAAATATCTTGACCTTACCGAGACCGAGGGAGCTGCGCTGAAAAAGGCGTCGGAGCTTTTCTCCAAGGAGGCTTTACTTGCTCACTGTCGAATAATCGACGATGCCCACTATGCTATGCAAAGGGCGGGGGCTATCAAAAGGATAATTGCCGAGATGGCACTGGTGAAGCTTTGCGACAGCTCCATAGACGTATCCCCCGAATCTCTGCTCCTCAGGATATCAAAGCTTGAGAATGCCCTTGCAGGCGGAGCTGCGGTAACAATGAATCAGCCGAACGTATCGGAAAAAAATGTAGACGAAGCGAAAAAAGAAGAGCCCAAAAAGGAAATCACCCCTGACGAGACACCCAAAAAGCCTCAAGCGAATCTCTTTGGCAGTGAGGAGCTCAAGGCATACAGAGGGTGGAATGAGATAGCCGAAAGAGTAGGAGCGTCGGACGTATCTGTCGCGCCCTTCCTCAAGCAAGCGAGAGCATTCATTTCGGGCGACGGCAAGGTGGTACTTCGTTTCGGAAGTGATTTTGCAATGTCTATGGCATCGGGAGACGCTATAAAGAAGGGCATATGCGCGGCGTTCGGTGCGGTATTCGGAAAAGAATTCGGTCTGCAGGATATCGTATATGAAAAAGTGAAGGGAAATGAGGACACCATTTCCGACATGGACGAGTTAATGATTTAAAAAATATAAAAACAAAGGAGAATTACTATGAGAGCAAATATACCGAAGGGAATGGGCGGAGGCCCTCAGAATATGAATGCCATGCTTAAGCAGGCGCAGAAGATGCAGGAAGACATGGCTGCAATGCAGGAGGAGCTTGACGCAAGAGAATATGATATAAGCGCGGGCGGCGGAGTCGTTGGTGTTAAAATAAACGGCAAGAAGGAGATACTCTCCATTGACATCAAACCCGAGATAGTAGACCCCGATGATATTGAGACACTCTCCGATATTCTCGTTGCCGCTGTAAACGAGGCAATAAAGAGAGTTGAGGACACAAATACCGAGGAAATGACAAAGATAACAGGAAGCGTTGGCTTCCCCGGACTTTTCTGATATATGAGCGAACATATAGAGGTTCTCCAGAGGCTCACAGAGCAATTTGGAAAGCTCAAGGGCGTCGGAAAGAAAAGCGCGGGGCGCATGGCTTTTGCGTTGCTCGAGCTTGACGATGCGTCGGCAGAGGAATTTGCCTCTACCATCATTGAAGCCAAGCGGGCGATACATGAATGTCCCGTATGCGGAAATATTACCGACAAGGACACGTGTCACGTTTGCTCCGACCTTACCAGAGACAGAGGCGTTATTTGTGTCGTTGAGGATGTAAAAGCGGTCATGTCTATTGAAAAGGTCAGGGAATTTAAGGGAGTATATCACGTTCTTCACGGAGTTATCTCTCCTGTGAATGGAATAACTCCGGATAAGATACGTTTTCGCGAGCTTCTTGAGAGGGTAGGCGAGGACGACGTCAGAGAAGTGATAGTAGCGACTAATCCAACTCCCGACGGAGAGATAACCGCCATGTATATTTCAAAGTACCTGAAGCCTTTAGGAATAAAGGTCACAAGACTTGCATACGGTATTCCTGTAGGGGCTGACCTTGAATTTGCGGATGAGGTCACTCTCGGAAGAGCGCTTGAGGGCAGACGGGACGTTTGAGGTGAGATGAGGTGTAAGTATGGAAACGAATTTTGATAATAAAACCTATTATGAATATGAAACGAGACGTGAAAACGTGGGGTCTCCAAGGGGAAACGCTACGGTAATGAGCGCAAATAACGGCACGGACGGAAAATATTCCACTGTCGCAATGATCTTGGGAATAATCTCCTTGGGCCTTATCTTTATAGGTCTTGGATTATTTATTCCTCCCGCGCTTCAGATAGTGTCTATCGTTTTCGCGGTAAAATCGAGAAAATATACCGACACGAAAAAAATGAACGGAAAGGCTATAACAGGTCTTGTTTGTTCCATAGTGTCGCTTTCACTTCTTTTACTTTTATGGTCGGTTATCATTATTGTGATAATAAGCATTTTACCCCTTATTATTCTTGAAGGCTTTGATACCGCCCTTGATAGCGCCCTTGATGCAGAGGGCATGAATGCTTTTGTAAGAGCATTGCGTTGGTTTATTCATTAATAAAAAGATAAAGGGCGGTTCAAGGTGAGCTGCCTTTTTTGTGCTGGGACAGTGTTTTGTAAGGTGGCATTTTACGCAAAACAAAAGGACAGAGAACAAGGTAAAGACCTGAATTCTCTGTCCTTTTCTATTAATGATCAAACATCTTATTCGCCTTCCGTATAAAATATCGGAGACGATATAAGTCCTTCGGGAAGAAGTCTGTATTCATAGGTCCATACGTCGTACGCGGTCGACCAGCAATCCGGGCCTATCCAACGGTAACCGGGATTTGAATTATGGATATGTCCGAAGCAGTTATGTCTCGATATATATGCCGTAATATCCACTCTGTGATTACCCGCGGTGTATTCGCCAAGGTCAGCGGAGTAGGGCATTATGGAGATGGTTGCCGATCTCTTGCCGTCAACGGATACCGCAAGAACTCCCGCGCGGTAGTGTGGAGTTTTTACAATGAGCTTTCCGTCCTTTTCCATATCAACATCTATGTGATAGGTTATCTCACCGCCGTAATAGGGAAGGTCCTGATATGTAATGCTGTCAAATGCCATAAGCGAGGGAAGCGCTACTATCTTGCGTACGCGTCCTCTTACGTTTACTCCGAAGTTGCCGAGGAGATAGCAGGCTTCAAGATTTGACCTTTGACCGAATGGCAGAGTTATTCTTATCTTATTTTCACCCGCTTCGAGAGGGGGCAGAGCTATCTTTCTTATGGACTTATCTGTGTAATAGCCGAGATCCTTCTTTTCGACCTTCTTTTCATTGAAGTATATCTCGGCAATGTCGGCGTCTTCAAGGGCGAGGATTGGAGCTTCTACGTAAATATCGCTGACGACGGTATATTCAAGGGTCGCGGTGTGCGTAGGCGGCGTGTTGGGAATTACCCAAGGCTGAACTACCTCGCCCGTTCTTTCGGGAAGACCGAGTTTTTTGAGAATATGGTTATGAGCGCGGAGTATCTCTTCCTCCTCTTCCGACAGCTCTCCTTCGTCAAGGGCGTATCTTGCCATATCCAAGAGATACACGTTGGGCTCGGAAAGAGTGTATGGAACAGCGGCAGGAACTGTTTTCAGAGTAATCAATTCCTTTTTTACGGGAAGCTTAAAGCTCTTTCTTTTGATATTATCATCGAGATAAATAAGGAACGAATCGTAGTGGTATGCGGTGAGATAGATATAGGTATCTCCGTTCTTTATCTCAAATTCAAGAGGCTTTATCTCACCGCTCATGGTGTCATAAAGCTTCGGCTCACCCTCGCCTTTTATGCGAATGATAAGGGATTTTTTGTTTGATGACATGGAAAAATGAGCTCCGTCGCATATGTCCTTTGTGGTGTATTTTTCGTTGATAGGCTCACCCGAACAGAGGAAGAGCCACGTTCCGTGTTCGTCTCGTCTCATTTGGTGAACGAGGTCGTTGGCGAGAGCACCGCTTGTGTATCTTATCTCAACGTTTCTGTAGGGGGCGAGTATAGAGAGAAGAGAGGAACGGTTAAAAGGAATATTGTCGGATATACCGTAAAGAGCCTTCGGTCTTTCCGAGGGAACTGCATCTATATATTTTGGTGCTTCGTCCATAAATATAAGCTTACCGCCTGCCGCGCGGAAGGCTTCGAGGCGTTCTACAGTTGTTTCTCGGAGCGTTTCACAGGCGGGAACTATAATTACGTCGTAAGCCATCTGTCCGACCTTAAGAGGAGCGCCACCCTTTTCACAAAGAGAGGGGAGGAGGGATTCGCATATATAATCGAAATCTATACAACCCTTAAGCATCCAATCTGCCGTTGAAAGAAAATTGTTGTCCATGACCTCACGCACGAGTGAGGTCTGTTCTTCCGGACCCCAATGTAGCCAATAGCTCTCGACAGGGTGGATGACACCGATATTGCAAAGAGGCTTTCCTCTTGTAAGTGCCGTGTTTACACGGGCAAAGTGGTCTTCGACGTGAGAATATTCACGATACCAAGGTGACTGATAGGAGATAGAGGCGGGATAGTCGCGCTTTGCGTTCCCTTTCATGGATACCCATGAAAGATGGGGGACTCTTACGGTAACTCCGAGAGCCGCCTGCCAGTTGCCCTCGTGAAGATGCCCACGGAAGTCAAAATCCCAACCGGTCACTCCGTAAAGCTCACTCATCATGCCCTCACGTCCGTATTGATGAACGGCAGACTGAGCCTGCTTGGCGGTGGTAAATTCAAGATTGTCGCGTAAAAGCATATCTATGCCGGGGATGGTGAAAGCACGGTAGGAGCGCATAGCTTCTCCGAGAGAGTGGGTCTGTGAGCGGAGAGTGGGCTCTTCCATCATGTGACCCGTAAGAGCGATGCCGTGCTCGTCGCACCATTTTCCGCACTGATCTGCAAAGGCGGAGGCAAAGCACTCGGCAATGCAGTCGTGATATCTGTATCTTGCGACCGAGGGAGCGTTATCCTTAAGATTCCAGAGAAGCTCGGGGAGTGTTTCGGTCACGTCCTCACCGTAGGTGTTTTTGTATATTTCGGGAATAGAGTCGGTCCAAGGGAGATGCACGTCATTAAGACTTGCGGCAAAAGGTAGTGTCTGCTTACGCCAGAACTGAGGCTCGTCGGTGAAGATAGCGGGAACTGTCTTGCCGAATTCCTCCCCCACCTTTTCGAAATATTTGTCGTGGGTGACCTCTATGAATTTTTGTATGGCTTTCTTGTCAAGAGTGTCTACGTAATTCTGTCCGTTGAACCAAGGGTCAGGAGCGATATTTATTTCACGCCATACCTGCCACAGTACTCCCTCCGTACTGTCTCCGATATTTACCTTTTTATAGCTTTTGAGCGTACCGTCGTCATTGAGAATGACGTCGAATGCTCCGAGGAGCCGGGCGGTCTCATGAGGCTCATAATCCTTGTTCGACGTAAAGCGAATAAATTTTTGGCGGTGTTTTATGTCCTTGGTAACGAATCCGCCTGCCGCGCCCGATGGCCAGCGGTCTTCGTCGTAGAGCCACGCAAGCATCTCATTGTCCTTTGCGTGACCGACACATGACTTTATGAGCTCCATGAATTCCTCCGAGAGATATTCGGTCTCCATACCCGTTCTTACGTGCATATGGAAGCCGCCAAGTCCCATTTCCTTGAAAATATCTATCTGACGGAGAAGCTCGTCCTTCTCAAGCTTACAGTTCCACGCCCAGAAGGGAGTACCTCTGTATTCCGACGTTGGAGAGCGGAACAGTTCTTCCGAAAGGTATTCGCTGTCTCTGTTTTTATCGTATAGCATAAAAACCTCCTATGGTTTATTCAGGTTCATTATACTACCGATATAAAGGCAAGTAAACGCCTTTTTTTGCAAAAAAACTGTTTTTATTTGTTCTTGTGCCGAAGTAAAATACAATTGACAAATCACGCCAAAAGATATATAATTATTATGTGTATCTATAATTTGTTATTGGAGTGGAAAATGATAGAGAATAATTTGAGGGAGCGTTATCTTAAGGCTAAAAGAAGCCTTTTTGACGCGAGATATAAAAATTTGAATGAAGAGCAGAGAGAAGCTGTATTTACGACCGACGGCTCGCTTCTCGTTCTGGCGGGAGCGGGAAGCGGAAAGACTACCGTTCTTGTAAAAAGGATAGAATTTCTCGTAAGCTACGGCAACGCGTATTACAGTGATTACGTGCCTTACGGAATAAGTGAGGAAGAGGTGGCAAGGCTTGAGAGAGCGACAAGATTTTCGGAGAGCGATATCGATATGCTTCTTCCGAGCTTCGCTTCAAGGCCCTGCGCTCCATGGAACATACTTGCCATAACCTTTACAAACAAGGCGGCAAACGAGATAAAAACGAGACTTGCGACCTCTCTCGGAGATGCGGAGCAGGCGAATACCGTGTGGGCGGGAACTTTTCACTCCATATGTATGCGTATACTCCGTATGTACGGAGACCGAATGGGCTACAGCCAAGGCTTTGCCGTATATGATAGCGACGACTCGAAGGCGGTCATGAAGGGAGTAATGAAAGACCTTAATATCGAAGAGTCTATAAAGACGGTTGCGGGTGTGATAAGTCGCGCCAAGGACGAGCTGAAGACACCAGAGATGTATGAGAGTGAGGTGGGCTCTGACAGACGCTTTTTGAAGTTTGCAAGGATATACGCGGAATATCAAAAGAGACTTAAGGCATCAAACGCCCTTGATTTCGACGATATAATCATGCAGACAGTTCTCCTTCTTGAAAACGACAGCGAGGTCAGGGAGATCTATTCGAAGAAATTCAGATACGTTTGCGTTGACGAGTTTCAGGATACAAACAGCGCCCAGTTCAGGCTGACAGCACTCCTGTCAAGCTACCATAAGAACGTTATGGTGGTAGGTGACGATGACCAGAGCATATATAAGTTCAGAGGCGCGGTGATCGAAAATATCCTCAGCTTTGACAGAAAATTCAAGGACACCAAGGTAATAAGACTTGAGAGGAATTACCGTTCCACAAAATACGTTCTCGATGCTGCGAATGCGGTCATATCTCACAACGTAGGCAGAAAGGGCAAGACACTTTATACCGACAGACAGGACGGAAGCCCTCTGTCAGTCAAGCTTTGTGACGACCAGAGATTTGAGGCGCAGTACATAGCCGACAAGATACGTGAGCTTGTAAGGGACGGCAGGTATAAATACGGAGATATTTCGGTACTCTACCGAATAAATGCCCAGTCCAACGCCATAGAGAGAGCCTTTGCCTCTGCTGCAATACCCCACAGAATGTACGGCGGTCTGCGTTTTAACGACCGAAAGGAAATAAAGGACGTGGCGGCGTACCTTTACGTTATAGCAAATCCAAACGACAGAGAAAGGCTCAAGAGAATAATCAATGAGCCCAAAAGAACCATAGGCCCGAAGACACTTGAGGGCGTTCTTGCCATTGCCGACGAGCAGGGAATAACTCCTATTGACGTTATGAGGAATGCGTCGGGGTACGTAGCACTTTCGCGCTCCGCCACGAAGCTTGAAGCCTTTGCCGAGATGATAAACTATTTGAGAGGACTTCTGGATACCGATATCTCTCTCGAAGCCTTTATAAATATCGTGCTTGACCGTTCGTGCTACCGCAAGATGCTTGAGGACGGCGGAGAGGACGAGAAGGAAAGGCTTGATAATATAGAAGAATTTATCTCTACGGCAGTTGAATTTGAAAATGAGATAAAGGAGGGCGGGGAGTCCTACAGCGACGGATATGCTCCCGAATATAAGGATTCTTACAGTATCCTTTTCGGTTTCCTTGAGCGCAACGCTCTCGTTGCCGACGTGGATAAATTCGACGATGACGCGGATGCGGTAGTCATGATGACTATCCACTCCGCTAAAGGACTTGAATTTCCCGTGGTATTTCTTCCAGGAATGGAGGACGGTATCTTTCCCGGTATGCAGAATATAACCTCAATGAACCCCGACGACATGGAGGAAGAAAGGCGTCTCGCTTACGTGGCGATAACCAGAGCCAAGAGGGAGGTCTATATTACCCACACGAGAGTTAGGACGCTTTATAATAAGACCACCTATAATCCTTTGTCACGGTTCGTGGAGGAGATACCGAAGGAGCTTATCCTTGATGATAAACCGAAAAATAACACCTTTATGTCAGGTATCAGAAGCTTTTTCTCTCCGAGGGATAACGAGACGGCAGGGTCAGTACCGAAGAAGCCGTCGGGTAATCTGACCTTCTCGGAGGGCGACCGAGTAAAGCACGGCACATTCGGTGAGGGAGAGATACTTTCGGTCACCAAAATGGGTTCGGACGTGCTATATGAGGTCATTTTCGACAACGCTGGAACAAAGAAGCTCATGGGAAGCTTTGCAAGACTAAAGAAAATATAAAATAAAATGAATAATGAATAATGAAGCCGCTTCGCTGATGAAGATTTTCGCGGAGGCGAAAATCGACCGAAACTATCCACTATTCATTATTCATTTCTTATTTTTCATAAATATCTTACTCAAACACCGATTCTATGAGCTTATGAGCATAGGGTGGGGAATATCTCCATTTATCAATATGGAGAGTTTTGTTTACGTCAACGAAATATTCTATCTCCGACAGAGGATTCGTTCCCTTATAGGTGTCTATAAGCACGAGCTTGATCTTCATTCTGTCGGGGATTATGCTTTTTATGTATGCGGCAACTCTCTGTCCTACAACGGCTATCTCTCGGTCGCGTGTTCCTTCGCGTATCTCGGCAAGTCCTGCAAGATTCGGTGCGAGCTCAACGAATACTCCGTAGCTCTCAATGCTTCTGACTATTCCTGCCACCGTCTGTCCTGCCTCAAATTTTTTCGCGTTTTCTTCCCACGTTCCCAGAAGCTCACGCATACCTACATATATACGCCCAGTAGAGTAGTCTATACTCTTGACGACCGTAAATATCTCGTCACCCACAGAAAGTCTGTCACAGGGGTGGGATATTCTCGATACCGATATGCTGTCTACCGAAAGGAGCGAGGACACACCGCAGCCGATATCCACAAATGCCCCGAATTTTTCGTTGTGTGTTACCTTTGCGGGAATCACGTCACCCGGGATAAGCCCCGAAAGATAGGACGCGATACACTCCTTTTGCGCTTCGCGCCGTGAGAGAAGCGCCACGGTCTTTCCGTTTTCCTTTGAAAAGCCTATTACCTTAAAGCATACGGGCTTTCCCACTCTCGTTATGACCGCAATATCCTTGAAGACCTCGTCCTCTCTGCAAAAGAGAACGTCTCTTTTTTCTATAATGCCCTTGATGCCGTAAAGGTCTACGTGAAGTCTCATGTTGCTGTCGCAGAGAAGAACTGTGGATTCAAGTATCCTGCCTTCCTTCATGGCGCGTTCCAGATTTTGCAGACTCGATATCGCGTCTCTGTTTTCAGGCTGTCCTATAAGCATTCCTTCGGGTTTGTATTGGTTTATCATGGTTTATTCGACCTCCGCTGTTTTCTTTTGATACACTTTATGACTTAAATGTCGGGACTATGCTTGAAAAGAAAAAAACATTTGTAAAAGAAATGTTACGGCAAATGAGGATTCGAGAGGAAAATGGGCGATTTCGAGAGAAAAACGGAGCTTCTGAAGTCGTAAATTAATTTTTTGAAATTATTTTTAAAAAACTATTGACAAGAGGGGATAGGAGTGGTATAATATCGAAGCATGATAAAAAATACACAAAAATTTGAAGGAGATCAAAACTATGTCAACTTACATGGCAAAGGTTGAGACGGTTGAGCGCAAGTGGTACGTTATTGACGCAGCTAATAAGCCTCTCGGTAGAACAGCAGCGGCAGCAGCAACCATTCTTCGCGGTAAGCACCGTCCTGAATTCACCCCTCACGTAGACTGCGGTGAGTTCGTAATCATTATCAACGCAGAGAAGGCAATTCTCACAGGAAAGAAGCTTGAGCAGAAGTACTACCGCCGTCATTCCGGTTACATCGGCGGACTCAAGGAAGTTCAGTACAAGACACTTATGGCAACAAAGCCCGAGCTCGCAATGGAGCTTGCAGTAAAGGGTATGCTTCCTCACAACGCAATCGGAGCAAAATCCGCAACAAGACTCAAGGTATTCGCAGGAGCTGAACACACACACGCAGCTCAGAAGCCTGAAGCTATCGAGATCAAGTAAGGGAGGAAGAATAGATGTATACAAGTTCTAAGCCCTATTTTTACGGCACAGGAAGAAGAAAGAAATCCATAGCTCGCGTTCGTATTATTCCCGGCACGGGCGTTATCACCATCAATAAGAAGGACATTGACGAATATTTCGGACTTGAGACACTCAAGCTCATCGTTAATCAGCCCTTTGGCGTAACAGGCACAGAAGGCAAGTTTGACATCATCGCAAACGTAAGCGGCGGTGGACTTTCCGGACAGGCAGGAGCTATCCGTCACGGACTTGCTCGTGCTCTCGTTCAGGCAGACGAAAACTACAAGCCCGCTCTTAAGGCTGCGGGATTCCTCACGAGAGACCCTCGTATGAAGGAAAGAAAGAAGTACGGACTCAAGGCTGCACGTCGTGCACCTCAGTTCTCGAAGAGATAACAAAAGAGGCACCCACGTGCCGAATTGTGTGGCACTCACCGACTTTCGGTGG
>JAGBTY010000032.1 GCA_017631085.1 Clostridia bacterium
AAGACCGATTGCCTTAGCAGCGCCTGTGGAGTTAGGAACGATGTTCTGAGCGCCTGCTCTAGCTCTTCTGAGGTCACCCTTTCTGTGAGGACCGTCGAGGATCATCTGGTCACCTGTGTAAGCGTGAACAGTGGTCATGATACCGCTCTGGATAGGAGCGTAATCGTTGAGAGCCTTAGCCATTGGAGCGAGGCAGTTTGTTGTACAAGAAGCAGCGGAGATGATCTTGTCATCAGCTGTAAGAGTCTTCTCGTTAACGCTGTAAACGATGGTCTTGAGGTCCTTTCCTGCGGGAGCAGAGATAACAACCTTCTTAGCACCTGCGTTGATGTGAGCCATGGACTTCTCTGTAGAGCAGTAGAAGCCAGTGCACTCGAGAACAACGTCTACGCCAAGCTCACCCCAAGGGCAGTTAGCAGCGTCCTTCTCAGAGTAGATCTTGATGGTCTTTCCATCAACAGTAATGCTGTCGTCACCGGCAGTAACGGTATCAGCGAGAGCGTACTTGCCCTGAGCTGTGTCGTACTTGAGAAGGTGAGCGAGCATCTTGGGGTCGGTAAGGTCGTTGATAGCAACTACCTCATAACCCTCAGCGCCGAACATCTGTCTGAATGCGAGACGTCCGATACGGCCAAAGCCGTTAATAGCAACTTTAACTGACATTTTGAAATTCCTCCATTTTATATAAAAAATTTTTTCATAGTAAGTAAAGAGAGCATATTATAGAATTGCCATCTTTTCTCAATTATATATTTTAACTCATTTTTTGTAAATATACAAGGTCTTTGACTAAAATTTATCATTTTTGTATGATTGCACAATCAAAGAAAAAAAAATTAAATGTAATTGGTAATTTTTATTATTAATTATCGCATACCTCGGGTAGCATCGGTCGCTTTTTTTAACAAAGATGCTTTCTGTAAAAATGGTCCATGAAAAACCATGACGCAGCATAGTACACAAGAGCAAGAAAAATATCAAAAACGAAGCTTCCCATTATGGCGAGTACGTTAAAGGAGGGAGAAAGGGTAAGGGAAAGCTCTGTCAGAATAAGAATGATCCTTTGAATTATATTGAAAAGGCAGAGAATAAGAGCCATGATGCCGGTTGTGAGGAGAATGGGATTCTTTTTGTCAAACACCGACTCGATAGGGAACACTCCCGTCGTGTCTGATCCGTCTTTCAACTGTATGTTTCTTTTTGCTTTAAAGCTTTTGAGCCTACCATTAGCAATAAGCACGACGGTAAGCATAAGGATACCTCCGAGAATAACGTGGGATACCGAAGAAAAGACGTCAACATCTCCAATGCCGTTGTAGGTAAATGCGGTAAAAATAAGGTCAATGACCTCTCTTAAGCATAGCGCAAAGAGATAAGTAAAAATAAGCCTTCTCGTGCCTTTTAGCGAGAGAAATGCGATGGAAAGTATAAGCGCCGAGAAACAAAAGGCAAAGGTGAGTATTTCGAATATCATGATAGTAAGATAAGTAATGTCCGGCAGCGGTCCGTCCATGTATACTCCGTCGTTTGAAACGAATACGTTAAGAGGAGTAAGTACAAGTGAAAGAAGTCCCATAAAAATCGCTGAAGATAAAATAAGTGATATAAAGGTCTTTTTTCTTATCTTTTGCTGTGTTGGGGTGATTGTGGAATTAGTCGTTTTCATTTTACAGTTTCAGTCTCCGTGTTTGATTTATTGTCTTCATCTGCAATTCCGCCAATAGAAGATAGGGGATTGCTCTGCATAGCTTGTTCCATGTGCTTATTGCTTACGTGAGTGTATATCTGTGTAGTGTTGAGCTGCTCATGACCGAGAATATCCTTGAGTACACGCACGTCAACATTGCCCGTCTGATACATGAGAGTTGCGGCTGTGTGGCGTAGCTTGTGGACAGAATAGTGCTTTGATTCAAGTCCTGCCATGTCAAGATACTTATATACGACCCATTGAACAGTTTTTACACTTATACGTTGGTCGCGAGAGCTTAAAAATAGAGCGGAAGTTTTTGACGGTTCCATATCCTTTGAAAGACGAATATCAAGGTAATCGGCAATAGCCTGCTTACACGCGTCGTTAAGGTAAACTATTCTTTGCTTGTTTCCTTTTCCCGTGACAGTCATTGAGCGAAGCATGTCGTCCATGTCCTCGATATTTATTCCTACAAGCTCGGACACTCGTATGCCGCAGTTAAGAAATATCGTAATGATAGCAAAATCCCTGACAGTGTTTTTCGACTCCTTGTCGTTTTTTACTGCGTTCAAAAGTGCGAGACTTTCTTCCAGTGATAGAAATTTCGGAAGCGACTGCTTTTGCTTCGGGGCCTCTATATCTGCCGCGGGATTTACTTCCAGCATCATTCGTTTTACCGTAAGATATTTGAAAAAGCCCTTTATAGCCGAGAGCTTTCTCGATTTTGCCGCTGCCATATTCCCTCTGACGCTGTCGGCATACATAAGAAATTCGTATATATCCTCGGGAGTGATATTTTTTATGTAATCAAGGTCAACGCTACGAAGGTCGATATCCTCAAATTCCTTTGTGCCAAAGGCTATTTTTTTATCTCTGGCGAGAAGGAATCTGAAAAACGTACGAAGGTCAAAAAGATATTCGGATATTGTTTTTTCAGATGCATTTTGAATTGCCGACTTGTATGAAGCAAATTCACGCACAAGAGGTGGGAGTGATTCAAGAGGTACGTTATAATACATGGATCTTCTCCTTTTTGATGTTGGCTGTTTAGGCTAGCCCACTTAGGCTACATTTAATATTATATATCATTACGTGATAAATTAGTGGATAAAGTGTAAATTTTTCTGTATTTATATTGCAAATTCTTGCGTAATTATATATAATTAAAGGGTATTTTAAGCCAAAAAGCATTTTCTTGAAAGGGGAAGATATATGAAAAACTTTTTTCGTGACTATTCATACAGCTCTGTAAAAATGTTTGTAAATCAGTTTGCTATTTCCATGTTCGGCTCGGTTCTGGCAATGGCAACCGTTGCAATGGGTAATGACGGATTTACAATAGGTGTCAGCATTTTTGCAATACTGTTTTATCTTTTTTTGATCTACAATATGACGTGGGAGATAGGCGCAAGAGATAAAATATCAGCGGACGCAGGTAAAAAGAAGTATTCATCGCTGACAGGACTTTATATGTCACTTCTTGCAAATAGTTTAAGCTTCATTATCGCTATCGTTTACACCATCGGATATCCCTTTATGGCTTCTCATGAGTGGGCGGGAAATATGTGTACGGTAATGAGAGTTCTGTCTATTTTTGCAAACGGAATGTATCTTGGACTTATGTCTGCAATAGATATTGGAGGAAAAGCTCTTAACCAGTATTGGTTTACATATTTCCTTGTAACCGTTCCCGCACTGGTTACCGCAGGACTTTCCTATTATATTGGTACAAAAGACTTTAAATTTACGTCACTCTTTACCGAAAAGAAAGATATAACAAGGAAATAAAACAAGCAGAGGCTGTCTCGAAAAAGAGGCAGCCTTTTTTTGTATTAATAAAAATTTCTGTATTTTATCTTTTTCGTCTTTTTTCTTCTGTGGCGAAGCTCAATAAAATAATAATACAAAGAGAAAATGAGCAAAAAGGTAATGAGAGAAATAATAAAAAACTTGCCAAGAAAGAAATTTTTCAGGTTGTCCATCAAAAGAAGAAATCCGTTGGCTTTCACGTCCTCTGTGAGAACAAGAGGGACGGTAGCCATCAAGCGGTCCCCGCAGATATAATCAACTCCGCCCACTTTTTGATAAAGAGGGCAGGGGGCAGAAACAGTGTCTTCAAAAAAATAACATTTGTAACGTATCTGTTCATTGGAGTGATTGTCTAAAAGCACGTAAACGTCCTCGCCTAACGCGCAGCTTATTCGAGCTTCACCGTCACCGTTTTCGGAATATTTTTCTGCATTTTCGACCGGGATAGAAGAGATAATATCTCCTTCTTTGGCTATGCATTTATATTCGTATCTTGCCGATGCATAATTAAGAAGCTCATTAAAAAGTTTGTAGGAATAAATGTTGTTTTTGTCTGCCGTAGCTCCCATTACGATGCAAAGATATTTTTCAGTTCCCGTGTTGCCCAATGCAGCCACACAATATCCTCCAAGGTCTGTAACTCCCGACATAATACCGTCTGCCGATCTGTTTACGTAGCCTTGTGCATAGTACGTGCCGACCAGAGCGTTTCTGTTGAATAATTTTATTTTCTCTCCGCTTGAGTAAGGGGAGTAAACGTAGCTTTTTGCGTTACTGATTTCCATATAAAGAGGAGAATCGGCAGCAGCATGGCAAAAGAGAGCAATATCCGAGAGGGTAGAATACATGGCTTCGTCGTCGAGGCCTGTGGGATTTGTAAAAGTCGTATTGGTTGCACCGAGGGATATTGCAAATTTGTTCATTCGAGAGACAAAGGTCGCTGTATCCTTTTCACAAATACGCGAAAGAACGAGAGCCGCATCATTTCCGCCACCGCAGATCAGACCGTAAAGCAGATCCATGACGGTTACGGTCATTCCTGCTTCCAGCTTCATTCCCGCTCCCTCGTGTCCTGACAGAAGCTCATTTGTTATTACGACTTTTTCGTCAAGTCTGTCAGCGAGGGATTCGAGCGCAACAAGGGCGGTTACGACTTTGGTCATTGAAGCGGGAAATAACTTTTCGTCCGAGTTTTTTTCAATGAGAACTCTGTTTGATTCAAAATTGTACAGATAAACGTGTTCTGCACGGGAAAGATCAGGTGAGCTTTCTTTTGCATATGCCGAAAGAGAAAGAGTGTTTGTAAATAGTAAAAACAATAAAAAAAGGAGGCATAAACTACGTTTAGCTTTTTTACTCATAGCTATACCTCCCATAAAATTCTTTATATTTTCTTACTTATTCTCAAAATACGCACGGATTATCTCATCCAGAAGATCGTCGCGGTTTATGTGAGCAATGAGACTTCTTGCGTTCTTCCAGTCGGTGATGTAAACCGGGTCTTCGGAGAGAATATATCCCGCTATCTGCTTGACGGGATCGTAGCCCTTTTCGCATAAAGCTTCGTAGATCGTCTGTATATCATCCTTGAGCTTTTTGGCTTGTAAAACGTTATCCATAATTTATCCTCCACGGGCAAAATAAAATGTCTTATCATATTTATATGTTATGCAAAAATAAAAGTATTGCGACATATAGAGCCGTAATTTCAGTTACAACAATAGTATAACACGCAAAGTGCGTCTATTCAATAATATAATTGTTAATTTTTAAAAAATAAGTCAAAAAATTTGATATAATACTTGATTTTTATAAATATATGGTGTATAATATTTTAGGAAAATAATTTCAAAAATAAATTTAAGGAGATATAAAAATGTTAGTATCAGCAAAAGAAATGCTTACAAAAGCAAAAGCAGGCAAGTATGCCGTTGGACAGTTCAATATCAATAACCTTGAGTGGACAAAGGCTATCCTTCTCACGGCAGAGGAGCTTAAGTCCCCCGTTATCCTTGGCGTATCCGAGGGCGCAGGAAAGTACATGGCAGGTTATAAGACAGTTGTTGGAATGGTTAACGGAATGATCGAGGAGCTTGGAATCACCGTTCCCGTTGCTCTTCACCTTGACCACGGCTCGTATGAGGCTTGCTACAAGTGCATCGACGCAGGATTTTCTTCCGTAATGTTCGACGGTTCTCATTATCCTATCGACGAGAATGTTGCAAAGACCAAGGAGCTCGTTGCAGTATGTGAGGCAAAGGGACTTTCTCTCGAGGCAGAGGTTGGAGCTATCGGTGGTGAGGAAGACGGCGTTGTTGGAGCAGGCGAGTGTGCTGATCCCGACGAGTGCAAGATGATCGCAGACCTTGGCGTTACAATGCTTGCTGCAGGTATCGGAAACATTCACGGTAAGTACCCCGCAAACTGGAAGGGACTTTCTTTCGAGACTCTTGACGCAGTTCAGCAGAAGACAGGCGATATGCCTCTCGTTCTCCACGGTGGTACAGGTATCCCCGAGGATATGATAAAGAAGGCAATTTCTCTCGGTGTTGCAAAGATCAACGTTAATACCGAGTGTCAGCTTTCCTTTGCAGCAGCAACAAGAAAGTATATCGAAGATGGCAAGGACCTTGTTGGTAAGGGATTTGACCCCAGAAAGATACTTGCTCCCGGTTTCGAGGCTATAAAGGCAACCGTAAAGGAAAAGATGGAGCTCTTCGGTTCTGTTGGAAAAGCATAATATATAAATCGATTATATTAAGGTTGCGGTATATTGCCGCAACCTTTTGCTGATTTTTTGATATTTGAGAGGTAAACCATGGTTAAAATAGATATAGTATCGGGATTTCTCGGCGCGGGAAAGACCACGCTCATAAATCGTCTTATCAAAGAGGCTTATGCAGGTGAGAAGATAGTTCTTATAGAGAACGAATTTGGAGAAATAGGAATTGACGGCGGCTTTCTTCAGGATGCAGGGATAAACATTGCCGAAATGAATTCGGGCTGTATATGCTGTTCACTCGTCGGTGACTTCAGCGAGGCGCTTAAAAAGGTTGTGGACGAATATGCCCCCGATAGAATTCTTATAGAGCCGTCAGGTGTTGGAAAGCTCAGTGACGTAACACGTGCGGTTCTTGGTGCGGATATTCATGATGCAACCATAAACATGGCAGTGGTTGTGGTTGACGTCAATAAGTGTAAGATGTATATGAAGAACTTTGGTGAGTTCTTTAACGACCAGATAGAAAACGCAGGTTGTATTTTCTTCAGCCATACCGATAAGACCACCGAAGCGAAAATGAGCGAGGCTCTTGCGCTCGTCAAGGCTCATAATGAGAGTGCAACTATCGTTACAACTCCTGCAACAGAGCTGAAAATGGAAGAGCTGATGGCAGCATTTGAGAAAAAGGATACACTTTCTTACCAGCTTGAAAAGCTTCTTCATGAGGAAGAATGTCCCATTTGCGGACACCACCATCACCATGATCACGACGAGGAGTGCGACTGCCACGAGCATGAGCATCACCACCATCACCATGATCATGACGAGGAGTGCGACTGCCACGAGCATGAGCATCACCACCACCACGATC
>JAGBTY010000033.1 GCA_017631085.1 Clostridia bacterium
ATAATAATAATAATAACGATGATAATAAATCACCTACCGCTCCTTTGCTCACAATAGTCGAAAAAGGCAAGAGTGACTACACATTGGTTGCAGATGAAGCACAGGGAGAAAGAGTAATATCAACCGCCTCTTCCCTTTATAACGCCATCAAGGACTCAACGGGAGTAGCACTCAAGTCAAACAGACACGGTGAATCTAACGAGCAGAAGGAAATACATTTAGGACTTACCAAGCATCCTCTTTCCGTGTCTACATACAACACTCTCGACTATGACGAATACTCGATCCTTGTTATCGGAGAAAAGATATTCATAGTAGGCGGAACCCCCTCGGCTCTTGAGGCTGCAACGGAGGAATTTATGAATAAATTTGCAAACAGCGAAGAAAAACACATAAAAATTCCCGAAAGAACTGACATTACAGGAAAAATATCTTCCCTTGCTCTTGAAAAACTGAAGTCTGGTTCTTGGAACGTATTTGACTATGGAAGTACAAACGTTGAATACGGTATACTTCTTCCAAAAAATTATGATGCGACCAAGCAATATCCATATTTCATTTATGTTCACGGGCACGGATACGGCGGTGACAATACCCAAGGATATAATTGGAATAAATTCCAGACCTATCTTGAATCCCTCGGTTTTCTTGATGCAGAGGGCATCAGGGACTGTATAATAATTGCCCCGCACCTTAAGGTGAATCAGGGGAAAGAGTCCTGGTGGTCAAATTCATTTAACGTTATCGGATACGCTGTAACAGATATTCCTTATGATACGACACCGCCCTCAAATAATCTCACCGATATGTATACCATTATCCGTCAGGTAGGAGACGCTTTGAATATTGATGAGAACAGAGTTTATATTACGGGAGCATCGGATGGCGGATATGCCACGTGGGAGCTTATTACAAGATACACAGATTTCTTCACGGCGGCTATTCCCCTATGCGGTGCAGCTGACACCTCAAAAGCAGACGTTATTCGTGACCTTCCCATATTCTTTTTCCACGGTGATGCGGATACGACTGTAAGTATCTCTGCAGCAACAAAAATCGAGGCTGCGCTCAAAGCCGCCGGGGCAAAAAGCTACAATTATGTAGCTCTAAAAGGGCTCGGACACGGTATAAGCCAAGCGGCATACTCACACGATGGCTTATGGGATTGGCTGTTTGCACAAACAAAAAAATGATATTTTTACACTCAAAAAAATGGTGGCTCGGAAGCAATTTGCTTCCGAGCCTTTGTTTTTATTAACATTAGAGTCTTTCGTCTTCCCTGCGTTCCTCTGCGAGTCGCTTTGCTCTTAATTCCTTCTCTTCCTTCAGTGCCTGTTCCTTTTTCCATTCACGGAACAGCTTTTTTCTCATTATAAGATACACTATTGCTCCAATAGGTATTGATATTCCCATTTCAAATGAATTATCGGAATATGTGTTAAGATACGTTCCGAGTATCTCAAGCAAATTAAATCGGGCAAACAAGCCTCCGTCTTCGCCTGAAAATATAACGGTCAGGTTTCCAAGAATAATTATAACCAGCCACAATGCTTTTCTCTTTATCTTATGCCTTGCACAGTCAACAATAACAATTATCAGAAAGGCAAGCTCTGCAAAAAGAATAAGTCTAAAAATATAGCTTGGTGCAGTGTAAGTTAAAACAACTATATATTCTTCCTTGACCGCATCGTCGTATTCATTGATATAAATATAATTCAGTCCGCCGTTTGTAGAGCTTACAGTAGCATCGACAACAAACTTTTCTTCACCAACTTCCATAACGTACAAAACATTTATCTTCTTTGATCCGTTATCCATTTCAGTGTTACTTTCTATTGCTTCAAGCTCGTATTCTTCTACATTTTTGAGCATTTCTCTATATTCATTATATATCTCTAAAAAATCCTTCTCAGCATAGATATTTTTTGTCAACTCATATGCTTCTTCTTTATCATTTTCGATAACAGCATCAATAAATTCATCTGTAACATCATGGACCTCATCAAAATCATAATCAAGTCCGCCACAAGAATTTAGCAAAAGCATAACCAACATAAGACAAACCAAGAGAATGGCAACTTTACTTGTTTTAGTTCTGTTTTTCATTTTTGTCTCCTTCTTTATCCTTATCTCTACCATGCTTTTTTTGTATATACAGATACACAAGATAGCCGCAAAGACTTATTACACCTGTAACAATAAAAATTATTACGGCCTTTAAGAGCTTATCGTCCCCCAGAGCATTTCCTCCGAAGGTAGACATGATTATGGAAGGAAATCTTGCTACGGAGGTTATGAGAACGTAAAAGGTTATACTCATATCTGTAAGACCTACAACGTAGGTAAAAAGGTCTTTTGGTGTACCCGGTATGAGAAAAAGCAATGCCGTCAGCACGTTTCTCTTTTTTCTTTCTCTTAAAATTGGCAAAGCATCTATCTTTTCTCTCGGATAAAGAGACTCTACAAATCGTCTTCCAAATCGTCTTACAAGAAGTATCGCAAGAACACTTCCTATCATAGTTCCGACAAGACATATAAACGCACCAAGCCAGCTTCCGAAAACGTAACCTGCGGCAATTTCTACAAGCTCACCCGGAACAAGCGCAATAACGACCTGAAAAGCACATATGAATATCATTATTAAAACACCCATAAAAAAATGCTCTTCAACAAAGGATTTTATTACGTCGGCATTTGAAAAATTATTCCTCAACCACAAAAAGCCTATCAAGGATAAGACACAAATAATTACCGAGGTGATAGACAGTACCGTTGCAGCAACACGTTTTGAATAATGCTTTGTCTCTCCAAGCTCTTTATCTTGGAGTAATTTTTTAACCTTTTCTTTTTTGTTTCCCATTTCCACCCCATAAAGATGAAATATATCTTTTTTCTTTTTTCAGGAATCGAGTGCCATATCTCCTGTTTTTATAAGTCCGAGCTTTCTGAATATCTCATTGAATATAAATGACAGTATTGCGGGAAGAACTATGCAAATAAGAACAAGTCCTACCCATTTCAAAGCTCCGTCAGGTGTTGAATTTATAACACCAATAGGACCTACGAGACCGCATGTTCCCATTCCTGCCGCTACTCCCTGACATTTAAGCTTAAATATCATAGTTGAGATCGGTCCTGTTATTGCAGATGCGAGAGTAGGAGCTACCCATATTATCGGCTTTTTAACGATATTTCCCATTTGGAGCATAGATGTTCCAAGTCCTTGAGACACAATACCGCCCCACTTATTTTCTCTGAAGCTTACGGTTGCAAATCCAACCATTTGAGCACAGCAACCTGCAACGCACGCACCGCCTGCTAATAAAAATCCTTCGGAAGTTCCCGCAAATATAGCCGCTTCATATGCAGAAGCAGAAAAGATCATTGCGCATATTGCAGCGCTTGATATTGGAAGTGTCAATATTATTCCCATAACTACCGAAACGACTATACCCATAAGAAGAGGCTGGATAGTGGTCGCCCATGAGATAAACGTTCCGAGATAATACATTACGAACGAAACAAGCGGACATACAAGCCATGTTGCAGCAAAGCCTGCCAGCATTGTAACCACGGGAGTGACAAGAATATCGACTTTGGTCTTTTTGGAAACAAGCATACCTATCTCGGTTGCAATAATAACAGCAAAAAATGCTCCTGCAGGTCCTGCTGAGTAGAAAACGCCTTCTCCTACCTTTGCTGTTACAGCCCACTCGGTAAGAGCTCCGTTATTTATAACAGCGCCCATGGCATTAGCCATGCCACCGACTCCTGCCGCTGAAAAAATAACAAGGGGATGTGCGCCAAGCTTATGGGCAATAGCAACACCTATTGCCATTCCCGTAGCGGCTTTTGCGTATATAGCTATTGTGCTTAAAAATTCAAGCTTTGTAAAATCATAGATCGTACCGAAGATCGTACCGATAAGTAAGGATGCAAAAAGTCCAAGCGCCATAGCTCCCATTGCATCTATAAAATACCTATGAAGAAGTTTTTTTAAGGTTTTCATTTTCTTTCCTTTCACTTTTAACTTTTGTTTTTTATATCAGCCATGATGAATCTCCATGGTTTTTCTCTGTCAATTTCGTCGGCATATGCTATTCCGACTCTTTTATCGCAAACGGTATCTGCTTTAAATCCGTCTTCCTCAAGCCACAAGCCATTTTCTTCTGTAAGCAGAAGCTTATTGAAGCTTCTGTCTATTTTTAAAAGTTTTGTGACTCGCCCAGGTCCCGATGCACCCTCGACGCCTCTGATAAGTACCGCCTCGGGATGTCCGTCCCTACCTGTTGTCACGTTCAAAAGCTCATGTATACCGTAACACAAATACACGTAAGCTCTCCCACCCTCAAGGTACATCACATCGGTTCTCGGCGTTCTTCCCTTATGAGCATGACAAGCTGTATCTTCTTCGCCGAAATAACATTCGGTTTCGGTTATTCTTGCCTTTACAACAGTTCCATCTTCAAATCTTCTGCAAAGTAAAAGCCCGATCATGCTCGGCGCAAGCTCTGGGGCGGGACGGAGAAAATAATTTTTTTCGACCGTCATTATCCCTCCAAATATGTAGTTTTTTACGTTGTCTACTATTTTACCACTTTTTACTGTTTTTTTCAATATATAAGGCTAAATTTATCTAAAAAGTTTTGCACTTTTTACTTTTTTGTTTTTAAAATAAATCCTATTCTTATTGACTTTTTCAGAAAATTAAGTTATAATATATTTTGTATGTTTATTTTTTGAATTTATTCTGAAGAAGGAGAAAAAAATGATAAAGCTTAATTCAAACGGAGTATACCTTGTAGACGGTAAGCTTTCGGCAACAAATGAAATGCCTCCCGAACTTGCAAGAAAGAACACCATAGCTTATTCCATTATGTCTTCCCACAACGTAAGCGGTGACGAAAAGACTATGAGAATAAAATTTGATGCCCTTGCATCACACGACATTACATACGTAGGAATCATTCAGACAGCCCGCGCCAGCGGACTTAAGCAGTTCCCCATTCCATATGCCATGACAAACTGCCACAATTCTCTTTGTGCTGTTGGCGGTACGATAAATGAGGACGACCACGTTTTCGGTCTCAGCGCTGCAAAGAAGTACGGTGGTATCTACGTTCCCGCAAACCAGAGCGTTATCCACTCATTCGCGCGCGAAGAGCTGGCAGGCTGTGGCAAAATGATCCTCGGTTCTGACTCACACACAAGATACGGTGCTCTCGGCACTATGGGTGTAGGTGAGGGTGGTCCTGAGCTTGTAAAACAGCTTCTCAAGAACACATATGACATAAAGACACCCGAAGTCGTTCTCGTATATCTTACGGGTACACCTAAAAAGGGTATCGGTCCTCATGACGTTGCTATCGCACTTGTAGGAGCGACCTTTGGAAACGGATTCGTTAAAAACAAGGTACTTGAGTTCGTAGGTCCCGGTGTTAAAAATCTTTCTATCGACTTCCGTAACGGAATCGACGTTATGACAACCGAGACGACCTGTCTCTCGTCCATCTGGGAAACAGACGAGGTAGTAAAGAAACACTACATCGCTCACGGCAGACCCGAAGATTACCGCGAGCTTCGTCCCGGAAACGTAGCTTATTACGATGCTCTTATTGAAATCGACCTCGATAAGATGGAATCTATGATAGCTCTTCCCTTCCACCCCTCGAATGCATACACCATTCACGAATTCGTCCAGAACGCAGACGAGATACTCGCAAAGGTCGAGGCAGAGGCTGCCGCAAAGTTTGGCAAGTGTAAATTCGACCTCCGTTCCAAGATAAAGAACGGAAAGGTAATGGCTGATCAGGGTATCATTGCAGGCTGTGCAGGCGGTATGTTTGACAGCATCGACGAGGCAGCGTCAATTCTCAAGGGACAGAGCACAGGAAATTCTTATTTCTCGCTGTCGGTTTACCCCACAAGCATTCCTGTCTCTCTTGAGCTTACAAAGATAGGCGTTACAAGTGAGCTTCTTTCTGCGGGCGCTGTTATCAAGCCCTCGTTCTGCGGACCTTGCTTCGGTGCAGGAGACGTTCCCGCAAACAACGGACTCTCTCTCAGACACACCACAAGAAACTTCCCCAACCGCGAAGGCTCAAAGCCCGGTGAAGGTCAGCTTTCGGGTGTTGCTCTTATGGATGCAAGAAGTATCGCTGCAACAGCCCGAAACGGCGGTATAATTACGGCTGCGACCGATGTTGAATATGAGCACACACCTCATGAATATTACTACGACAGAGGCGTTTACGAAAAGAGAGTTTATTTCGGTTACGGAAAGGCTGACGCATCAGAGGAGCTTATCTTTGGTCCTAACATTACCGATTGGCCCGCACAGTATGAGCTCGCAGACAACCTTCTCGTAAAGCTTGCCGCTGTTATTCGTGACCCCGTTACCACAACGGACGAGCTTATCCCCTCGGGTGAGACCTCTTCCTACCGTTCAAATCCTCTTCGTCTTGCAGAGTTCGCACTTTCTCGCAGAGCGCCCGAATACGTTGGAAATTCCAAGGCAGTTGCGGCAACAGAGGCAGACAGACGCGCAGGAAAAGCTCCCGCAGAGCTTATGGAGGTCCTTTCAAAGCTGGGAGATGCAAACGCTCTTATAAATAATACACAGTTTGGCTCTTGCGTATTTGCAAACAAGCCCGGAGACGGCTCTGCTCGTGAGCAGGCAGCATCCTGCCAGAAGGTACTTGGCGGATTCGCAAACATCTGTTATGAATTTGCAACCAAGCGCTACCGCTCCAACTGTATCAACTGGGGAATACTTCCCTTCACTCTCCCCGAAAATGCTGAATTTCCCTATGAGACGGGAGATTACGTTTTCGTCGAAGGCATCAGACAGGCAATAATCGACGGAAAAGAAGAATTTGCCGCAAAGGTAGTTAAGGCAGACGGAACTGTCGAAAACATCACTCTTTACGTCAAGGGACTTACCGCTGACGAAAAGGATATCATCCTCGACGGTTGCCTTATGAATTATTATAAGAATCATTCGAATGACTAACAAATATAAAAAATAAACTTTTTTCAAACTGTTCGGAGGTATTGAACTATGGAAAAAATCAAAATGACAACCCCTCTCGTCGAAATGGACGGAGACGAAATGACAAGGATCCTTTGGCAAATGATAAAGGACGAGCTTCTCATTCCTTTCGTTGACCTCAAGACCGAATATTATGACCTCGGTCTCGTCGAGAGAGAAAAGACAAAAGACCAGGTAACCATCGACAGCGCAAACGCTACAAAGAAGTACGGTGTTGCTGTCAAGTGCGCTACCATCACACCCAACAAGCAGAGAGTTGAGGAATACAATCTCACTGAGATGTGGAAGAGCCCCAACGGTACTATCCGCGCAATACTCGACGGTACTGTATTCCGTGCTCCCATTCTTATCGACTCAATAAAGCCTGCGGTAAGAAACTGGAAAAAGCCTATCACCATCGCCCGTCATGCTTACGGTGATGTTTACAAGTCCACAGAGCACAGAGTAGAGGGCCCGGGAAAAGCAGAGCTTCTCTTCACGGGTGAGGACGGCACACAGTTCAGAGAGACTATCTACGACTTCGAGTGCGGCGGTGTTCTTCAGGGACAGTACAACAAGGACAGCTCCATCTGCTCCTTCGCTCGTTCCTGCTTCCAGTACGCTATCGATACAAAGCAGGATCTCTGGTTCGCTACCAAGGATACTATCTCCAAGAAGTATGACCAGACCTTTAAGCTCACGTTCCAGGATATCTTCGACAACGAATACAAGGCAAAGTTTGACGAGCTTGGTATTGAATATTTCTACACTCTTATCGACGACGCAGTCGCTCGTGTTATAAGAAGTGAGGGCGGATATATCTGGGCATGTAAGAACTACGACGGCGACGTTATGTCCGACATGGTATCCACAGCTTTCGGCTCACTTGCTATGATGACATCTGTTCTCGTGTCCCCCGACGGAAACTATGAGTACGAGGCAGCACACGGAACGGTAACCCGCCACTACTACCGCTATCTTAAGGGAGAGGATACCTCCACAAACCCCATGGCAACGATCTACGCATGGTCGGGCGCTCTCCGCAAGAGAGGTGAGCTTGACGGTCTTACAGAGCTCGTTGACTTTGCAGATAAGCTTGAGGAAGCTTGTATCGACACTCTCAACGACGGTATCATGACCAAGGACCTTGTAGGTCTTGTCAGCGAGGGATACGAGGCTCACGCTGTCAACTCCATCGGATTTATCAAGGCTATCCGCGAAAGACTCGAAAAGAAACTTGCATAAGTATTTATAGGAGCGCCATCCTCGGCGCTCCTGCATTTTAAGGATATATGTTATGAAAAGTAAATTTAAGGACATAAACGAGCTTATCTCGTATTATGACAGAATAAGCGGCAAGATATACGATGTAACCTTTATGAAAGACGAGGCAAAGGTCGTTCGACCTATTCCCGAGATACCCGATATAATCGAGCTCAATCGCGACATGGAGCATTACATGATCAAATCCACCTCCTGCCGCACCGAGCTTTTCGGTGATGATTACGACCCTCTCACCTTCGTTCACTTTTCCGACGTTCACGCTATGCTTGAGCTGTGGGACAGAATAGTCACCTATGTCAACCATTATAGTGACTATATATCCTTTGCGCTCCACACAGGCGATTATTGCGGCGGCAGCCAAGGAACGTTCAGAGATTTTTACAAGGACGGCATTGACCGCTCCCGTCCATTCCTTAACTGCGTAGGAAACCACGACACCATAGATCTCGAGCGTAAGCTTGTAGAAAAGTGTGAAACACACGCAAAGCTCTTTTCACATACAGATGATTGGGACGTGAATTTTGCCGACATTGAGTACTCCATGACCTACTCGAAGGATTTTCCCGACAGAAACATAAGACTTATCGTCCTTGACAATTATTATGACATCGCCAAGCAGATGACATGGCTCCGCGATACTCTTGCCGACGCAAAAGAAAAGGGATATCATGTAATAACGGCAATGCACGAGCCAACCGCTTCCATCGTCGACCATGTGGATACGGGCTTTGATTCCATAACCGATTATGCAAGCATCGACTCACCCCCAAAAATCATTCCCTTTGAATCAGTTATTGCTGACTTTATCGCCGATGGCGGAAATTTCGTATGCAATCTCGCGGGACATGACCATCATGACGGCTTCGGATACACAGAAAACGGCATACTCAACGTAGTTGTTGAGGGTGCTACCGACTGGGCGGCATGGACAGACGGAGTCCGTACCCGCGGAACAAGGCTTTATGACTGCTTCAACGTTATGACGGTGGATACTGTAATGGGACTTATAAAGCTCGTACGTATCGGAGACAATGTAGATCATTTTATGCGTTCCAAAAAAGCTCTTTGCTACGATTATATAAACAAAAAAATTATTTCAACTATATAAATTTTATCCTCTCACCGATTACTTATCGGTGAGAGGTTTTTTATACTTTATTTTCAATATTTTAGGCTTTTTATTGACAAATCAATACCCTTATGATATAATGTGCTTGTAAAAGCAAACACCGTTTGTATATACGAACAGAAAGGAGCTATATGCATCAACCAACAGTAAGAGTAATTGAAATTTTAGAGCTTGTCTTAAAAAGCAACACAGGATTGAGACTTTCAGATATAAGCAAAAGACTGGCCATTCCAAAGGGTACGCTCCTTCCTATACTCAACACCCTTTGCGGGTACAAATATCTAACTCGAAACGACAGAGACGAATATCTTGGAGGAATAGCCCTTTTATCTCTTGAAAACACCTTATCAAGCAATTATCCTATACTTGATTTCGTCCGTTCGGAGTTTGAGGATATGTCAGAAAAATTCGGAGAGACATTTTATTTTGGAGTACTTGAGGACGGATACGTTCTTTATCTGCACAAGGTAGATTCAACAAACCCTCTGCGTATGCTGATAAACACGGGAAGAAAACTTCCCGCATATGCCACGGGAATAGGAAAAGCCCTTCTTACCGACAAAACGTATGAAGAGCTTTCGACAATGTACCCCTGCGACCTTCCGCCTCTGACAAAAAACACGGTCAAAACCACAAAAGACCTTTCCCTTCAGCTTGAGGAAGCAAGAAAATGCGGTTTTTCCTATGAAATAGAAGAATCAATGGAGCACATTCGGTGCTTTTCAGTTCCCGTACGCAAGAGTGGAACTATAATTGCGGCAATAAGCGTTGCGATACCCACCTTCAGATACAACGAAGCGGATAAAGATGAAATTATAGAAATGTTAAAAGAAAAAGCCGTAAGCATAGGAAATATAGCAGAAAAAACAAACACTACTTTCAAAAACATTTTTTGAGGAGGAATATGATGCCGGATATAGTAACCTTTGGAGAAACCATGGCAGTAATGGTACCAACAGAAAAAGGGGCTCTTCGATATGCTCACTCCCTCCGTCTTCGTATGGCGGGCGCGGAGAGTAATACTGCCATCGCCATAAGCAAATTAGGTCACAGCGCAGGTTGGGTAAGTGCTCTTGGGAATGACCCTTTAGGCGAATACGTGCTCTCCTCCATTCGCGGTGAGGGTGTTGACGTATCGTCTGTAAAGATAGACGACAAACACAGAACAGGACTTATGATAAAAGAACTCGGTCACAGGGACACCTCGGTCTATTATTACCGAGACGGCTCTGCGGCAAGTCACTTTTCCGAAAATGACCTAAACCTTGATTACCTCAAGGATGCGAGGATAATACATCTGACAGGTATTACCCCACTGTTAAGCAATGGCTGTAAAATGACCTGCCAGACCCTCCTCGAATACGCTAAAAAAAATCGTAAGATATTGAGCTTTGATCCAAATATAAGGCTGAAGCTTTGGGGCGATAAAGACTTTGGCGAAATGATACGCGCCTTCACCTTTAACGCGGATATTGTTTTCATAGGTCTTGACGAAGCGAAATTCCTATTCGGAACAAACGACGTTTCCCAGATCGTAGAGCTGTTGCGTGAAAAAGGGGTACGCTATATAGCTATCAAAGACGGAAGCCGAGGAGCATGGTGTGCCGACAGAATGGAAACTGTGCATATTCCACCCGAACCTTGTGTTTCTGTAGATCCAATAGGTGCGGGAGACGGGTTCAACGGAGCTTTTCTTTGCGGTGTACTTGAGGGGCGAAGCCTTTACGAATGCGGAAAAATGGGAGCAATAGCAGGAGCAATGGCTACCGAGACCACAGGAGACGTGGAAGGTTACCCCACTGAGAAGCAAATGAGCGCAAGACTTGAATCAAAAAACAAAATATACAGATAAACAATAAGGAGAATTTCAATGAAAATAACATCAGTAAATACTTATTTTGTACGCCCCCGTTGGGGATTTGTTGAGATCATTACCGATAACGGTTACACAGGGTGGGGAGAAGCAGTTCTCGAAGGACACGCAGCCGCGGTGCTTGCTTGCGTTAACGAAATGAAGGACTACCTTATCGGTCAGGATCCTGCCAATATCGAGGGGCTTTGGGAAACCATGTACCGCGCAGGATTTTACCGCGGAGGCGGTGTTCTCATGAGCGCTATATCGGGAATAGACCAAGCGCTTTGGGATATTAAGGGTAAGGTCTTCGGCGTTCCCGTATACGAGCTTATGGGAGGAAAATGCCGCGACAAAATGAAGGTATATTCATGGATAGGCGGTGACAGACCGTCAGACGTTGGAAATGCCGCAAAGGAAAAAATGGACAGCGGATTCAAGGCAATAAAAATGAATGCAACCGAGGAGCTTCAGATGATAGACAGCTATGATAAGATCGATGCGGTTCTCGAAAGAGTTGCTGCCATCCGAGAAGCTTGCGGAAAATATTTCGGCATAGCTATCGATTTCCACGGAAGAGTTCATAAGCCTATGGCAAAGGTACTTGCTAAAAAGCTTGAGGAATTTGACCCCATGTTCATAGAAGAGCCAGTTCTTTGCGAAAACATGGAGGTATTTAAAGAGATAGCGCTCTCCTGCAATATTCCGATAGCAACAGGAGAAAGACTTTTCTCAAAATACGACTTCAAGAGACTTCTTGAGTGTGGCGGTGTAGATATTATTCAGCCCGACCTTTCTCACGCAGGAGGTATCACCGAGGTCAAAAAGATAGCGGCAATGGCAGAGGCATACGACGTGGCTCTCGCTCCCCACTGTCCTCTTGGACCTATTGCCCTCAGCGCTTGTCTCAACGTTGATGCAACAAGCTACAATGCGGTAATACAGGAACAAAGCATCGGTATACACTACAACGTTGGAAAGAGTGTGCTTGATTATGTAAATAATCAAGACGACTTTAAATTTATCGACGGATTCGTTGCACTTCCCCGCATGGCAGGTCTGGGAGTTGACGTCAACAAAGAGCTTGTAGTTGAAGAAAACAAAACTCCTCACAACTGGAAAAATCCCGTATGGCATCATGCCGACGGATCGGTTGCGGAGTGGTAAAGATATAATAAAAAAGAGCCGAAAGGCTCCTTCTCATAAGGAAGTTTAATCACAGGTAAGGACTTGATACACTGTAAGCAAAGAATTATCCTCGACAGACATTCAAAAAATCTGTCGAGGATAGTCTTTTTCTGTTAGATAAATAAGAATTTGTAGTTATACTGAGGTTGTCAATACAAACTCGAGATATCTGTCTTGGTCCGTATCAACATATTCCGATATGATTTCTCTTGCATCTTCACATCCCATACTGTAATAGAATGCAATTGTATCAAAAGAAGGTATGGCAGAAACAAAAAGTTTATCCGCTTTCATTTTTACCGCACATAAGCAAATTCTTTCAAACAGTTTTTTACCTACACCTTTTCTTTTCCAGTTGTCATCTACAAAAAGCATTGTCATATTTGCGTATTTTGCGGTATTTCCTATCAGAAAACCGTCCACACAACAAAAACCAACTAAAACATCCTCGGCGAATGCACCTGCAACTGAACCGCCCCGTTCTATCTGTTGACGAAGATAATCTGATATCCATATTCGCTTTTCTCGATTCCATTCGCGCGACTCCGAGGTTGTTGTCAACTCCCACGTTCTGTTTTTCTTTACCCACTTTTTCGTTATAATTTGATGATGATTGAAGTTTAATAACATATCCGGATAGATATCATTAATGGTTAAATCTTTAATTTTTATCATATTGATACCCCCTCAAATATACACCAAAAGAACTATAATCATATTGTTTAAGCCGCAAATCTTTTCGCTTTTGCAATTCCTTTTCTCTATCCATTTTCATCACCCACATCATTATATCATAAAATCGGCAGAAAGAAAAGTCTTTCTGCCGATTTCTTTATGAGAACCAGCCCAAGCGGCTCTTTTTTATGTTTGATTTACTCATGCTTACCCTTCTTGCGAAGAAGATCAAGAACCACGTCGGGATTGTTGCAGGTAACGAGAGTTGCTCCTCTCTCAAGCATCATATCGACCGAGTCGTTGTCCTTGACAGAAGCTCCCGCCCAGCACTCAACGCCTCTTGCCTGCATCTTATCGAACTCCTCAGCGTCCGCCATGATAGCTCCGCCTGTTCCGAACATACAGCAGCAGTATGCGTATGAATATGGATCTACTGTGGTCGTACCGTTACAGCCTACAGGGAAATAAACGTGCTGACGGTATTTATTGCCGTATTTATTTCTTACATATTCCTGAAGCTGTCCGCTGAATGAATTAATTACGCATCTGTCGGTATAGCCGTAATCGTCGATTATCTTAAGAATTCTGTCGCATACGCTGTAAGCAAGCTCCTCCCCAACTGTTGCGGGATACTCTTTAAGCTCAATATCAATGGTCTTAAGGTCGGTAGTCTTTATGTAGTCCATAAACTCGATAAAGGTAGGAACTCTCTCGCCCTTGAACTCCTCACCCTTTTTGATACCTGCATCAAGCGCCTTTATCTCGGCAAGGGTAAGGTCAATGACCTTTATAGGCTCGGGACAATCGGTAGTTCTGCCGACAGACTCGTCGTGGAATATGACCAGCTCTCCGTCCTTTGTAACTCTGACATCAGTCTCGATCTGGTCAACGCCAAGTTCAACAGCTGCCTTAAACGCCACCATTGTGTTTTCAGGATACTTTTCGCTCCATCCCCTGTGAGCCGCAACGTAAACGTTGTCTTTCGATTGTGTCCAGTAATTCATAATATTCTCCTTTTTTTAATTTATTTTTATAAAAATTAATTCTCTTTGATTGAATATGCGTGGAATAAACCCGCTTTTACAAAGCCCTTTGCTTACCACAAATCTTCCATCGTGAACTCCCGACGTATATTTGGGAAATAACCCTTGTCCCGGTGCGAATACTCCTCTGCCAAACAGACGCCATTGACCGCCGTGGGCATGACCGCTGACAATAAGAGAAATATCTCTGTCCTTCAAATATTCGGTATAGTATTCGGGATGGTGACAGAGCAGTATCTTCGGATACCCGAGTGAGCAAAATTCATCAAGCCACTCAAGATGCGGGCGGTTACCTTCATTGATAAGTCCTGACGTAAGACCGCCAAAGGCGATGCCGTTCTTTATTACGTATCTGTCGTCAAGAAAGCAAACTCCCATTTTCTCTATACGCTCAACGTCTTCTCTTCTGCATTGGCTCGGAATGGTCTTTTTCTTCCAACCTCTTTGCCAAGAATGTACCCCACCATTCTCATGGTTTCCAATAGAATAGAATGATGGCGCGATAAGGGCTGATTCTCTCAGAAGTTCAAATCCGTTTCCATTTATGTCCTCGCAAAATCCTCCGAGGCGATCAAAAATGTCACCTGGCATAAGAATAAAGTCAGGGGAATCTTCACGGAGAATTTCGATGACCTCGTGAGCATCTTGACTGTGAAGGTCAGAAGCAAGGGCGAAGGTAAACGACTCCTTAAATTCGGGAATATCGAGAGCATAAAATGTTTTATTTATTTTAGACACGAGATCCCCCTTTTGACATTTTCATTTCTGTTCTTATTCTATCACATGAAAAATACCGTGTCAAGTAGCTTTTCAAGAAAAAGATACAAAATAATATCCGCATCGCTATTCTTGAAAACGGCAATTTTTCCAAAAAATCTTGAAACCATCTGTTTTTTGTGCTATACTATAAGTGCCAAATCAATCAAATATTGTAACGTATGTAACGTATAGAATGCGCCCTGTTTTTTGACATGGGGTACTATACTCTTTTTGCGTTGTCAAAGGAATGAATTTGATAAAAATGCAGATTCCATCCTTTGATTACAAACGCGTTCTGTACGCTACGTTACACAGGATTGGTTTGGCGACTATCGGAGTTTGCATTTTTTAGGCGTTAACTTCGGTTAGCGCCTTTTTTACTTTTTATAACACAAAAGGAGACTATCAATGAAAAAAACGATTTTACTTTTAACGACAATATTAATGCTTATTGTATTACTCTTAAGTGCGACAGTATCAGTCTCAGCAGATACCGCAACCGTCGGAATATGCGGAGACAAAGCTCGGTGGAGTTTTGATCAATCTACAGGTACGTTGACCATAAGCGGTACCGGAGCTATGAGTGATTTTTCCTCACTTGGTGGTCCGTGGGATTCGCATAGGGATTTCATTAAAATAGTTGTAATAAATGAAGGAATCACAGGCATTGGTGACTGTGCATTCATAAGCTGCAACAATCTTACAAATGTAACAATAGGCGACAGTGTCACAAGCATTGGTTATGAGGCATTCAGTGATTGCACGAGCCTTACAAGTGTAATGATTCCCGATAGCGTTACAAGCATTGGTTACGCTGCGTTCTCGCGTTGCTATAGTCTTACAAATATAACCGTTGACAAAGGAAATACAGTATATCATTCAAGTGGAAACTGTATTATAGAAACAGCCTCAAAAACACTTATTACAGGATGTAAAAATAGTGTTATTCCTACTGACGGTAGTGTCACTATCATTGACGTGTATGCGTTCGATGGCTGTTCAAGCATTAAAAGTATCGACATCCCCGATAGTGTCACCAGTATTGGTACGGCGGCATTCAGTGATTGCACGAGCCTTGTAAGTATAACAATCCCCGATAGTGTCACTAGCATTGGTATGGTGGCATTCAGTGATTGCACGAGCCTTACAAATATAACTATCCCCGACGGTGTTACAAAAATTTTTAGATCTACATTTGAGAATTGCGCAAGTCTTACAAGTATAACCATACCTGACAAAATCACAAGTATTGGTGACTGGGCATTCTCTAGGTGCTCAAGCCTTGCGAGTATAACAATCCCTGATAATGTCACAAGCATTGGCTACGCTGCGTTCGAAGGTTGCTCAAGTCTTACAAATATAACTATCCCCGACAGTGTCACCAGCATTGGTAGGGCGGCATTCAGTGATTGCACAGGACTTACGAATATTACATTACCGTTCGTAAATATCTTTAGTTCTTTCTTTGGCGGTACTGTTCCAACCTCTTTAACTAAAGTTACCATTACGTGCGAAAAGATGATCGGTAACCAAGCTTTTAAAGATTGTACAAATATAAAACAAATTATTATTTCTAACACCACCCAATTTATAGGTTCAAAGGCTTTTCAAAACTGTAAAAATCTATCTAGAATTTTAATTCCAAAGAGTATTGAAACCATTGGAAGTCAGATTTTTGAGGGCTGTGAGAACTTAACATATGTTCTATGTGAAAGTGAGTCAAAACCAGAATCGTGGCAAAGTGATTGGAACGGCGATGTTGCTGTGGTTTGGGGCGCACAACTAATCGAGGATCTTCCGCTTGATAATTTAGATGAAAACCTTCTTCAGATTACTATCAACCAAATACCACTTTATACCGGTGACGAAGTCCTCCCGGATATTACCGTTTCATATAATAACATACCATTAAAAAACAAAGTAGATTATGTGATTGTAGGATCAAATAATATTGATGCAACCAGAGATGCCTCACTCTATGTTTATGGTATAGGAAAATATGAGGGCATTAGTAAAAACATTAAATATGAAATTCAAAAAGCTCCAATATTAGAATGCGAGGTAATTGTTTCCGATCAATACTATACCGGAACTACTATATCTCCTCTTGTGACTGTAAAAAAAGGAAATACTAAACTTGTACAAAATGTTGATTTTTCTGTTTTATGTTATGGAAATAACGAGATCGGAACTGTGGCGGTTGAAATTGTCGGTATAGGAAATTATAGAGGAACTATAAGAAAAACATTTGAAATCAAGGAACCTCCCATTTCGGAATCACTCGATGTTTCCTTCTCGAGTGATAATGATTCGGTTTTCTATATTAATAGCGGTGATTCCGTCTTTTTCTGGAATGAGTTAAGCACCTCAAGCGACACCACAATTCAATGGACAATTTCTCAAAATAAAGAAGTAATTTATAGCAATACTTCTAAAAATATAGTATATGCATTTAAAGAAAGGGGAGAATATACAGTACAGCTACGATTAACAACGACTTCCTATAAATATGACTATGAATATGTTAACGGCGTTATGCGTCTTGTAAAGAAAGAAATAAAACATCATTCAGATTACAAAGCAACAATTAATGTGATATTGAAAAACAATTCTCAGCCAAGCTCACTAATTGCAAATCCACCCTTGGAAATTGATTACAAACATGCTCTCCTTTCTGTTGAGTGTGAGGATCCATTGATTAATATCGCCCCCCCTGTATGGTCCTCTTCCAATAGTGATGTTATTTCTGTGGATCAAAATGGAAAAATCACATATAATAAACCCGGAGTTGCAACTATAACCGCACAGGTTGGTGATTTGCAGGCAACATGGGAAATAGAAAATATGACTCTAGATCTCACCTATGGATACATAGTTGAATATGATCACAAAACCAAAAAAGCAAGTGTTTATTTTGATAATGATTATCTTATTGAGGGGCAGGACTATTTGGTTTCTGTGGTACAATATGAAAATGGTATTGTCCGCATTACCGTAGAAGGTTGCAATCTTTTTTCTGGAAGCTTAACTCAGGCATATGCACCCGATGCAGATTATATTTATCTCTGTGAGCATACATATGACAACTGGAGTTCTGAGAACAGCGATAAACATCGACGAATTTGCGCGATATGCGGAGATATTCACACTGAAAATCACATCTATGGAGAGTGGACAAAGAATGATGACACACATCACCAAAAGGAATGTGCTTGTGGTGAAATTCAAATCGTTAACCACGAGTGGAATAACGGTGAATCCACCACTCCTGCTACCCATCTTACAACTGGTATCAAAACCTTCACCTGCACCGACTGCGGTGAGACAAAAACTGAATCTATTGACAAGCTTCCCGACCACATATATGGCGAATGGGAAAAGCATGATGATAAACAGCACAAGAAATCCTGTGAATGCGGCGACATCGTTTATACTGATCACGTATGGAATGACGGTGACATAACCGAAAAGCCCACACACACATCTAAGGGTGTTAAGAAAATTACTTGTACAGACTGCGGAGAAACAAAGACCGAGACCCTCGACAAGCTTCCCGACCACATATATGGCGAATGGGAAAAGCATGATGATAAACAGCACAAGAAATCCTGTGAATGCGGCGACATCGTTTATACTGATCACGTATGGAATGACGGTGACAT
>JAGBTY010000034.1 GCA_017631085.1 Clostridia bacterium
CGTTCCTAACTCCACCGGTGCTGCTAAGGCAATCGGTCTCATTATCCCCGAGCTCAACGGCAAGCTCATCGGCTCTGCTCAGAGAGTTCCTACCTGCACAGGTTCTACAACTATCCTCGTTGCAGTTGTTAAGGGCAAGGACGTTACCATCGACGGCATCAACGCTGCTATGAAGGCTGCTGCTTCCGAGTCCTTCGGTTACAACACTGATGAGATCGTTTCCTCCGACGTTATCGGTATGCGTTACGGTTCTCTCTTCGATGCTACTCAGACAATGGTAGCTAAGATCGACGATGACACATATCAGGTACAGGTTGTTTCTTGGTACGACAACGAGAACTCCTACACAAGCCAGATGGTTCGCACGATCAAGTATTTCGCAGAGCTCAACTAATTATTGGCGATATACTATACTATGTATTAAAAGGAGTACGGATTTTCCGTACTCCTTTTTTGTATATATTTAAATTACTGTGACAAAAGCTTTTGCATATGCTCCAGCTTGTTTATTGAAAACTCGTAAGCCCCCTTATAGTCTCCACATTCCTTACAGCACACCTCAAGGTCGCAGAACACGAAATAAAGCATCGGCATTGCTACTCTATCCTCACTGTTCAATATCGCTTTAAGCTTTTCATATGCGTTACCGAATTTTCTGCTTCTCATAAGCCGCTTTGCTGACAAGTGAAGAGAATATATATTGTCTGTCATCTCATAGTCTTCCATTGTAGCTTCGATTCTTTTCTGCTCCTCTTTTTCAAGCATATAAGCATAATTGGGGAATTTTTCGTTGAGAGCCGGGTATACAGACACCTCATTTTCATCTATCACTTCTGATGTAACGGTTGGAGATATGAGTCTCATGTATCTGAAATACGCTGCTGCCGAAGAAACGATATGGGCTGTATTATATATAGTTGCCGAACAGTTTTCTATCGCTTCATCAAAAGATTCCGCAGAGGCTCTCAAGTTTCCCTCAAAAAACTCCTCTATGCCTATTCCGAAGCAACATTCCGCAAGTATCAGCCTCACCTCGTCGTCGTCGGAGATAGAAGAATTCAAGCACGCATCCCTGCAGATGTGCAGATCTCCCGAAAGATATGTCTTTTTTATTCCAAGTATCTCGCTTTGCTTTTGATAAAATCTCTCGTCTTCTCCCTCTGAAAGGAGATAACCTACAGAAATATTAAGTCGAGCAGCAAGATATTTTAGTGTAGAAAGAGACGGATTTGCAGAGTCATTTTCTATCTGGCTTAACATATTCCGCGTTATTTCATTCCCTGCAAGCTCTGATTGAGTCATAAGCTTTGCCATTCGAATGTTTTTTATCTTCTCGCCGATAGTCATTTTTCTCTCCTTTTTCCGTTTCTTTCATGATTTTACATTAATGGGTAAGATCGTATTTCTCTTTATATTCGTTAAATATTCTTTCGTATTTTTGGCTTTCGTCTCTGTATTCCTTTTGATAGTGGTGCATATCAAGGGCATTATTCTTTGACATTTCAATGAAGCAACCCGCTATATTCGAGCAGTGGTCTGCTATACGCTCGAGGTTATTGAGAATATCCGCAAGTACGAAGCCATGCTCGATACTACACTCCTTAGCCTGCAAGCGAAGAACATGTCCTTTCTTTATATCGTCTCTCAAGTCGTCAATAACCTGCTCAAGAGGCTCGACTCTGTATGCTTTTTCAAAGTCGTTATTGCAGAATCCTTCTATTGCAAGGTCCATTATTTCTGTGACCGCATTGACAAGGACAGCGATCTCCTTCTTTGCCTGCTCGGAAAATTCAATTTCCTTATCGTTCAACTCCTCTGCGGATTCTGCAAGATTCAGCGCGTGGTCGGAAATACGTTCAAGGTCGCCTATGGTATGAAGGAGCTTATTTATCTCCTGATTTTCACCCTCAAGGATACTTACGTCGGAAAGTCGCACGAGATACGTTCCAAGCTTGTCCTCATATTCATCGGTAACGTCCTCATATTCCTTTATCTTTTCTGCGAGCTTTACATCATATGCGTCTAACAATTTACAAGCTTCAATAACCGATGTCTGCGCTATATGAGCCATGTTTGACACTGCCTCGTTTGATCTTTCGATAGCAACTGCGGGAACGGATATAAGACGCTCGTCAAGCATGCTGAATTTATCCGATACCTTTTTGTCCTTGACGAGTACAATGGCAAGCTTTCCAAGCTGGCGGTAGATCGGAAACATGAGAAGTGCCATTCCAAGCTTTGTTACGGTATGGACGATAGCTATTCCCCACATATTGATGTTTCCTTCGAAGAGAGGAAGCTGTACGGCGTATTTAAGCACATAGAACGCGACCATGCAAATAAACGCACCAAACACATTAAATATAAGATGGAAAACAGATGCTCTCTTTGCATCACGGTTTGTTCCGATAGAAGATATGAGAGCGGTGACGCAAGTTCCGATATTGAATCCCATGATTATCGGTATTGCGCTTCCAAATGTGATAGCACCCGTGACCGTAAAGGACTGAAGTATACCGATAGACGCAGACGAGCTTTGAACGACCGCGGTAAGCACAAGACCCGCAAGGAGACCGAGAATGGGATTTTCAAAGGAGATAAGGATGTTTCTGAATGTCTCATTCTCTCCCATGACCTTAACGGCATCAGACATAGTCTCCATTCCTATCATAAGCACGGAAAATCCAAGCAGAATAAGTCCTGTATTCTTCTTTTTATCATTTTTACCGCCCATATAGAACAAAAGACCGATAAGAGCAATTATAGGTGTAAAGGTAGACGGCTTGAACCATTTCATGAGCTCTCCTACCCAACCTGCTCCGCCGCCTTCGATTCCCGAAAGTGCCGTTATCCAAGAGGTTATACATGTTCCCACGTTTGCACCCATGATAACTGTAAGTGCCTGCATCAACGCCATCGTTCCTGAATTTACAAAGCCAACTACCATAACGGTGGTAGCAGATGACGACTGAATTATACACGTTACTACAAGTCCTAACAAAAAACCTTTTACCGGACTTGCTGTAAGCTTTCCGAGGATTATCTTAAGTTTTCTGCCCGCGCTTTTTTTCAGTGTTTCACCCATTAAGTTCATGCCAAACAAAAATAGCGCAACGCCAAATACAAGAGTTAAAACATCAAAAATTGTCATTAATTTTTCTTCCTTTGCTTTGATATTGACCATTCCAAATGAACGATCAAATTTATTTTATCATATCAAAAAAATTTTTTCAAGTATTTACCTGAAAAAATTTATTTTTTCCCGAATTTATTTATTATTTTCGGAATGCTGATTGACTCGTGAGCACATTTATGTTATACTAAAAAAACATAACACTAAAAGGAAATATTATAATGGAAATAAAAGCACTTCAAAAAACTACTCTTCTTGATTTTCCCTCCAAGGTCGCCTGCACCGTTTTCACGGGAGGCTGTAATTTCAGATGCCCTTTTTGTCATAATGCTTCCCTCGTTCTCTCTTCAAAGGAGATACCCTCCTACGACACCGAGGAATTTTTTGCTTATATAAATAAAAGGAAAGGAATTCTCGACGGAGTTTGCATTACGGGGGGTGAACCTCTTCTCAACTCCGACATACTTCACTTTATCGAGCGCATCAAAAAGACAGGACTTGCGGTAAAGCTCGATACAAATGGCTCGATGCCTGACGCACTTCGTTCACTAGTTGAAGCAGGTGTTATCGACTATATTGCAATGGACATTAAAAATTCACGCGAAAAATACGCACAGACCTGCGGTCTTTCCATCTTTCCCAAAGGAGTAGAACAAAGCGTTCAATATATTATGAGCTGCGGCGTTGATTACGAATTTCGCACGACGCTCGTAAGAGAACTTCACACAGTCTCCGACATGGAAGACATAGGTAAATGGATCGCGGGAGCTAAAAAATATTTCCTCCAGAGCTTTATTGATTCGGGGGATATACTTGACAACAAGAGCTTTTCCGCACATTCAAAAGAAGAGTTGAATGCTCTTCTCGCTGCCGTTCTTCCATTTGTTCCAAATACACAAATAAGGGGAGAGGCATAATAAGCACCCCCTATATATAGTGTTGTACTCGAGTCGCCTACCACGATATATTGTGTTGTGGTAGGCATTTTTATACAATATATTGTGATTATACACAATAATAGACTCAATATATTGTATATACTCACAATTGACAAAGGTCGAATTTTAGGTTATACTATATATGCTATAAAAATTGAAAAATAAAAAAGGAGAAAAAAATGTATCAGGTATTAAAAAGAGACGGAAAAGTTATTGATTTTGATCTTTCCAAAATCAGCGAAGCTATACGCCTCGCATTCGAAGCAGAAGAAAAACAGTATCACCCCTCCATCATCGACTTCCTCGCTCTGAGAGTTACAGCCGATTTTGAGCCAAAGATAAAAGAAGGTCTTATCGCTGTGGAGGATATTCAGGACAGCGTTGAGTCTGTACTTATTCAGGGCGGTTACGCTGACGTTGCAAAGGCATTCATCCTTTACCGTAAGCAGCGTGAAAAGCTCCGTAATATGAAGTCCACCATTCTTGACTACAAGGATCTTGTTGACAAGTACGTTAAGAATACCGACTGGAGAGTTAAGGAAAACTCGACTGTCACCTACTCGGTAGGAGGACTTATCCTCAGCAACTCGGGAGCTATCACGGCTAACTACTGGCTCTCCGAAATATACGACAATGAGATCGCAAATGCTCACAGCAATGCGGACATTCACATTCACGACCTTGCAATGCTTACCGGTTACTGTGCGGGTTGGTCTCTTAAGCAACTCATTCAAGAAGGTCTCGGCGGTGTTACAGGTAAAATAACCTCTGCTCCCGCAAGTCACCTTGCTACCCTCTGCAACCAGATGGTAAACTTCCTCGGTATTATGCAAAATGAATGGGCAGGTGCGCAGGCATTCTCCTCGTTCGATACATACCTCGCTCCATTCGTAAAAGTAGATAATCTCTCCTACAAGCAGGTAAAGAAGTGCATCGAAGCATTCATCTTCGGTGTAAATACACCTTCTCGTTGGGGTACTCAGGCTCCTTTCTCCAATATCACTCTTGACTGGACAGTTCCCGCCGATCTTGCAGAACTCAACGCTATCGTTGGCGGCAAGGAAATGGACTTCAAGTACAAGGATTGTAAGAAGGAAATGGATATGATCAACAAGGCGTTCATCGAAGTCATGATCGAAGGTGACTACAATGGACGTGGATTCCAGTACCCTATCCCCACATACTCCATTACATCCAACTTTGACTGGTCGGATACCGAAAACAACCGTCTTCTCTTCGAGATGACCGCTAAGTACGGTACTCCCTACTTCTCCAACTATATCAACAGTGACATGGAACCCAGCGACGTAAGAAGTATGTGCTGCCGTCTCCGCCTTGACCTCCGTGAGCTTCGCAAAAAGTCCGGTGGTTTCTTCGGAAGCGGTGAAAGCACGGGTTCGGTAGGTGTTGTTACTATCAATATTCCCCGAATCGCGTATCTCTCCGAGAACGAAGAAGACTTCTATGCTCGTCTCGATCACAAGATGGACATCGCTGCTCGTTCTCTCAAGATAAAGAGAACTGTTATCACAAAGCTTCTTGAAGAAGGCCTCTATCCTTACACCAAGCGTTACCTCGGCTCCTTCGACAACCACTTCTCCACCATCGGTCTTGTTGGCATGAACGAAGCTTGTCTCAACGCAAAGTGGATCAGAAAGGATATGACTCACACCGAGGCTCAGGAATTCACAAAAGACGTACTCAACCACATGAGAGAGCGCCTCTCCGACTATCAGGAAAAGTACGGCGACCTTTACAACCTGGAAGCTACTCCCGCAGAGTCCACCTCTTACCGTCTTGCCAAGCACGACCTCAAGAGATTCCCTGACATTATCACTGCTTCTGAAGAAGGAAAAACTCCTTACTACACCAACTCTTCTCACCTTCCCGTTGGATACACCGACGATATCTTCGCAGCTCTTGATATTCAGGATGAGCTCCAGACTCTCTACACATCAGGCACTGTATTCCATGCGTTCCTCGGCGAAAAGCTTCCTGACTGGGCAGCTGCTGCAACTCTTGTTCGCAAGATCGCGGAAAACTACAAGCTTCCTTACTATACTCTTTCTCCCACATACTCGGTATGTAAGGCTCACGGCTATATCGCAGGTGAGAAGTTTGTATGCCCTCACTGTGGAGAAAAGACAGAGGTATACAGCCGTATCACCGGTTATTACCGCCCCGTTCAGAACTGGAACGATGGTAAGACAGAGGAATATAAGAACAGAAAGCTTTACGATATCCCCGCTTCCATGGCAAAGTTTGACAAGGTCGAGCGTGGCGTAAACAAGACGGTCGAGGTATGTGAGCCTGTTTGCTCCGACGCTGAAGACGAGATACTTCTCTTCGCTACCAAGACATGTCCTAACTGCCGTATGGCTGAAAAGTTCCTCGGTGACGCGTCTATTTCCTACCGCAAGGTATATGCAGACGACGAGCCCGAGCTTACAAAGCAGTTTGGTGTATCGGGTGCTCCTACTCTCGTAGTCGTAAAGAACGGCAACGTTGAAAAGATAGCAAACGTTTCAAACATTCGTAAATTTGCCGACTCGGTAAAATAAAAACAAACAGAGGGGGCTCTTCTTTAAAGCTGAGCCCCCATGAATATATTATAATTCAGTGAGGCATTTTCTATGTACGATATAGCTATTGTCGGCGCAGGTCCTGCAGGACTTACCGCCGCTCTTTATGCTCTCAGAGCAGATAAAAAGGTCATTGTTCTCGAAAAGGAAAATTTCGGAGGACAGATTACATTTTCCCCCAAGGTTGAAAACTACCCTTCTCTTATGCAGGTCAGCGGAAGCGAGCTATCGCAGATGTTTCTCGATCAGGCAATGGCTCACGGAGCGGACATTGAGCTTGCGGAGGTCACAGCGATAGAAGATGTGGATGGCATCAAAAAGATCGTTACCGAATACGGTAATTTTGAAGCAAAGGCTGTCATTATTGCAACCGGCTCAAAGCACCGCAGACTCGGTCTTCCCAAGGAAGACATCTTCACGGGCGAGGGCGTTTCCTACTGTGCAGTTTGCGACGGAGCTTTTTATGCAGGCAAGGAAGTCGCTGTTATCGGTGGCGGAAATACTGCTCTTCAGGAAGCGGTAATGCTCAGCGAATACTGTCCGAAGGTCACTGTTATTCAAAACCTTTCCTTCCTTACGGGAGAAGGACGTCTTGTTGCTACTCTTGAAACCAAAGATAACGTATCCTTTATTTATGACACGGTGGTTACCGAGCTTATAGGCGACGACAAGCTGACAGCTATAAAGCTGAGGAACACCACAACGGGAGAAGAAAGCACACTCTCTCTTGACGGAATCTTCGTTGCTATCGGTCAAGTTCCGGAAAACAAACCCTTTGAGCCTCTCACCGCTCTTAACGAGTATGGATATATAATTGCAGGTGAGGACTGTCTTACGGACACGAAAGGAATCTTTGTGGCAGGTGACTGCCGCACGAAATCCGTACGCCAGGTAACGACGGCAACTTCCGACGGATCAATTGCAGCTCTTGCCGCTTGCAGATATATTGACACTTTGTCTATTAAAAAGGAGGCCGACATATGAATGAAATCAACCGTAGAATCATCAAAAAAATGGAAAATGGGCAATTGCTTTACGGAACCGTTCTCACAAGCGGAAGCCCACTTATTACGGAAATGCTCGCCCAGTGCGGTTTTGACGTACTGTGGCTCGATATGGAGCATAGCGCCATCGGCATTGAGTCGCTTCTTAATAATATGATGGCGGCGAGAAGCGGCGGTACTGCCGCTTGGGTACGTGTACCGTGGAACGATCCTGTCAGAGTAAAGCCTGTTATTGATATGGGAGCTGACGGAGTCATCTTTCCGTTTATTCGCACTGTGGAAGACGCAAAGCTGGCGGTAGCCTCCTGCACTTTCCCACCTGATGGAATACGCGGTTACGGCCCATTGCGCTCCCTTGATTACGGAAGCATATCGCAAGCCGAATTTGTTCGCTCCGCTTACCGCGATTGCCGCCGTATCATTCAGATCGAGCATGTAGATGCAGTAAATAATCTTGAAGAAATTGCCGCTATTGATGGAATTGACGGCTTTATTGTAGGCCCTAACGATCTGTCTGGATCTATCGGTAAGCTCGGACAGATGCGTGATGAGGAAATGATCGCTCTCTACAGAAGGATCGGCAGTGTGCTCAAGGCCGCCGGAAAGCCTGTGGGTATCTTTACGGGCGGATATGCGGGTACACTCAATTGCGATCACATCAAAGAATGGATAGATATGGGCTACACCATGTTCTTCACGGGAAGTGATTGCGGCATGGTATTCAACGGAGCTACACAGATGCTCCGTGACTTCAACAAGGAATTTCGAAAGGAATAAAGATATGCACGATCAAAAACTTTTGGAAAAACATCTTAAATTTTCAAATCCCGACTACGTATTGTACGTTCCCAAGAACGAGGACTATGAAAGTGATAACGTACATCTTCACGTTGTTGATCATAAGCAGTTTGGCGGTCTTATCGCCTTCTGGACTCAAAGCTCATTTGAAGGTACAGGTGACAACCATGCTATGATGAGCCGCTCCAAAGATGGCGGAAAAACGTGGAGCGAGGCTAAATTTATTATTGGCGCAAAACCAAGTGAGGACAAAAAAGAAAAGCAGGCACATTGGGCATTTCCCGCAGTCTCGAGGTCGGGAAGAATATACCTTTTTTACTACCGTGAGGTAGAGGTCATTGTTCACAACAGACAGATAACGGGTATGTTCTCTTGCATTTATTCAGATGATTTCGGCGATACATGGTCCGAGTCCTATGACGTTCCTCTCCGTGTGACTCCCCTTGACAAACACGGTCAGCTTCAGGACAACTGTTGCTATCAGATGCCTCGCCGTTTTTCTGACGGCAAGTATTTATTTGGTTACTCCAAATATACAAGCAGAACAACCGACTATGAGGGACAGGACGCTCACGTTTATTTTGCAAGAATTGAAAACATCGATGACGATCCTCTGCCCTGCAATCTTAAGATAACAAATCTCCCCGACGACGATATGGGTATTACCATTCCCGTAGGTGAGGGCGGTTCTTGTGCTCAAGAGCCTTGCATCGTTGAGCTTCCCGACGGAAGACTTTTCTGTACGCTGAGAAGCATTACCGGTTACGTACATTATATTGTATCAAATGATATGGGACATACATGGAGCGTCCCCGATATCGTTCGCTTCGATGACGGCACTCCACTATCTCACCCTCTCGCGCCCTGCCCTATCTACCGACTTGACAACGAAAAGTACGTTCTTCTTTACCACGGCGCTACCTCGAACAGCATTTGGTTTCCGAGAAATCCTCTCCGCAAAGTGGTTGGATATTATGATGCCGATGCTCGTCAGCCGATACGCTTTGCCGCAGGCAGTGAAGAGATCTATATGGAGCTTCCCGAGGGTGAGCATCAGAAGATCGGTAATGAAGCGCTGTCCGTATACGGTTGCTACGTCAAGCAGGGAGACAAGGATATTCTTTGGTATCCCGATCGCAAATTCTTTCTTTTAGGTAAGGAAATATAGCTTTTAAGGTTAAAATCATACTAATGAAATATATTGGTGACAAAAAGTTTTACACAAAAGTCTTGGCGATCGCAATCCCGATAATCATTCAAAATGGAATATCGAGTTTTGTAAATCTTCTTGACAACGTAATGGTAGGTCAGCTTGGCACAGAAGCCATGTCTGCTGTTTCGATAGCCAATCAGCTTCTGACAGTTTTTATCATTCTCATTTTCGGAGTCGTTTCGGGCGCAGGAATATTTGCTGCTCAATATCATGGTTCTGAAGATACTGACGGGTTACGTTCAATATTCAGATTCAAGCTTCTTTCCGTTTTTGCTACTACAGTCGTAAGTATTCTGATCTTTATCTTTTTTGATGACCAGCTCATCTCACTTTTTCTTCACGAAAGTAACTCTGACGGAAGCATTGAAATGACGCTGGCGCTCGGAAAGGAATATCTACTGATAATGCTTTTCGGACTTGTACCTGTAGCTGCAACTCAGATATACGCATCGACGCTCCGTGAGACAGCTAGCACGGTTCCTCCAATGATAGCAAGTATCGCCGCTATATTTACCAACCTCATTCTCAACTACATTCTTATCTTCGGTCACCTCGGTTTACCCGCAATGGGGGTCAAGGGCGCGGCTATCGCAACTGTAATTTCCAGATATATTGAAGCTCTTTACCTCATTGTCTGGACGCACTTGAATCCCAAAAAGTGTCCTTACATAAAGGGGGGTTTCCGCTCTTTCTATGTCCCCAAGGATATTGTTTACCGAATATTCTTAAGCGGTCTTCCGATAGCTCTGAATGAGCTTTTCTGGTCGCTCGGCATTACATTTATGTCTCAGAGCTACTCAATGAGAGGGCTTGACGTGGTTGCGGCTCTTAACGTGGCGGGTACAATAAGCAATCTGTTTGCTATCGTCTATCTCTCTATCGGAAACTCTATCTCCATAATTACGGGAAATCTTCTCGGTGCGGAGAAGTTAGAAGAAGCAAAAGACACAAACAGAAAGCTTATCACCTTTTCCGTCATGTCGGCAACCGTTACGGGAATTATTCTCGCAGCTCTTTCGGGAATCATTCCTAAACTTTACAATATGTCGACAGATGTAAGAGCACTTGCCACATTTATGCTACTGACAGTCGCCATTCTTGCTCCGTTTTCCGCATTTGCCCACGCATCATATTTCACATTAAGGTCGGGGGGAAAGGTATTTGTCACGATCCTGCTCGATTCCGGGTATATGTGGGCGATATCTATCCCTTTGAGCTTTATCCTATCTCGTTTTACCCCGCTCAGTATTTTCTTGATGTATCCCATCTGCCAAGGTACAGATATTCTGAAAGCTACTTTTGGAGCGATATTGCTCAAAAAAGTAAATTGGGCGCAGTCATTGGTTGCAAAAAAAGATACTACGCAATAAACAAAAGATCTCGGTGAAAACTCACCGAGATCTTTTGTTTTTATTTCTTCATAACAGCAAGGGCGCACCAGCCGTTTTCTTCCGCTCTTTCGACTACACGAAGTCCGTGATCCTCAAAGCACTCGATAACGTCGCTTGAACGCTCAACGATGATGCCCGAAGCAAGTATTACCGAGCTTTCGTCCATGTATGCTCCTATATCGGGAGTCATTCTTATAATTATATCCGCAACGATATTAGCGCAGATAACGTTATATGCCCCTGATGTTTTATCGACCTGTCGAAGAAGATCTGACACTTCACAGCTGACCGTTGCTTCAAGTCCGGAATCCTTGATATTCTCTTTCGCTACCTTAACAGCCACGGGATCAATGTCATAAGCCCTACATTCTGCCGCACCAAGCTTTGCGGCGCAGATAGCAAGTATTCCGCTTCCGCATCCCACGTCAAGAACTCTCTCTCCGCCCTTTATATATTTTTCGAGCAAGGATATAACGAGTCTTGTCGTTTCATGGCTTCCCGTACCGAATGCCATTCCCGGATCCATTCTGACGATAAGCTCTCCATCTTTTGCGTCATATTTTTCCCATGCGGGAACTACAACGATGCGCTCACCGATCTTTATCGGCTTATAGTATGCTTTCCAAGAGTTTGCCCAATCTTCTTCAGAAACTCCGCTTACGCTTATCTCGGCATCAATACCAAGTGTAGAAAAGCGTTCCTTCAAAAAAACAATTGTATCTGCAAAGCCACCCTCTGCAGGAAGATATACAAAGACCGACGCACGAGTTTTATCTGCATTAAGGATACTTTCGTCAATAAGGTCGCCGTAGCAGGTCTTGAGGTCGATGTCGCTGTAATCTTCAATTTGAAGATAATTGGAGACCATATTCATTACTGCCACTGTTTCGTCAAGCTGTTCCAGCTTTACTGTAACCTTAAGTTGAGTCCATTCGGTCTCGCTGCCCCAATCCTCACAAACATAATCTTTATCCATAACTATAGTCTCCCGTCTTCACGATTTATTTCTTATCAAAAAGTCTTTTGAAAAACCCGGTCTTCTTTGTATAATTACTGTCACCGCAAGAGTCAGCAAAGGCTCTCATATGCTCCTTTTGCTTCTCGCTGAGTCCTTTAGGTATCTCCACTGTAACGGTAAAGATAAGGTCTCCTCGGCGGTTTGAGTTGTTTACGTATGGTATTCCCTTTCCTCTGACAGTAAAGCTCGTTCCTGGTTGTGTTCCTTCGGGAACAGTAAAGCTTTGCTTTCCCTCAAGCGTTGGAATATCTATATCCGCGCCAAGAGTTGCCTCGGCAACGGTCAGCGGTATCTCGCAATAAATATTGTAGCCATCTCTCTCAAAAACGTTATGTCTTTTTACGTTGACAGTAATGAGAAGGTCACCCGTAGGACCTCCGTTACGTCCGTCACAGCCCTGACCTCTGAGCGCTATTCTTTCACCGTCATCGATACCTGCGGGAATATTTACCGATAGCTTCTTGCCGGTTTTGATGTAACCCGTTCCACGACAGTTCGAGCAGGGATTTTTTATAATCTTTCCGCTTCCGCGACATGCATCGCAGGTAGTGGTAGATTGGAACGCCATACCGCCTATTCTTTGGGTTATCCTCTTCTGTCCGCTTCCGTGACAAACTCCGCAGGTCTCTGCGGTGCTTCCCTTTGCTGCTCCGCTTCCCTCACAATCGGGACATCTCTGTATTCTATTGAAGGATACGTCCTTTTTAACTCCAAACGCTGCTTCCTCAAAGGTAATAGTAACCCGAGCACCTACGTCCTCGCCTCTTGTTGGAGCGTTACGCGTTCTTGCGCTTGATCCTCCCCCAAAGCCTCCGAAAAAGCTTCCGAATATGTCTCCGAAATCGCCAAAACCGCCAAAATCTCCAAATCCGCCGCCAGCTCCTCCGCCAGGCTCAAATGCCGCGTGACCGTATGCATCATACTGTGCCTTCTTGTCCGCATCGGAAAGAACTGCGTATGCTTCGTTTATTTCCTTGAATTTTGCCTCGGCTGTCGCATCACCCGGATTCATATCGGGGTGATATTTTTTTGCAAGAGTACGGTATGCTTTTTTTATTGATGCATCGTCTGCTCCTTTGGAGAGCCCCAGCACCTCATAATAATCTTGTTTTTCTGCCATATTTGCTCCATTTTACCCTATGGGGTCTTTCGTCAAATTCTCTTTAAATACGCTTTTACGGGAAAGGGCATAAAATTACCCTTTCCCGCAATTATTAAATGCTTTTGGTGACCTATTATTCGCCTGTCTTATCCTCGTAATCGGCATTGTAATAAGTTCCGTCGGAGCTCTGTCCGGCACCTCCGTCAAAGCCACCCATATCAGGACCTGCGCCCTGTGCTCCCGTCTGCTTATAAAGCTTTTCAGAAAGTGCATAGAATGCCTTTTCAAGTGCCTCGGTATCTGCCTTGATAGCATCACTATTGCCGCCCGCAACCGATGCCTTAAGCTTTTCGACAGCAGCCTTTACCTCGTCCTTGTCGGATTCAGGAAGCTTATCGCCTATCTCACCGAGAGTCTTTTCAGACTGGAATATGAGAGATTCTGCTCTGTTCTTGGTCTCTACCTCTTCCTTTGCTCGTCTGTCCTCTTCAGCAAATTTCTCTGCATCCTTAACAGCCTTTTCGATGTCTTCCTTGGACATGTTTGTGGAAGAAGTGATTGTAACGTGCTGCTCCTTGCCGGTACCGAGATCCTTTGCGCTTACGTTAACAATACCGTTAGCGTCGATATCAAAGGTTACCTCTATCTGAGGAACTCCTCTGGGAGCTGCGGGAATTCCGTCGAGAATGAACTCACCGAGAGTTGTATTGTATCTTGCCATCTCACGCTCACCCTGAAGAACGTGGATCTGAACAGATGTCTGTCCGTCAGCCGCGGTAGAATATACCTGACTTCTCTTTACGGGGATCGTAGTGTTTCTTTCGATTATCTTATTGAATACTCCGCCTAGAGTCTCGATTCCGAGAGAAAGAGGAGTTACGTCGAGAAGGAGAAGGTCCTTAACGTCACCACCGAGAACTCCGCCTTGAATTGCAGCACCGATAGCAACACATTCGTCGGGGTTGATTCCCTTAAAGGGCTCTTTACCGAGGAACTTCTTAACTGCTTCCTGAACTGCGGGGATTCTTGTAGAACCACCAACGAGAAGTACCTTATCTATCTGAGATACGGAAAGTCCTGCATCGGAGAGTGCTTCTCTTGTGGGAACCATTGTTGCTTCAACAAGGTCTGCGGTTATCTTATCAAACTCTGCTCTGGTGAGAGTTGCATCAAAGTGGAGAGGTCCTGCAGCGGTAGCCGTGATAAAGGGAAGGTTGATGTTTGTGCTTGCCATTCCGGAAAGCTCTATTTTTGCCTTCTCCGCAGCTTCCTTAAGTCTCTGCATTACCATCTTATCGCCTCTGAGATCTACACCGTTCTCTGCTTTGAAGCGGTCTGCCATCCAGTCGATAACTCTCTGGTCGAAGTCGTCACCGCCAAGACGGTTATTACCCTTTGTTGCGAGAACCTCGAATACTCCGTCGGAGATCTCGAGAACGGATACGTCAAACGTTCCTCCACCGAGGTCGAAAACAAGTATCTTCTGGTCCGCTTCCTTGTCCATACCGTATGCAAGAGCTGCTGCTGTAGGCTCGTTGATTATACGAAGAACTTCAAGTCCTGCTATCTTTCCTGCGTCTTTTGTCGCCTGACGCTGTGCGTCGGTGAAGTATGCGGGAACAGTGATTACTGCCTGTGTTACGCCGGAGCCGAGATATGCCTCTGCATCTGCCTTGAGTTTCTGAAGTATCATTGCAGAAAATTCCTGAGGAGTATAGTTCTTACCGTCTATCTCTTTCTTGAAGGAGCTTCCCATTTCTCTCTTGATACTGATTATAGTTCTGTCGGGGTTGGTGATAGCCTGACGCTTTGCGACCTGACCTATCATTCTTTCACCTGTCTTTGTAAATGCTACTACAGAAGGAGTTGTTCTTGCTCCTTCGGGATTGGGGATAACGATAGGCTCGCTTCCCTCAAAAACTGCTACGCATGAATTTGTTGTACCTAAATCTATTCCAATAATTTTTCCCATTTTTATTTCCTCCTTGGGATATTCTTTATTTATATTATTTTTTTATGTGTTTCAGTTTGCTACCTTTACCATGCTATGTCTTATGACCTTATCTCCCTTGGCATAACCCTTCATAAAGACCTCGGCAACTATATTCTCGCCAAGGGTTTCGTCCTCAACGTGCATTACTGCGTTGTGGACCTCGGGGTTAAACTCAACGCCAAGTGCCTCTATTTCATGAACGCCCATTTTTTCGAGCGTTTCCGAGAAGCTCTTAAGTGTCAGCTCAAGTCCTTTAGCCAGAGGTGATTCTTTATCGTCACCGCCATACTGTGCCGCTCTTTCCAGATTGTCAAGTATAGGAAGTATCTGTTCTATTGCATCGCAATAAGCATCACCCCATGCCGCTTCCTTTTCCTTTGCGGAACGTCTGCGATAGTTATCATACTCGGCATACAAGCGCATATATTTGTCGTTTGCTTCCGCGACCTCGGCCTTCATTTTCTCAAGCTCTGCGTCTATCTTTTTTTGCTTCTTTTTATCAGATCTTGATGTCTTTTCCGAAACCTCTTCCTCTGCCGCGTCTGTTGCTTCGGTCACTATTTCCTCTACAGTCTCGTCGACCTGTGCCTCTGCGTTTTTGTTAAGCTCTTCCTCGTTATTAACTGTCTTATTATCCTCCATCATTATCTCCTCTCTCTACATCCGTAGTCTTTCCTGCCTTAAGCTCTCCCGTTTCGTTTATCATACCTGCGATATTTCCGCCGATATCGTCGAGAGTTTTAAGCACCTGTTTATAATTCATGCGTCGCGGACCAAGAACTCCTATGATACCAACCGTTCGTCCGCCTCTCTTTATAGGTTTAAAAACAAGGGACGAATTATTCATTACCTTTATAGGACTTTCAGAGCCTATGAACACGTTTATATTATCTATCTCACTTTCGGATATAAGGTCGAGTATCTCGTCCTGATCCTCAAGTGTTCCGAGAAGCTGACCCAGCTGTTGAGTATCCGAATACTCGGGATATTTCAAGAGGTGATTAAGTCCCGAATATCTAAGCTCTCCTCCGTCTATCTCGTTCATGACCTCATACACGCATTTTACAGCGGGACTTACGAGAAACGCTCCGTCTCCCATTGCGTTTTCCATTTCCATGATTATCGGAAGCGTTATCATATCGGCAGTAAGTCCACAAAGAACTCCATTAAACATCTCGGAAAGATTTTTGAGTGCTTCCTCGGGAATGTCCTCTACTGTCTTTACCCTTTTAGTTTTTACCGCTCCGCTCGACGTTATCATTACCATAGCAAAATTATTTTTATCTATTGAAACGATTTCATATTTTATCATGGTTACCGACGATGCCTTGGGCTTTATGGCAATACCCGTATAGTTCGTCATGGAGGAAGCAAGCTTTGACGCCATCTCGAGTATCTGGTCTATCTCGGACATCTTGGCTTTTAGTATCTGATTTATCTGTGATACCTCATGTGTCGTCCTCGCGTATTGTTCGACAAGAGAGTCAACGTAAAATCTGTATCCCGCCTCACTTGGCACTCTACCTGCCGAAGTGTGAGGCTGTGAAAGATAACCCATCTGTTCAAGCTCTGCCATCTCGTTTCTTATGGTTGCGGAAGAACAGCTAAGGAGGTCGTTTTGCATGAGAAACTTAGAACCTACAGGCTCTCCGCCCTCGATATGAGCTTCTACTATCGCTTTTAAAATTATCTTTTTTCTTTCGCTAAGCTCAAGAGCTCCGTTTCCCATTTTTTCTCTCTCCTTCCCTTTTTTTAGTGATTTTAGCACTTAATATTCATGAGTGCTAATCAACTGTATAAAGTTTATAACTTTTTCCCTCTTTTGTCAAGAGTTTTTCAGAAGTTTTTTGTGAAGTTTTTGTAAACAGTGCTAATTTTTGCTTTGCGGCACATTATCAAGGCAAAATAATGGCATCCATTCGTTCGATATAAACAAAAGCCTTCCCGGCTCGACACGAGAAGGCTTTGATGTAAGATATCGCTCTTAACTTATTCCGTAGTTCTTATAAGTGTGATGGAGGTCACTTTATCGTTCTCAATTCCGAATTTGAGTGCAAATTCGCCCGAAATGTATTGGATATTCGTGCCGTTATCGGTATTGGGATCACCGTAGGCTTCGGTAACGTCTGCTTTGGAAGCACCGATGCGTATTCCCTTATCGGTGGTAACGAGGTCGTTTGAAAGCGAGATATAATCAATGGTAGAGCCTTTATCATTTTCAAGAACGAGCACCGACATTGAGCTATAAGTATATTTCTTCAGCGTTCCCTGGTCACCGCACGAGCCTGCCTCGGCTATGGACTGAGGCTCACCCGCAATATCAACAAGGACGCTGACGCTATCACCCAGAGAAAAACTCTTTCCGTTTACGGTGACGCCAAAAGCCTTGTCTGTGTCGCCATTTGTACCGTTTTCATTTTTATCACAGCCCACAAGTGCAGTAAGGATAAGCAATACTGCAAGACTTAAGGTAAGCAATGAGCTAAAAATTCTTTTCTTCATTATTATTTATTCTCCCTTTTTATCGTCATAGTATTTTTCTACGCGTTCATTCCATGCTTTGTCAAGCTCGGGATCTATTCCCTTTTTGCTATCAAAGCCGTGCTTCTCGGTAAGTATCCGTCCAAAATATTCGGTAAGCTTCTCCGCGCCATGTACGTTGAGGTGCAATCCTCCGTCATAAGTATCGGTACTCATATCTATTCCTATCTCGTCCACTTCGGGAATAAAATTATAATATGCAAGGTCATATGTTTCGGCGTATTCCTCTATTTGAATATTCCATTCGTCGTACCACCAATATGCCCACGAGTTCGTGGGAGCTTTTACGAGAATAAGCTCACTGCCGTTTTCTTCGCAAAGCTCACGCATTTTATCAAGATATTGCATGGCTCTTTCGGGAAGCATATAATCCAGCAGCTCAAGTGGCTCCATGCTATCGCTTTCATTCATTGGAACGACGCCTGTCTGCATAAGATAACCGTTATGTGACACCTCAGGTGACGAGAACATATATTTGAAATCATCTCGGTTAAGTTCGCTTATTCTTGAATGAAAGCGAAGAAGCGGAATGACGTATTCGATAAAGCTTTCCTCATCGGTCATAGATGCCTTTATCGCGTCTGTCTTTAAGGACGACCACTTCATTCCGTCAAGCGTCATTCTGTTATATGCTTCATTTTGAGGTGTGCCGTATTTAAGTGAATATACGTTGAAGACAACAGCCTTTGGAGTTTCGTATTCAAATGTTTCTTCGAGGATATAGTAGGACTGCCAGGGCAGTTGCTGGGCGCTTCCTCTGATATACGAGGATATTCCGTACCTTCCCCAGAGCATTGCAGGTACGAAACTTTCGTACACCTCGCAGTCCCCCACAAAGATGAGGTCGTTATCTCCCGCATTGTCATAATATTCTCCGATAAGCGCGCCCTCCGCGTTATCGGTGTATTTCGGTCTTGTAAGCTGTCCGAGAAGAATGATACAGAGGGTAAGTATCAGGATGGACGCAACAAGAGCTATGATTCTTTTTTTCATTTTATATTTATATCCCATCTGTTCAGAATTGGTTATAAATGAAGCTTGATGCGTCATAGCCTATGCTGTACGCTCCAAGGAGCAGTACCGATAGGGTAAGAAGCGTCATAAGCGAAGCGCAAAGTATCGGTCGGTCGTAAAGCTTGTCTCTTATCACTCTGTCGTCACCCGATATTTTACTTACCGTATACATAACGATACAGCCAATACCGATAACGGCGTAATCAAAGAGAGAAAGTCCGAGGTCGAACATTCCTCCTCGAAGCATATCTCCCCACCCCCTCGATGTGAACATACTTCCCCACATGGCGAAACTTCTGCCCACGTTTCGATAACAGTCGAGAGAGCGTATGACTCCCATAAGCAAAAATGTTCTTACCGACATGAAGCAGAGATATGCTTTATTTTCAGCAAGCTTCGGAAATTTTGAATGGAATCGACGGTAGAGGGGAGTCAGCTCGTCGGACACGAGTATCACAGCACAATTGAGAAGTCCCCACACGATAAAGTTCCACCCTGCTCCGTGCCAGATTCCCGTAACGAACCAGGTGACGATACTTGATATGTAAAGAGGTATCTTTGCTCCTATATTTTTTCCGAGTCTCTTTTGTGCTTTTTTTGAAAGATTCATCATCGACCTTGAAAAAGACATTGGATAGAAGATATAATCTCTGAACCACGAGCCCATCGTGATATGCCATCTTTCCCAATATTCCTTTGTGGTCTTTGAGGAAAAAGGGCGCTTGAAGTTCTCCGCAAGCTTTATACCAAGCGCTTCGGCAATACCTATAGTTATATCTATTCCACCTGTAAAATCGGCGTATATCTGAATGGAATAGAATATTATGAGGATAAAAACGTATCCTCCACCGTAGCTGTCGGGTGAACCCAAAAGCATATTCATTGCCACGAGTATTCTGTCGGCAATAACGAGCTTTTTGAAAAAACCCCATATTATTCGCTGAAGTCCAAAGAAAAAGACTTTGGAACTAAAGGGCTTTGGGTCTACGAGCTGTGGCTCAAGCTCAGAAAAACGTGAGATGGGACCTTGTATGAGTGATGGGAAGAAAGACACGAACAGAGCGAGCTTGGCGGGATTTTTCTCCACCTTTGCCCGTCCTCTGTATGCATCTATAAGATATCCCATAGTACCGAAGGTATAGAAGGATATGCCCAAGGGCAACAGAAGTGACGGAAGCCTCATGGGAGTAGCTCCAAAAAGTCCGCTTATTCCATTTACGGTATTTACGGCGAACGCCGAATATTTGAGGGTTGCGAGAATACCGAAATTAAAGACGAGAGCGACAATAAGTACCGCTCTTCTTTTTTTCTTTTCCTTTGCGCGATAGGCACGCTTTGCGTCCTTATCCATGCTTTCCTTATTGGCTGAAATATACGCATCCTCTCGGTCTGCCATTCCTTTCATCACCATTGAAGCGATATAGGACGAGACCGTAGTCGCGAGAATAAAAATGAAGTTTTCAAGTCCTGAAAAGGCATAGAAAACGTATCCCGCAAGAAGCAAGGTCACCCAACGAAAGCGACACGGCGTTGCAAAATACACCCCGAACAAAAGAACGAGAAAGGCTATAAAGCCATAAGACGTAAAGCTCATCTATCTCTCCGAATTATTCTTCCTCAAGGCGTTCAACAAGCTCCATAAGAGCCTTTGCGGAGTTGAAGTTTTCGGGCACTATCTCCTCTGCTGGAATGAGAACGTCAAATTCGCTGTCAATTGCGGTCACTATCTTAACGATATCAAGAGAATCAAGTATTCCCTCGTCGATAAGTCCTTCTGTTATTTCGAAATTAACCTCGGGATGAAGCTCCGAGAGAATAGAAATCAACTTTTCCATATGTTTTTCCTTTCATTTGGAATTTATTTGTTATTCAAAAAGCTTTTTCTGTCAAGCTTTCCATTGTCTGTTCTAGGCATCACTGTTATGCGATTACATTCGGACGGAAGCATATATCTTGGAAGAGCGTCGCAAAGAGCTCTCAAAAGGTCACTCTCCTCTGTTTCTCCCACGTAAAAAAGCTTTATTTTCTTGTTTTCTCTATCGTATACGCAGCAGACCTCACGAACGCCCTCAGTCTTATGAGCGGCTGCCTCTATCTCACCAAGCTCTATACGGTGTCCCATATGCTTTATCTGGTTATCGGCTCTTGACACGAACACGAGCTCGCCGCGGTCATTATATTTTCCGATATCCCCCGTTTTATAGATGATCTCTGAAAATTCGGGGCGCAGGGGATTTCTAACAAATGCCTCGTTCGTTTTTTCGGGAGCATTAAAATATCCCATAGTGACCGACGTACCTCTGATGTATATCTCTCCCTCCGAGCTTTCTCTTCCCTCTCCGTCAAGAAGAAGTATTTCGGTATTATCGAAGGGGCGACCTATCGGTATAGGCTCGTCCTCCGATAGCTCTCGGTCTGCTCTCCAATAGCATGACATTCCCGTGGCTTCGGTTGGTCCGTAAAGATTATAGAACACGGCATCGGGGAGCGCTCTTCTCCATTTAGCATATTCACCCTTTGGGAAGACCTCGCTTCCGAAAGCGACGGTAGTAAGATGCTCGGGTACTTTTTTCTCAAGCGCTCCCAAAGAGGATATCTGCGTAAATGCAGAAACGACCCAACAGACCGTATTTATTTTCTTTTCATTGAGAAAATCTATAAGCTTCATTGGGAAAGAAAAATACATTTTCGGTGGAAAATACACCGTTCCTCCCATTTTCATGGCAGGCATAAGTTCCTTGAGTGGTGCATCAAAGTAAAGAGGTGTCTGATTTGCGAAAACCGTTTTCTCTGAAAAACCGATGGCCTTCACAAGACTTTCGGTATAGTCTATTACCGAGCGATGACAGGCAACCACTCCCTTGGGCACTCCCGTTGATCCCGATGTGAACACAACGTATATTGGGTCGATATCGCACTGTCCTGCTCTTACAGCGGAAAGCTTTTCGTCATTCACTGCTCCCTCGGCTATGTCGTCGTAAATAAAAACCCTTTCAATGCCAAGCTCCCTTGCTGTCTTTTCATTTCTTTTGTCGCATATGACCGCGCTCGGATGTAAAAATTCAAGTATAGCATCTATCCTTGCTCTCGGCATCTGTCCGTCGAGACACGCATAATAACAACCAGCGTAGACCACTCCCCAGAAAGCCGTGACCGTCTTTGGACTTTTATCCATGAATATAACCACGCCATTCTTATACAGCCCCTCTCCGAGCAGGTGGCTTCCTATCGCCTTTGCAGAGGACAGTGTGTGAGAGAAGGTCATTTCTTCTCCGTCTTTTTCATTTGCAAGGTATATTTTTTCGGGATATCTTTCGGCACTCGCCTCAAGATATTCAAGTATATTCTTCTGCATCTCTCTTACCACTTATAATCTTCGTTTATTATTTTGGCTGAAGTATCGGGGAATCCGTCGTGCTTGAAATTGTAAAATCCCGGATTTACTTGAGTATTGTAATCGTAGAGCTGGCTCTCGGTAAAGAGACAGCCGCTTCCCGATTCAAATGGCTCTTTAAGTCTCGTTGAGTCGTAATAATACCATCTTTGTGATTCACTCGTTCCGATATTTACCATACTCCAGAAGTGTGTGCTTCCGTCCTCGTTTCCGCTATGCTTTATATCACGATGCTCTATTCCGAGGTATGTAAACAGCGCCTTTGACAGCGAATAGTAGGAATAGCAGTCGCCCTGTCCTGATTCTATAGTACGGTGTGCCTCTTCAACCCAATCTTCCTTCCAATTTTTTCTGTCGATGTCAGGAACGTTCGACACATCAACAAACTGAATGTTTGCATTACTCGCACTCTCATTGGGAGAATTTACGTATTTAAATATCGCCTTGACCTGCTCCTCCTTGGTCATATTGTCGGTAATACGGATGGCAGACACAAGAGTTTTTACCTTTTTCATAAGCGAAGGCATTGAATACTCGGCTTTGGTGATTATTATAGTCAGCTCTTTATATGAGGTGTTCCCCGCCGCATCTGTAGCAATGTAGGTCACCTTGTAAGTACCCGCTTTATTTATGTCCACATTGGGTGACTGTGGCTCAAATCTTTCAATTTCCGTGTCGTCGGCGGCACTTGCATATGAGAAATAGCTGATAGGCTCACCGAGATTTGAATACACGGTATCACCCTGTGTAAAGGTTATGGTCGGTGGCACCGTATCCTTTGTTCCCAGTCCACCATTACATGACGACACCGAATCTATAATAAGAAAAACGGTCAAAAAGACAAGAGACAGTGCGAGAAGCATTACGGTCATACGTATTATGCTAAAGCATCTTTCTCTTCTTTCCTTTATCTCTGCCCTGACCTTTTCAACATCACTTTTATACGACAAAGCACAATCCCCCTTTGTATATTAATATATATTATACAATATATAGTACGATTTGTCAACCGCATAGCCGTATATAGTGTTAATTTTTTTCGGAATTTTTCGGCAAATTATTTAAAAAAAGTTCGGAAGAGAAAATCTTCCGAACCCTTGTCTATATTTTATCTTGTCACCGTCACCCCGGCAAATATACCCATGGCTTTTATGGCAGATGCTGCCCTTTCGGCAGACTCCAACGAGTCAAATATACCGAATATGGAAGGACCGCTTCCGCTCATCATGGCGCGTATTGCTCCGTTCTCTTCAAGTATCCTTTTTATTTTTGCCGCCGTTTCTCTTTCGGGCAGTACGACACTCTCGAAAATATTATACATATTTTCTGCCGCAGCCATCACGTCACCCGAAAACAAAGCCTTTTTCAAGCAGGTTATATCCTTCGGCACATATTCACTTTTTCTGCCGAAGCCATATACCTCGTCAAGCCTTTTATATGCCCAAGGTGTTGAAACGCCCTCTCCGCCGCAAGCGGTTACCAGAAGAGTTCCTGCAGGAAATCCAACGAATGGGAGCATTATATCTCCCTTGCCCTCGGCAATTACACTTCCTCCTACGATACAGAAAGGAATATCCGAGCCAAGAGAGCCTCCAATAGCACAAAGCTCTGTGACATTTAGTGCGTTATCGCATAAGCGGTTTATTCCTCGGAGCGTTGCCGCCGCGTCAGCGCTCCCCCCCGCCATTCCTGCCGCCATAGGTATTTTCTTTGCTATATGGATATGAATGCCCATTTCCGTTCCGATCCTATCAAGATACGCTCTTGCGGCACGCCAAGTGAGATTTTTTTCGTCGGACGGTACTCCCTCTCTGTCGCAGGAGATGCTTATCGTTTTATCTCCCTCTTCTTTTTCACTCAGAGTTATCTCGTCATATATATCTATCGTTTGCATAACCGTTCTGACGCTATGAAACCCGTTTTCCATAATCCCCGTAACGTCAAGATGGAGATTTATTTTTGCATATCCTTTTTCACTTACGATTCTCATTTTTGCCCCCATATCCTTTTTTATAAATATATCACAAATTTCTTTTTTTTTCAAGGTTTTGATATTATTTTCATTATATTTGTGTAAATTTTTTTTAACCTATTGACTAAAAATAAAAAAAGATATAAAATATTATTATGTATTTTCTTTTTTGACGGAGGGCATTTTAATGGAAGAAAAAAAGAATGAAAATATAAATGAGACAGACGAGAAAAATGGGGTAAACGATATCCCCGAACCCGAGGATATCACGACCGATGCTCATACACCTAAAAAGACAAAGAAAGAAAAAAAGTTCTCCATAAACGTTTTTATTATCGTTTCTGTTTCTATTTTTCTTTCCGTCTATCTCATTATCAATATAGAAACGTTAGCAGGTCTTGCCAAAGGCGTTGCAGCTGTGCTTCTCCCCGTATTTCTCGGTGGAGCTATTGCTTTTATCCTCAACCCTCTTTTTCGTATGCTTGAACTCAAGGCATTCAGGAAGATAAAAAACAAGCATCTTCTTCGTGCTCTTTCCCTGATAGTTACCTATCTTGCGGCTTTGGCTGTCATTGCCGTGCTTTTAGCTCTTATTATTCCTTCGCTTATTACCTCTCTTACTGACCTTATCAAAAATCTTCCCGATTATATCGACAACGCGTCGGCTTGGATAAATGACCTTGCGGTAAACGTAACGGGCAACACGGATTACGCCACCCTTGTGGACTCGGCAAAGATAAAAGAATTCCTTCTTGACCTCTTCTCCTCTGGAGATGCAGTCGAAACTATTGGTGACACAGCGGTCAACGTAGGCTCGTGGCTTGTGGAAAGCATCAAGAATATCCTTCTCGCTTTCTTTATTTCGATCTACGTTCTTCTTTCCAAGGAAAAACTCAAGGCTCAAGGTAAAAAGCTCTGTGCCGCAATGTTTACCGGAAATACAAATGGCCGTATCATGAGATATGTTTATCTTACAAACAAGACGTTCAGCACATACTTTATCGGCATGGTGATAGACGCGGTAATAGTCGGTATCGTAACATTTATTGCAATGATGATTTTTGGCGTTCCATATGCTCCTCTCGTTGCAGTCACGGTTGGTATTACGAATATCATTCCGATATTCGGCCCTTTTATCGGAGCGATCCCCTCATTCCTCATCATATTCATTGCTGATCAAGCGAAAGCTTTTCTGTTCGTCATTCTCATTCTCGTTATTCAGCAGATCGACGGTAACATAATTGCCCCAAGAATCCACGGAAACTCTACTGGACTTTCCTCTCTTTCGATCATTATCACAATTATAATCATGGGCGACTATTTCGGCATCGTAGGAATGATAATTGGCGTTCCGTTTGCAGCAGTTCTTATTACCATCATCACCGAATTTTTAGATCACCGTCTCGAAATGAAGGGCCGTCCTACCGACACTGCCGCTTACTTTGAAAAGAGTGAGGTTGTAAACCCATACGAGCATCATGAGAACGCATGGCAAAAGACCTTCCGTTCTATCGGTCAGAAAATTCAAAAATGCTCAAAGGTTTTCTCAAGGAAATGCAAGTCTTCTGAAAACGCACAAGAAAACAACAAAGAAAACACAAATAAATAAATAAATAAATA